>NZ_MAAX01000073.1 GCF_002162835.1 Nonlabens dokdonensis
GACTTTTGGTAAGTTTGGGACTTATAAAAAAGTAGAAAAACTCATTGAAGCGGTAGAACTGGTAAGAACAAATACGAGACAAGATCTAGAAATTGTGATCGCAGGAACCGATAATCCTAATACTTTAGGCTACTTAGAAAATGTTCAAAAGCAATACAATCATGTTTCTAATATTACCTTTACTGGCTACGTAGCAGAAGAAGACGTACCGGTAATCTTCTCAGAAAGTGCAATGGTGGTTTTCCCTTATACATCTACGACAGGTAGCTCTGGCGTATTACATCAAGCTGGTAGTTATGGAAAAGCTGTAGTGATGCCGGATTTAGGAGATTTAAGCATCTTAGTAAAAGAAGAAGGTTACAAGGGCGAGTTCTTTGAACCAGAAAGTGTAGAAAGTCTTGCAGCTGCCATTGAAAAACTAGTGGTTGATAAAGCCTACAGAAATGAAATAGCAAAAACTAATTACCAAGCCGCGACTGCATTACCTATGTCGGTAATTACAAAAATGTATTTGAACGTTTTTAATAATCAGTCAACAACTGCAACTCAAATGGCTGTTGCAGCGTAAAGATTTGGAATATTTACTATCTAACATGCCAAGTATTTCTCTTGGCATGTTTTTTTGTATAGATAAACATCTCGATTAGATCCAGACAATGCCAACACGAATAGTTGGTATGTAGAATATCAATAGTTTGATATTGAGATACTTATTCAAATGACTACTGGCCTAAGAACATAGAACGTAAAAAATGAAGTGAAGCGTAGGGTGAAGCAAAAATCTTTCTATCTCAATAGTCATAATAGTCCATCACTTAATTTTAAACTACTGAATATATAAATATCTATAAACCTTTTTTTTGCGCCGCAGCAAGCGATATTTTTAGTGCTAGGTTCTTAAGTCTTGATTTTTTTGTTTCGTTTTTTGATCAAGCAAAAAATGAAAGAAGCTAGAACAGAAAAGACTAATTCAATTAAGACATTTTGTTTTTAAATCTTTATTTATAAATAGTGGTAGTAATAGTTATGCTACTTAAATTAAGAAATGAATCAATCTTTTTGAATCAACAAATAAGCTGGCTTGATACCATCAGAATTTAAAATCCCAAAATGCGCCTGTTTATTCTTACGCCATGGTAAAGAACCAGCCACATCTGTAGGGATATGGTCAAAATCATAAAGTGTCCAAAAGAGATAGTTCACGCTATCTCTTTTTTGCGTTTCAAGAAGTTTACCGTAAAATTCGGCTTGATCATAAACATTATTTCCATCAAGTGTCCAGAAACCATTATAACTAGGCAATCCTATTTCTTGTAATACAACAGGTTTTGAAGTTTGATTTTCTATGGCTTTGTGAGAAGCGCTTAAGTCATCGATATCTTCATAATAATGATAAGAAATAAAATCAACTTCATTTTCTAAATGCAACGCAGATTTAGTATTGGACCAACCTATAGTTACTGAGTGAATGGAATCTATTTTCTTAACGGCTTTTATGGTTTGCGATAACCAAGAAAGTACAATTTCTTCTCCACGATTTTCAAAATCTAGGTTGGGTTCGTTTTTAATGTCCCATGCTAGAATTGCTGGATGATCTCTAACCTCATTTACAATAGCTCTTAAATGTTTATTTGTCAGTGTCCAGTTTTTCATTTCATAATCACCATAGAAATCAAAAAGCGTGATCATCACTTTTAAGTCGGCTTTATGAGCCTGATCGAGAAGTATTTTTAATCTTCTCAGCTTTTCTAGATCCACATTTGCTTTACCAAAATCTTCATAACCTACAAAAACACGTATCGTATTTAAGTTCAATTCTTTTATGATTTTAAAATCATCAGCCAGCAGCGTAGAATCAACAGCTTCATTAAACGTGTCCCAAGGATGCGCCTGCGGATAATAATTAACACCTTTGATCATTTCTATCTCCAGCGGAATCGTATGATTATAAGTCTCCACTTCATTTATAGCTAGCTTTTCAAAATGACGCACACGCCAGAATCCATCTTCTAGAAGTAGAATAATTCTATAGTCTTCATTAAACTCTCGCTCATTTATAAACTGGTTGTTGTGGTAAATTTTCTCAATTCCAGTTACATTTCTATCAGTTAACACAGCGATGGTTCCATCGGCGCTATAAAATTCTAGAGAAATGTTATGGCTTAAAGTTGTGGATTTAATTTGAAGTTCTTGAGCGGCATTGTACTCAATTAATGCATTTACTTTTTCTCGAGCACTTTCCGTATAATGATCATAAACTCCATCATTGTTGTTGTTCTCTAAAGCTAGATTTTTAACGTACCACGCGTCTAGATAATCTTGTTCTATTTTTAGCTGATTTGCAGGTTCCAAAGGTCTTCCTGGATTGTCAATGTTTTCCCAGGCTACCTCAGGCAAGTAATAGTCTGTACGAGCAAGATCTAAGTGCAACATTTTTGAGGTATCTGCACCAGTATTGAGATATGCGATCACCTGACTGATTCCGTATATAATTACAGCATTAACCGCTAGAAAAGCAATAATGATAAATGATCGATATAGAAGTTTGTTTTTTTTCACTTCAGCTCTATAGATTTGGTGGTCGTTATTCCTAAAGTTTTGATCTGGATATCATAGGTATTTGGCTCAATTATTTTTGTGTCAAAGGTGTACGTCGATATACCATTATGTGTTTTTAAAATGATTTCGCTGCCATCAATTTTTAATTGTACCGGAATTCCATCTGGAACGAGTTGTCCTAAATAACTGGTTAACGGTCCTATAGTAACTATTTTATTTTCTGAAAAAGAAAAAGGTATTTCATCAATGATGGATTTAAATGTGATGTTTAATTCTGGACTTTCTACCATTCCATTGATCACTCCTTTTACCGTCCAGGTAGATGGTGCTTGTGGATGTAACGCTTTCGCGAAAGCGTAACCATTAACGGTACTTGCCGTAGTTTGCCAGCTGTTGTCATGGTCATCTTTAATGAAAAAAGTAACTAAAGTCCCATCGGTCATAATATTACCATGTGAATCTTTTATTTGATCGGTTTGTAAAATTATAATTTCATTACCGTCAGCATAGTTATGGTTACTGGATTTAGTAATTTTAAACGGAACAGCGATGTCTGGAAAAATGTCCACGACCAGTTCTTTAGAAGAAATTTGTTGCAACGTACTTCCAGTGATTAATCTACCAGTGGTCAACGGCGCTGGAATGCGCTGCCAGGCAAATCCAGATTGAATTTTCTTTGTAGTAGTAGTAATATCGCCTTTGAACTGCTTGCTCATTTGAACAACTGTTTGATCTGGTAACATGTTATCTAGGCTGTCTACAGGAATGCTCACCAACATGGTGTAATCGCGCTCATTTGCAATAATACTGCGCGGCCCGACATAATTCTCTACGGTTTTAAGTTGTTTGATATTAGGTAATAACTTAAAAGAACCTCGTTCTAAGGTTGTTTCTCCCGCAATAAGTTTCCATTCTATAATTCCGGAGTGTTGAGAAATAACTTCTGGAATGTGAATAGCTAACTGATCTTGATGGAGCTGAGGTTTTAAAACTGTAGTTCCGTAGGTTCCTGATACGACAAACTCTAGTAGTTCAAAGTCATCATTATTATAGGACTGAAATTTAATTTTAATTCCGTTTTTAGTCACCACTTGATCAATAGGTGTGACTATTTTAAAAGCGTCGGCGGCGATGGCGGTTTTTTCTATTTTTTGCTTTTCTGAACAAGAATAGATGATCGCTGTCATCACGATAAGAGCCCAAAACGTTATGTTGCTAACTAACTTTCTCATCGCGGATTCCCTATATAGGCGTTAGTAGTTATCGAGATAAAGGAATAAGGTTTATTATCAACAGGTAGTAGAAACTCCTTCTCACCAGACTTATTTCTATTAGGATGCACTTTATCAGAAATACTTTGATTAGGCAATCCGTTGATAGATACATTATCGAGATGAGATGCAAGCACGATAGGCAGTTCTAGATCTTCTAATAATATAGAAAACGGTCTTTTGCGTTGTGGGCGCACACTTTCATCTATATAAACTGCCTCAGTCCAGATCAATTCCTTGTTCTCATTATAATAGCTGATGAGTAGTTGTGGTATAGTCGCTGCTTCAATACTAGGGTTAAATAAAAATCCATTTAATTGCGATTCATTAATGTCAATCTGTGAAGGAGCAACGGTTTGATACAAATCTGTAGTAGCGACATTTGCTTTTACTTGCACTTCAAAATTAGAAGGCACTTGGTATAACTTTTCCTCATCATAAGTAATGTCAAATTGAATCAGGAAAGGAGTTGTTTCCTTGGGTAGTAATTTATGTTTCACGATATCTTGTGAATTATATCGCGCTATTTCTTTATTGTCGCGGTCATACAAAGCTCCAGTTACGGCAATATCTGCTGGAATATTATCTACATTTTGAATAGATCCCACAATATAGAAAGTAGAATCGCGCTGTATCATTTTGGCCGTAGTAACTTCTACAACAGGTTGTTTCAACACATCTTCATGAAAGGTTTGTTCTGAAGTGATTTTACGTTTTCCATGATTAAAAAATCGCGTTCCGCTTTCAAACATCAATTGATCTGGTGGGATGTCAGGATCTACTTCTTCGGGAACGATAAACCAATCTCCTTTATTCTTTGTTATAGAAAGTGTATCTGTGGTCTGGATTTCTTTAAGAGGTGTAATCCATTTGATTTTTGCAATGGCTTTTACGGTGGATTCATTTTGGTCGACAACGGTTACCGCGATACTGTCCATTTTTGCATAAGAGCTCAGTAAACCATCAGTAACAGATACTTCTAGCATGAACTGCGAGATATCTTTTTCACTTGCAGGATAGATGTAAGAATGGGCTCTTTCAAATTCTTTAAAATCTATCGCATCATAATATGCGGTTACTACACTTTCTGGAGTCAATTGTACTGACTTCTCAACGTAAATTCCATACACCATAATACTAGCTAGTACAATCATAACACCTAACCAGAATATGGAGATCCCGTATAACCATCCTTGACCTTTCTGTGTTTCAGGTCCGTTTTCATATATATAGAGACGCTTCTTTTCTTTCTTCCTGTAAGAATAGAACAGCATACTTCCTAAATACAAGAATATAGAAATCACAACTGTAGAAAATGGTATAATTCCCCACATTAATTTTTGAAATAAGGGAACATCATCTTTAGGTAAAATACTTGGTAATGGCGAGATTCCTGCTTTTTCCCAGACGGTAATTCCATTTTCTAATAAGCTTAATCGGTGCCAACCGGTGAAGTAGAGTAGTGGATCATAAAATTTATCATTAGAAAAAACATATTTCAAATGAAATTTTTCTGGTACGGTAAGAAATTGTTGCAAAGAACCTAACCCTTCAATACCTCGGTATTTGGAGTTTTCTAGTCGTTCTACAGCTCTAGAAGTAAGCTCTGGCAATCTTCTTGCCGAGTGGTAATTACCGTCCACCGTAGTCGCATTAGTCTGTGCAGATAGCCATGCCATTTGATCACCGAATCCCAAAGGTAAATAACGCCATTTATCATGGTCATCTTCATTTAAGAAGTTCACTATAGGTTGCATGTTGATCTCGTCGGGCTGGCTAGGTCTAAATTTACCTAGTGTGATGGTAAAGACAGCCATAAAAATAAAGGCAACGGCAAGAAATCCGCCAGTGGCTCGATGCACAATGGCGCCCCATTTTCTTTGCAAGATTTCTTTATAATCGCCATCTGTGAAACGATAACAAAATTCACCAAATAACGGCAACGCCATGATCGATGCCCATAAGGTAAAACGGTCTAAAGTGAGGATGTTAAAAGCATTTTCCCCTAATAACTTGAGCGGTATAGGAGTCGTTCCTCCAGTTCCTAAAATAAATAACAAGCTGAATGAAAAACCGAAAAACAGAAGTCGCTTACTATAAAATCTATATAAAAAGTAGGGTAGAAACACCATTAAAATTCCCCATGGAATAACAAAAAACACAAGTCCAGAAGAGGTCACTTCTAGAAAATTATCTCTAGAACCGTGAGGTATAGGTACTTGAGTAATAGGGTTGTTTTTGGTATTGATCCAGTAAGGTAGGATACAACCTATAATAAGGATTAATGAACAGGCACCAAATGTGATGATACGTCTCAGTTTGTTCCAGAGTGCTTTCGCGAAAGCGGAAAAAGTAATTTCCTTATTGCTATGTACTTGCTCTCGTGCCGCATCCATGATCACCGTACCTATCAAAGGGAAAATAAAAAACACCATTCCAAAAATAGGAGTGACGTGATGAGAAGTCACCGTAACAGCTAGTAAGGCTAGAGCTTTGAAAAGTGCGATTTTCTTTCCCGTTTTGAGCCATTTATAGATTTCGGGCAAGGCATGCATGAGAATGGAAATTCCAATAATACTAGGCAGCTGTCCAAAAATATGCAAGGTTTCTACAAAACAGGAAGAAAATACCGCCATGATAGCTGCATATCCGGCAACTTTTTCATTCGGAATCAAGACTTTGGTAAATCGATAGACTCCTGTTATAAACAAGACAACGCCTAATAAAGCAACGGTAAACATCCCAAATTTAAGACCACCGATTAAAGAAAGCACTCCGATAGTTTGATGTACCAGCGGCGGATATCCCATAACGGTAAATCCAGTATACCAGCTATAACTCCACGGCTCAAACCAGCTGGTAGCATAATGATTTGCAAAAAACAAATGTATCAAGGCATCATAAGTACGCTCCACTGTAAAGAACATAGAGGTACCATGGAATATAATTCCTAGCAGTACGGCAGTGATGAGGTATTTATTTGTTTTTGACGTCTTCATTAAGGTCTTGAAAAGTACTGAATCTTTGGACGATGTAAAGATAAATCTTTCGATAAATGGTACATCTATCGACGAGTGGTTTCTGTCTATAGTTCTTGTTCATCCATCGAAAATCGCCGTTTTGAGGTGCGTTAGCGAGATATGTTTGCAGTGTAATTGATAACAACTTAAAAATATATCACATGAAAACTGGAATTATAATCCCTTGCTACAACGAAGAGAAACGACTGGATCAAGAAGCATTTGTTTCTTTTATTAAAGAAAATGAAGACTATCATTTATGCTTTGTAAATGACGGTAGTAAAGATGATACTTTAAATGTGCTTTATGCTATGAAAGATCAGGCGCCGCAGTCTATAAGTGTCATTGATGTAAAAAAGAACTCTGGTAAAGCAACGGCTGTTAGAGCTGGAGCACGTTTTTTATATAGTCAGCCTTACATATCTAACATAGGCTTTATTGATGCAGACCTTTCTACCGACTTTAAAGATTTCAAAGATCTAGTAAAAACTTTAGAGAAAGAGAACAAAATTATGGTTTTTGGTTCAAGAAATTCTGGAGGAAGCAGTAAGATAGAACGTGACTTTATGAGGAACGTTCTATCAAAATTCATCAAACAATTCATCCTTCTTATTCTAGGCATGTCTATTAGAGACACGCAATGCGGTGCAAAGGTTTTTAGAAAAGATATAGTACCTGTGATCTATAAAGATGCTTTTTTAAGCAAGTGGTTATTTGATGTAGAAATTTTCTTGAGACTCAAAAGACATTTAGGATCAGAGAATGTGATGAAAAGAATTACCGAGCAACCATTAATGAGATGGGTTCATGTAGACGATTCTAAATTAGGAACAAAAGACGCTTTAATCATCCCTGCAAAACTGACACAAATCTGGCTTAGCTACAATGTGATGAGAAAAGCAGATACAATTCATAACATTTACGGAGGTCCTTTTGATTTGAACCCAACATCAACTGAATTTTCTATTGCCGCATAAACTTTTACTAATCATTAAAACATTAGATCATGACTACTTATCCTATAAAATTCGAACCTATTTTACAAGAAAAAATTTGGGGTGGAACAAAATTAAAGTCACTTCTTAATAAAAAATCAACTAGCGACTCCATCGGAGAAAGCTGGGAAATATCAGGAGTAGAAGGTCATATATCTGTAGTGAATAATGGAGTTTATAAAGGTTGCAGCATCACAGATTTAATAAAAAATCACAAACAAAACTTTGTAGGAAGTAAGAACTATAGACAGTTTGGAAACGAATTTCCATTGTTGATTAAATACCTCGATGCCAACACAGATCTTTCTGTACAAGTGCATCCAGATGATGAAATGGCTCAAGCAGAGCACAATTCTTTTGGTAAAACAGAGATGTGGTACATCATGGATCGAGAAGAAGATGCTACCATTATCAATGGTTTTAAAAACGAGAAAGTAACTACCAACTCTTTGAGAGCGATTACAAAAGACAACGTAGATCAAATCTTAAACAAACAAAAAGTGAACAAAGGAGATGCCTTTTTTATTCCAGCAGGTAAAGTCCATGCGATAAGAGCAGGCGTTCTCGCAGCAGAGATTCAGCAAACATCTGACATTACTTACAGAGTTTATGATTGGGATAGAGTAGATACCTCAGGACAAGGAAGAGAGTTGCATTTAGAGCAATCAATTAAAGCAGTAAAAAGAGATGAAGCAGCAGCAAACCCATCAACAGAAAACAGTTCTTGTAGCAAGTCTAAAGTTCTAGCCAGTTGTCCTTATTTTACATCCACAGTTATGGATTTAAATCAACCTACATCTGTAGATTATAGTTCTAAAGATTCTTTTGTGATTTATATGTGTGTAGAAGGCTCTTTTGAAATACATATCAACGGTAGTATAGAAAAAGTAAATAAAGGAGAAACGGTTCTTATTCCAGCAAATGCACAAAAAGTATTTTTAGATACTCAAGCTGCTAAAGTTATTGAGGTTTACGTAGAGTAGGGAATTTAATTCTACAACACAAATCCCAACACAGCACCTATTACCATTACTAAAATCTTTGCTAGATTAAATTTATGATTCTCACTAGCTTCTAGAATCAGCGTTGTAGAAACATGCAGTACAATACCAGCGACTAGAGCTTTAATAGGTAACATCACCTCTTGAATAAATCCAATATTTCCAGCAGCGAGACTTCCTAGCGGCGACATAGCTGCAAAAAATAGTATAATTAAAACGGTTCTATATTTAGCAAAGTTACTTTTCAGTAAAAATGAGGTTAGTATAAAAGCAATTGGGATTTTATGAACGGCTATTCCATAAAGCATTCCCATTCCATGATTATGATCGTGCCCATGATTTTCCTGCAGTGGCATTCCTTCTAGAAAGGCATGCAAGCACAAACTACCAAAAAGCAAATAAGGAAAAACGCTCACATTTTTATTCACATGCAAATGTCCATGCTCTGCACCTTTTGAAAAGAACTCTAGAATAATTTGTAAAAAAACTCCACCCATAAGATAGGCAGCATAAGTACTTTCTCCAGTTCCATAGATCTCTGGTAAAAACTCACTTGCAACCGCGCTCAATAAAAAAGCACCAGAAAAAGCCAGCAACAATTTCATACGATTTGCAGACTGAGGCTTGATAACTATAGCCGCAACAAATCCCAATAGAACAGCAAGAAAAGGTAAAAGTAAATTCATTATCAGTTATGAGTCATCCCAGAAAATTTGGCTCGAGATGAATAATTAAATTAAAAAGCCAATTCCAAATTTAACAGGGATCTGCTGGTTTTATCGCAAATTTAGTTAAAATGAAGTTTGTGCGAGAGTGAAATTCACAGCTCAGCAACTCAAATACACAGAGACTACTTTATCTCATCACGATCACGTACTTTATGTAACTTCTTTGTTCCCTTGTACATCTCGTATTTTACAAGTTTAGCTTCTATTTTACCATTGTATAGTTGGATCTTACGCGATGGACGCAATCCTACAAACTTTAGCGCTCCTAGGTTTCCAGTAATCATCCATGCAGTAGAACCAGCATAACGTTGTTTTAAAGTATCACCTATAGACTTATAAAATTCTTCCACATCTACAGAAATACGCTCATCATACGGCGGATTAAACATCAAGAATGCACTAGCACTTTGATGGTCTCTGAAGAAATCACCTTTTTCCAACTCGATAAAATCTTCGAGATTAGCATTTTTTACATTTTCCTTTGCTTTCTCAATCGTGTATCCATCTGCATCTCGAGCGATAATTTTACCGTCAAATTCGCGCATTTTCTTCAAACAACTTGCTTGAATATTTTCAAATAATTCATTGTTATAATCGGGCCATTTCTCAAAGCCAAATTCAGGTCTATTAATATTTGGAGCAATATTAGCACCTATCATGGCCGCTTCTATGGCTATCGTTCCACTACCACACATAGGATCTATAAAAGTAGAACGCTGGTCCCAGTTACTCAACAGTATAATTCCAGCTGCAAGCACCTCATTAATAGGAGCGACATTAGTTTTATCTCTATAACCACGTTTGTATAATGGATCGCCACTTGTATCTAGTGATACATCTACATTTTGATCATTAATATGCACAGAAATTCTTAAATCAGGATGTTTTGTATCTACATCTGGTCGTTGTCCTGTTTTATTACGTATTTGATCTACAATCGCATCTTTAGTCTTTAACGCCACATACTGACTGTGATTAAAATATTGTGATGCAATCGTACCATGAACCGCGAGAGAATCATGATGAGTCAAGTGCTTGGACCAGTCGTACTGATAAATCCCATCATACAAATCTACTTCGGTGCGTGCTCTAAAGCTATAAATAGGTTTCAGAATCCTTATCGCTGTACGCAACATCATATTTGCTTTGTACATAAAACCTTGGTCACCAGTAAACTCTACCATGCGTACACCACGCTTTATATTCATTGCACCTAGTTGTCGCAACTCTTTTTCTAGCACTTCTTCTAGGCCAAAAAGCGTTTTGGCAATCATCTTAAAATTTTGGGACATCATCATGAGATTTGAACGGCAAAATTAAGGTATTTTTGCGGTCTATGAGCAATGCAAACACATCAGATCAGTGGTACGCAAATTGGTTTGACACACCATATTATCACATTCTTTATCGCGACCGTGATTATAAAGAAGCTGGTGCTTTTATGCAGCGGTTGACACAACGTATACGATTACATAATAATGCTCATATCATGGATTTAGCTTGTGGTCGTGGTCGTCATAGCATGTATTTAAACCAGCTGGGATATCGTGTAACTGGAGTAGATTTGTCTGAAAGTAGTATCGCTTTCGCGAAAGCGGAATTAAGAAAATCTTCATCTCAAGGATCCAATAATGCTACAAATGACATTCTAAGTCCTATCGATGCTTCTCGCATCGAGTTTCACGTTCATAACATGACCGTTCCTTATGATCAAACATTTGATGCGGTTTTTAATCTATTTACCAGTTTTGGGTATTTTGATGATGCAGCAGACAATTTAAAGACGATAAAGGCGATAAAGGAAAATTTAAAACCTGGCGGATATGGAGTTATAGATTTTATGAACTCAAATTATGTGATCAAAAATCTGGTAGCTCAAAACTCCAAAACTGAAGAAGGAATTACATTTTACAATTCTAGACGTTTTGAAGATGGTTTTATTTACAAAGACATCAAATTTAGTGACAACGACCACGATTATCATTTTACTGAAAGAGTAAGTGCGCTCACTTTAGAAGATTTTCAAAGCTATTTTAAAGAAGCTGGTCTAGATTTAATAGATGTTTACGGCAACTATCATCTTGAAGACTATGATGAAAAAACATCAGATCGTTTGATTATGGTCTTTAGGAATTAAGTATTCACTATCATCCTGAAAAATTTTGGTTGTAATAATTTAGAATTAAAATAAGAAAATTAGTTCCAAAATTTATTCAGGATCTGCTATGATCTTTCTCGATTTTAATACAGCGTTTCATTTCTAGACCCTAAAGCGCAGAAATACTAGTTTATCGCTTTATAAAAGTTAAGTAGAACAATTTCTAGCATCTTTCAACCTTTCCGACCAAAACTCGCTGCCGCGCACTTTGCCCACCTTTCATTTTCTAAGGAAAGGAGTCTTAAATAGGTTTCCCCTTTAAGGAAATGTCCGCGGGAAAATGGGGCCGAGACGCTGGGATAATAAATAAAGTGATTCTTAAATGATTCTAAATCAACTCAGCCATTTGTTGTTGCAATGCTAATGCTTTACTTCTTGCTGCTTTAGCAAAATCAGTTCCGTTTGAAGCATAGATAATACCGCGAGAAGAATTGATTAGTAAACCTATTTGATCGTTTTTACCGTATTTCACCACTTCTTCTAGACTACCACCTTGCGCTCCTACACCTGGAACAAGCAGGAATGAATTAGGAACGATCTCACGTATTTCTTTAAGGTACTCAGCTTTTGTAGCGCCTACTACGTACATCAAGCGGTCACTATTTTTGTATTGTGAAGCTGTTTTTAAAACTTCTTGATAGAGAGGTTTACCATCAACAGTTTTAGTCTGGAAATCAAAAGCACCTTGATTAGAGGTTAATGCTAATAAAATGGCAAATTTATCCTCAAATTCAAGAAACGGCTCTACCGAATCTTTCCCCATGTAAGGAGCGATCGTGACACTATCAAAATTTAAATCTTCAAAAAAAGCTTTGGCATACCGTGTCGAAGTGTTTCCTATATCACCACGTTTAGCATCTGCAATAGTAAAATGGTTAGGATAGTTCTCGTTGAGGTAGTTTATGGTCTTTTCTAATGCCTGCCAGCCTTTAACACCGTAAGCTTCAAAGAAAGCCGTATTAGGTTTATAAGCAACACAAAGATCATGAGTGGCGTCTATTATTGCTTTCGCGAAAGCGAAAATAGGATCTTCCTCTTTTAATAAATGAGCAGGTATTTTATCAAGATCAACGTCTAGTCCTACGCATAGGAAGGAATTTTTATTTTTGATTTGGGTGGTGAGGTTAGATAAGGTCATTAGGTTGTTTGGTTATTGAGTTGCAAAGCCAACCTCGACAAGCTCAGTTTGACAATTGACCAATTGATATATTTTAGTTGCTTATAAAGTGATTAGCTTTTTGTAAGGTTACAGTCCTTCCTCACTCATTTTTAATTTTTCAGTATTATCGACCAGTTGTAGCTCGTCAATGATTTTTTGAATATCACCGTTGATAATGTTATCAAGATCGTATAATGTCAGGTTGATTCTATGGTCTGTAACACGTCCCTGTGGATAGTTGTAGGTTCTAATTTTGGCACTTCGGTCACCAGAGCTCACCATATTTTTACGTTTCTCTGAGTCGGCTTCCATCTTTTTTGCAAGCTCCATTTCATATAAACGAGAACGTAATACCTTTAAAGCTTTCTCTAAGTTCTTGTGAGAAGATTTCTGGTCTTGACAGCTTACGATCATTCCTGTAGGCTCGTGGTGTAATTTAATCGCAGAGTAGGTTGTATTTACAGACTGTCCACCAGGTCCGGTAGAAGTGGTGCGCTCGATGCGGACTTCTGTCATGTCCAGTTCTACGTCAAATTCTTCAGCCTCTGGAAGTACCATTACTGTTGCTGCACTTGTATGCACACGACCTTGAGTTTCGGTTTGAGGAACACGTTGTACACGGTGTACTCCAGCTTCAAACTTTAAGGTTCCATAAACGTCCTCACCGTTTACTTCCATGATGATTTCTTTGTAACCGCCACTAGTTCCATGACTTGTGTCTACGATACTAGTAGACCATCCTTTTGAAGAACAATACTTTTCATACATTCTAAAAAGATCACCAGCAAAAATACTTGCCTCATCTCCACCAGCACCAGCACGTATTTCCATAACGGCATTTTTTGCATCTTCTGGATCTTTAGGGACAAGCATCATTCTTATTTCTTCTTCCAGTGCAGGAATAGCTTCTTTAGCCTCATCATATTGCATTTGAGCCATTTCTACCATATCGGCATCGCTACCGTCTGCAATAATTTCTTGTGCTTCTTCTAGATTTGCAGTAAGAGTTATGTACTCTTCACGCTTATCCATTAGGTTTTTAAGATCTTTATATTCTTTAGTAAGTTGTACGTATCGTTTTTGATCTGCAATTATATCAGGTTGTATGATCAAGTCATTTACCTCGTCAAAACGATTTTTTACAATATTTAATTTATCTATCATGGTCTATTTCAAGTGCTGCGAAAATACGGAATTTGCTCGTAATTTTGTACTATAATACATTTAATGAAAAACAGGTATAAGATAGGATTAGGTGGTGGCTGTCACTGGTGTACTGAGGCTGTTTTTCAGGCTGTCACCGGTGTAAGCCTTGTAGAGCAAGGCTATATTTCTAGCCAGGCGCCATATAATACTATGAGTGAAGCTGTCCTTGTGCATTTTTCTAATGATGTTGATCTGGAAAACTTAATTGACATTCATTTACAAACGCATGCGTCCACTCAACAACATAGTCGTAGAAAGGATTACCGCAGCGCGATTTACTATTTTGATCCAGAGATGAAAAGTAGCGTAGAGGCTGTTATGATCTCGCTTTCGCGAAAGCGAAATAAAAATTTCATTACTCAAATATTACCTTTTCACGCCTTCAAGCCTTCTAGAGCATCTATACAGAACTATTACAAAACGAGACCTGAGGCTCCGTTTTGTACACGTTATATTGAGCCAAAATTGAAAAAGGTCAAAGAAATACTTAAAAACGATTAGCCCTACTTAGTTTGTCACAGATGAGTAGCTTATCTAGAAAGCACTTTCACAAGCTCAGCGTGATAAACATTTTAATTTCTAATATTCAAAAACCCCAAATTCACTATCGATAGTAAGCTTTTTAGAATCTGCAGCTTCAACGTGGCCTATGATTTTTGCATCTACGTTAAATGAGTGGGAAATATCAATGATTTCTTGAGCAATAGATTCATTCACATAGAGTTCCATGCGATGTCCCATATTAAATACCTGGTACATTTCTTTCCAGTCGGTACCAGATTCTTCCTGAATCATTTTAAATAGCGGTGGCAATTCAAACATATTATCTTTTATAATATGCAAGTCTTTTACGAAATGTAGAATTTTAGTTTGAGCGCCACCAGAACAATGTACCATACCGTGCAAATCTTCACGGTTCACATCGCTCAATATTTTCTTGATGATAGGTGCGTAAGTACGAGTAGGAGACAGGACTAATTTACCAGCATCGAGAACGCTTCCTTCTACGGCATCAGTCAAGTTTTTTGAACCAGAATATACCAAATCTTCTGGAACGGCTGCGTCATAACTCGCTGGATACTTTTCTTTTAAACTTTTATTGAATACGTCGTGTCTAGCGCTGGTAAGCCCGTTGGAACCCATTCCGCCATTGTATTCAGTTTCGTAAGTGGCTTGTCCTGAGCTCGAAAGCCCAACAATCACATCGCCAGCTTTTATATTTGCATTATCTACCACATCACTGCGTTTCATACGAGCGGTTACGGTAGAATCTACGATGATAGTTCTCACAAGATCACCAACATCTGCCGTTTCTCCACCGGTGGAAATGATTTCTACGCCGTGAGATTTAAGATCTGCTATAAGTTCTTCGGTACCATTGATGATGGCTGAAATTACTTCGCCAGGAATCAAATTTTTGTTTCTTCCTATGGTGCTAGAAAGAAGAATGTTATCTGTCGCACCTACACAAAGTAAATCGTCCACATTCATGATTAACGCATCTTGAGCAATGCCTTTCCAGACAGAGATATCGCCAGTTTCTTTCCAGTACATATAAGCGAGACTGGATTTAGTCCCAGCACCATCTGCATGCATGATTAAACAATGATCTTCTGATCCTGTAAGAGAATCTGGAACGATTTTACAAAAGGCTTGTGGAAATAATCCTTTATCTACGTTCTTAATCGCATTATGTACGTCTTCTTTGCCAGCGCTCACACCACGCTGTGCATATCTTTTAGAAATGTCTTGGCTCATGTTGCAAATTTACTGAGTTAGTAGGTAGTAGTTAGTATATCGTAGTTATAATTTAGGAAAAAGTATGAAGAGGTTGTTAAGAGATAAAATTTCAAAAATAGAAAGCAGTTAGATATCATTATTGAACCTTCAATTCATTAAAAGGTATTGACTGTAATAACCTTTTTGAATTCTCTTTTAATGTGATTTTAATATCGACAGATTGCAATGAAATGAATTTCAATTTTACTTTTGATTGAACATAATAGTCGAAGTATTCTTTTTCGATTAGAATACCGTTCGTTAAATTGTTATTTTGTTCAATAATTTCTTTGTAATAATTAGTGAATGATGCGGTTGAAAACATTTCATAGTTATGATCAAAAACAAGTCGTGTTTTATTTATAGTAAAATCTTTTTCTTTATGAGTGAGATTTGTACTTGCTTTTACTTTACTAATTTTCTTTTTTATATTATAGCGTGATTTGATTTCAGTAGATAAAAGAGGTTTGTTTTTGGTTCTGATTACAGAATCAGCGAAAGCAGTATTTGTTTCCTTTTTAATTACTAGTGAATCTTTTTTTGCTATAAATCCTTCTGTAACTATGGTTTTCATCATAAATCCATAATTATTAAACTCTAGATTGTAAACACCTTTCTGATCATAAACAACAACACTCCTTTCTCTAATAGTATCTTTAGAGTTTAAAAGAATAAATCGTTTATAGTGTTTTTTATTCTTTTTGTGATATTCATCATATTCTAACAAAGTGTCAAAATAATAGGTTGTTTCTACGTTATCAGTTTCTTGAGCTGAGGATGTAATAGCAATCAAAAAGATAGAAACAGTCACTAGCAGTTTGTATAGCATAGTAAGTTTTTTATTCCGCTTTCGCGAAAGCGGAATTATTAAAAAAGCCCTAGAAATTAATTTTCTAAGGCTTTGTAATTTATAAAATAAAAGTGAATTATCTAGTGAAAAGTAACTCACGATATTTAGTTAGTGGCCACATTTCGTCGTCTACTAATAATTCTAACTTATCGCAGTGGTAACGGATCTCGTCAAAGAATGGCTTTACTTCATCACAATAAAGCGCTGCTGTTTCTTCGGCATCTTTTGCATTGTTTGCTTTCTTACGAGCATCAGTCATTTCAGTAATTCCTTTGTTGATTTTCTCGATGTGTTCAGAGATTTCTTCAATAAGAATCATTTGCTCTTTGGCCATTTTCTTGAAATCTTTACCATAGATTTCTTTTAAGCCTACTACGTTCTCAATTAATCTATTTTGGTATTTAACAGCGGTAGGAATTACATGATTGCGTGCAACGTCTCCTAAGATACGTCCCTCGATCTGTATGCGCATTGCATATTCTTCTACCTCAATTTCATAACGAGCCTCAGACTCGATCTTGCTCATAATGTTTAGGTCTTCAAAAAGCTTAATCGACTTTTTAGAAACCTTAGCTTTAAGAGCGTCAGGAGTAGTTTTATTATTGCTTAAGCCACGTTTTTTAGCTTCCTTTTCCCAAGCTTCTCCATATCCATCTCCTTCAAAACGGATTTTCTTAGACTGCTTGATGTATTCACGTAATACGTTGAAAATCGCCTCGTCTTTCTTAAGCTTTTTGTCTTTAATAAGTGCATCAACTTCTGCCTTAAACTCAATTAATTGTTGTGCAACAATGGCATTAAGTACGGTCATTGGATTAGCACAGTTTGCAGTAGAACCTACGGCACGTAATTCAAATTTATTACCTGTAAAGGCAAATGGTGATGTACGGTTACGGTCTGTATTATCTAGAATTACTTCTGGAATTTTACCTACTACATTTAATTTAAGATCTGTTTTTTCTTCTGGAGAAAGTTTACCATCAGTTACTTTTTCTAGCTCGTCTAATACGTTAGTCAGTTGAGAACCGATGAAAACAGATATAATTGCAGGTGGCGCTTCATTTGCTCCTAGTCTGTGATCGTTTGATGCACTAGCAATGGTAGCTCTTATCAGTTCTTCATTATCGTGAACTGCTTTTATAGTGTTCACAAAGAAGGTTAAGAACTGTAAATTTTTCATAGGTGTACTTCCTGGAGAAAGTAAGTTCACACCTGTATTTGTCGCTAGTGACCAGTTGTTGTGTTTTCCAGAACCATTTACACCAGCAAATGGCTTTTCATGGAACAATACTTTAAAGAAATGTCTTGACGCAACTTTTCTCATCACATCCATTAATAAGGAGTTGTGATCTACTGCAAGGTTTGCTTCTTCAAAGATAGGAGCTAGCTCAAACTGATTAGGAGCTACTTCATTATGACGTGTTTTAACAGGTATACCTAAAAGCATACATTCTGTCTCCATATCGCGCATAAAATTTAATACACGAGTAGGGATAGCACCAAAATAATGATCGTCAAGTTGCTGTCCTTTTGCAGAAGAGTGGCCTAATAATGTACGACCAGCCAGTTGTAAATCTGGACGAGAGTCTGCCAGCGCGCTATCGATAAGGAAGTATTCTTGTTCCCAACCTAAAGTAGCTACAGTCTTAGTAACGTTTTTGTCAAAATATTTACATACATCTGTTGCAGCACTATCGATAGCTTGCAAAGATCTCAAAAGCGGTGTTTTATAATCAAGTGCTTCACCAGTATAGGCTACAAATACTGTAGGAATACAAAGTGTTGTTCCCATAATAAATGCAGGAGATGTAGGATCCCAAGCAGTGTATCCACGAGCTTCAAAAGTGTTTCTTATTCCGCCATTAGGAAATGAAGAGGCATCTGGTTCTTGTTGAACTAGTTGTCCACCACCAAATTTTTCTAGTACAGTACCATCCATTTCAAGTTCAAAGAATGCATCATGCTTTTCGGCAGTGGCACCTGTTAACGGCTGGAACCAGTGTGTGTAGTGTGTAGCGCCATTTTGAATAGCCCATTCCTTCATTCCTGTAGAAACATGATCTGCTACACTGCGATCAATTTTACTACCGTTTACGATAGCATCTTGAACACTTTTATAAGCTTCTTTGTTAAGGTGCTGACGCATGGAATCCTTATCAAAAACGTGCTTACCGAAAATATCACTTCTTCTAGCAGGTTCATTTACCGCTATTTCTTTGCGGTCTAAGGTTTCTTTTAAGGCTTGAAATCGTAATGTAGACATCTTTATTATGGTTTATTATTATAAGATGCTGCAAAAGTAATGTATTAATTTATTAGTACCCTAAAAAAATATAGGTTGTAATGAATAATTAATAATAATTTAATGAACAAACCCTGTTTTTTACAGGGTGGAAAATGCTAAATAAATAAATAGAAGGTATGCGCCTAAAAAAATGATGCCCTTGTACCTAGATATTTTATAGGACTTAGGTAAAAATGCCATAGGAAGCAATAGAAAAGCGATACCTAGCATCCAGAATATATCATTGTTAAGCAGGCCCATTCCTTTTTCTTCAATTTGAATAGGTTGAATGATCGCTGTGATACCTAATACAGAACCTATATTAAAGATGTTAGAACCTATTAAATTACCTAGTGAAATAGCTTTCTCTTTTTTTAAAGCTGCTATGATCGATGCTGCAAGTTCAGGAACAGAGGTTCCTACGGCTACCATAGAAACGGCGATAATGCTTTCTGGAATGCCTAAACTTGCTGCAATATCTACAGCTCCTTTTACCAGTAACTCACTACCTTGCCATAGCGCAAGACCACCTAGAATTAGAAAAACAATAATTTTCCACCATACGGCTTCTTGTAGTTCTTCTTCTATATTTATAGCTTCTGGTTTCTTACGAGCTCTTCTCAATAATAGAATGATAAACAGTATTAAAAAACCTAGTAAAACCGCTCCTTCCCAGCGTACTAAGTTGTTTCCTGAAATTAATAAAACATATAATAAAACACTGAAAGCCATCATCCATGGCCAATTAAATTTGAAGAAATCTTTATCAATAGCGAGTGGTGCAATAAGTGCCGTAGCTCCTAATACTAAAGCTATGTTTGCGATGTTTGAACCTATAACATTTCCTAAAGCAAGGCCTGATAAGCCATCTAAAGCAGACTGTATGCTTACTATAAGTTCTGGTGCACTGGTTGCAAATGATACTACAGTAAGACCGATGATCATTTTAGATAAGTTTAGTTTCAATGATAATCCTACTGAAGATCGTACTAAAAACTCTCCGCCTATAACTAAAAGCACTAATCCTATAATTAGATAAAAAAGACTCATGAATCTCGACTGTTTTAAGATTGTAAAAGTATCAATAATAAATATTCTGCATTCTGGATAATATTAATTCTTTCTAAACTATTTTACCACTTAGAGTCAAAGAAAAAACCCCAAATTTGGGCGTTTTAAATTTTATAAAGTGAAAATTTTAATGAGAGTGATTACCATTATGATCGTGATGATCATGAAATGTAACTTTTCCAGTTTCCATGTCATAAACTGCTGAAACTATGATTATTTCACCTTTATCTTCCATTTGTGCCATGACTGGAGACGTGTCTCTTATATCTTGTACAGTTCGTATGGCATTCTTTTCAATAACATCGTTTGTAAATTTAACGTTAGATGATTTACGCTCTCCATCAGTTTCAACACCTTGTATTGAAGGCTCAATCTTTTCAAGTAGTGCGGCTAAAGAATTCATATTAAGAGATGTTGCATCCACTTTGTCAATAGTAGATTTAACGGCGCCACAAGAGGTATGCCCCATAACTATCACAACCTTAGAACCAGCAACAGCCGTTGCAAATTCCATCGATCCTACCATATCTTCATTCTCAATATTTCCTGCAACACGCGCTACAAATATATCACCTATACCTAAATCAAAAACATCCTCAACTGGTACGCGGCTATCTACACATGATAAAACTATGGCTTTAGGGTACTGTCCTAACATCGCTTCTACACGTTGCGCAGAATGATCTCTTCTGGTTAGATTATTATTTACAAAGTTTTCATTTCCTTTTTTCAATCTGCCAATTATTTCTGCTGGAGACATGTCAGCTTGATCCTCGGCTGTTAAAATGCTTTTAACAGGTTTTTCTAATTCTTGAACAGCAACAGTAGGAATCTCTTCTGTTGTTACTTCTTTTTCCGTGTTTTTATTACAAGCGACTAATCCAGTCATGATTAATGCAGTTACAAATAATTGAAACGTTTTCTTCATTTTTTTAATTTAAAGTTAGTTGTTAAAATGTATGATGTAAACTGAACTGCAGCTGGCCTTTGCCCCAGTTTACTGTTTTTTGATTCATCCAGCCCAATTGTAATCTCAATTTGTTAGTGAGCGCATAACCTGCACCTAAATAAGTACGATTTCTATCAAATAGTTCTACTTCTCTGCCTTCACCTATTTCAGTTTGACCATTTATAAAAATCTCATTGTATAACGCGATATAGATGGCATTTTTAGATAAATCTTTTTGATTTATAGGAATGTTGAAAAATAGATTATAACGATATCTCGTTCTAAAATCTTGGTCTTCTACAAAACGCTGCTCGTACCTGAATCGGTGTGTGATGTAAAAACGTTCTCCTAATTTTTGAGGTAATAAGGCTTCTTGATAGATTCTGTTTTCACTACTTGTATTGTCTGACTCGCCAAATTCCCCTGTGGTAATATTAGCATATCCTGCTGTGAATGTAATATTTGAATTATCAGGACTGTAAGTAATACCTGATCTCAAAAGTAGTTGCTCCATATCTCCTAGACCTTGCCAGTCTCGGTATTGAAAATCTCCTTGAATTCCCCAATTCGAATTATTAAACTTAGTATTGTAAAAATACATATACCAAGCGCCCGTTTGAGAACTTTCAACTTGCGCAATACTGATGCTACTGGAAAAAATAATTATAATAAGAATTAGTTTTTTCAATTTGATGTTTTTTAAAATTCGATAGCGCAAATTTAAAGTAATACTCACTTTTATAATAGTATTACTATCATAAATAATTGTTATAATTTTAAATAGCTCGTACAGAATATTCAAACGGATAATAAACAGTTTAGTGAACCGTTTTTTTATATTCTATATCTTGATATGTATTCCAGGTTTTTCTTGTGAAGGAAAAGAATTTAGGTTCTCGCTTTCGCGAAAGTGAGATCAAAAACCAACTTTATGGAGTAACAAATTGAAATGGGATGTCATTGAATACTTTGCAAAAGCGAACATGTTATAAAAGGAATTGCTTGTAATAAATAATGACGCAAAAGACTTTTTTAAACTAAAGTATGATTATATAGGCTAATCAAGCAAAGCAGGTAAAACAGTTAAATGATTAGGTGTTATTCACTTCATGTGACTTCTATTGAAGACACAACCATATAAGTGTTGAGCTTTTGAAACGCCAATGGAAAAGTATATAAATTGATCAGTTTATGTTGTTAGAAGAAAACTGGCTAATCATCAAGTACGACGTCATCATCTTCATCTAGAATTTCACAAATACATCTAAAACCAGTTTTTAACTCTTCCTGATCATAATATTCTAACCTGCGATCTAATAGTGAATTATATATGCCATCTTTTGCTATCTCTTTTATTTCCATAATAGTCATTTGACTTTTATCATCTTGCATCCTTCTGAATAAGCTGAAATCGCCCGTATAGGCATAAATTTGATCTTGGTACTTTGTTAATTTAAATTCTCTTTCTAGTTTGTTTTGTGCCGCTACAACTTCTTTTTGTGTAGGTAGCCTGTACTTTACTTTATATGGGAATCGAGCGCGTTGAGATTTATTTTTACTTTTTATTGCATAAACAGAGTTAGCTAGATCAGTTCTCCATAAGCAGTAGAGTTCTGCTTGTTTTTTTGAAATATCAACCACGGGATGCCATTGAAAAAATGGGCTGCTGCTGTAATTACCCATACTCAACTTAGTCGTTAGCATCTTACGTGGATCTTGATGTGTAACTTCCATTAACAATCTAGTATTTCCTGTCCAAGGAATGAACACGCTATCCTTATCAAGGTCGTATCTAGGAAAAGACTTTAGTTTTTCATGTTTCTCCAGTGACCAGTAATTTTCTACATTACTCAAGAACTCTTTATACATAAGATTAGTAACTGGTACGCGATCTATGTATAGGTTTTCGGTAAGTTTTATAGTTCCCGGTGGAGTTGTAGGGTCTATTTGATACGGATCGTTAGAATCTATAGATCTAAATAATCCACAACTTGTAGTAAGTAAAAAAAGCAAGATGATTACAACTGAGTACTTTGTAATTTTGATCATGATGTTAGTATGTTAAAAACTAAAGGCAAAAAAAACAATCAAAAGTAAATAATTAACAATTGTAATCTTCATTTTTGTACAAAATAGTTGAACAGTAAATATATACCGATGAAGTTTTTTATAGATACCGCAAATTTAGATCAAATTGCCGATGCTCAAGACATGGGAATCCTTGATGGAGTTACTACTAATCCATCATTGATGGCTAAAGAAGGAATTACTGGTCAAGAAAATATTATCAACCACTACAAAAAGATATGTGACCTGGTAGATGGTGATGTAAGTGCCGAAGTTATTTCTACCGACTTTGAAGGTATGGTTAAAGAAGGAGAGGCGCTAGCAGCTCTTAATGATCAAATCGTCGTGAAATTACCGATGATTAAAGATGGTGTAAAGGCTTGTAAATACTTTACAGATAAAGGAATTAAAACTAACGTAACTCTAGTTTTTAGTCCTGGACAGGCTTTACTAGCTGCAAAAGCAGGTGCGACTTACGTTTCTCCTTTTATAGGTAGACTTGATGACATCAGTACTGATGGACTTAATCTCATTGCAGAAATTAGAATGATTTACGATAATTATGGTTTTGAAACTGAAATTCTAGCAGCATCTGTAAGACATACCATGCATGTTATAGACTGTGCAAAATTAGGAGCAGATGTGATGACAGGTCCACTTTCTTCTATTGAAGGGTTATTAAAACATCCTCTTACCGACATAGGGCTTGCAAAATTCCTAGCAGATTATGAGAAAGGAAACTCATAACAAATAGTATAAAAACATTACTTAAAAAAAGAGCTTTTTCAATCTGAAAAAGCTCTTTTTTACATTTTAATTTTACTAAATGATTACCTGCTCAAATAACCCAGCAGTGTAGTCTCTATTTTATAATGAAATAAGTTAATATTGGGATCTAGAATAATCAATTTAGATCCTATAAGCATACTTCTATTTTCATTTTTTAAAGCCAGTTGCTTGCTTATAGATTGTTTATCAACTAGCTGGAATTCTGAAGCTTTATTGAAACCAAATTTAGAACTGGTCTCCCGCCATGTTTTGCTTTCTGGATCATCTAAATTAATGCCTATAAAATTAATTTCTGGATACTTAGCTCTTAATTCATTAACCGTTTTATGAATGCGTAGCGCATAGGCCTCATTCTTGTTAGACCAGTAAAATAAAACGCTCATACCTTTTACCTGGTCAGATAATTTAGTCGTGCTCTGGTCGTATTGATACAATTCAAAATCTGGCAGTTTGTTTCCTGGATCTAGACTGATATAGGTAGCAGCCATTTTTGTAATTTCATTTTTCAACTTCTCGTCTTGAGAAAGATCTACAAATTGATCTACGATTTTATTTATCTCAGCTATCTTTTTACTACTTCTTATAAAGTTTTTTGTTTCCGTAGCAGCAAACAAACTTTTAAGTGTTTCATTATCAAATAGACTGTCTATCACCCTAAGTTTTTCACTTTTGTACTCATAACCATTGCGATCAACTTGCTTACCACTACCATGTTTAAGCGCGCAATTGTAGAGCGCAATATTAGAAACTAAAGAGCTTACATAAGGCCTAAAGGTATACTTGTTAAGCAATTTTGTATTGTTTATTTTTAATTTATGGCGGTGAGCATAAAAGTTTGAAGGTAAAAAATCGCTTTTTAAGATTTCATTTTTACCAAAATGAGTATAAGCATATCGTTCTAATCTAGTCCATGAATTGAACTCGATAATTCTTGCAGCACCTTCCATAAACTCTGCTGAGAAATCATCATTTCTCCCTTGATTATCAAGATCTTTAATTCTGCGTTTTGTAAGACTATCGATCATTTTTTTAAAATCTATAGGCTCACGCTGGTATTCACTTAATATCTTTCTATTGTTGACTTCAGTTTCTAAAAATAATTTAATAAGATAATTATTTTCCTTAGCCGCTGCACCGGTAAAGGCAAGAGACTCATCAAAGGCTTTAGTATTTAATCTCCAGCGTATGGATTTTCCTGGAGCAACATAAAAGGATTGATATTCATTGCCATGCACAAAGGTGTAAAATCCAGTAGCGATATTTTCATACTTCTTCTCAAAAACACCTTTTTTATTTAGTTCTAATGTATCTAGAACATCCATGTAATTTCTTATCACCACATAATCATTAATAGGATTAATTATTTTTCCTGTGATGGTGATAGTAGCGGTGTTATCTGTCACTTTTTTTTCACAACTGGTGAGAAATAATAAACAACCTATAAGTAAAGTAGCATGGAGAATGTACTGGTTACGCTTTCGCGAAAGCGATATAATATCAAACATAAAAAACGATACAAATTTCAGATTCTAACAAAAAAAGGCTTAATGCTTTAATTGGCAAGTTAAGGCATTGTTAAATTGATAGCAAAGTGTTCTTTTAAAACTATAAAGAATCAGTATTTTTGCAAATTCAAAAATGAATTTATGTTAACGGTTTCTAATTTATCGGTACAATTCGGTAAGCGAGTATTATTTGACGAGGTAAATGCAAAATTTGGTGGTAGCAATTGCTATGGTATCATAGGTGCTAACGGTGCAGGAAAATCTACATTTTTAAAGATGCTCACTGGGAAAATGGATCCTACTAGTGGTCACGTGCATCTTGAAGCAGGGAAAAGGCTGTCTGTACTAGAGCAGGATCACAATGCGCATGATGAAGATACAGTGCTTGAAACGGTACTCAAAGGTAATAAGCCCTTACATAAACTAAAGACAGATATAGACGCTCTGTACGCAGATTATACTGATGAGAACGCCGAAAAAATAGGAGAGCTTCAAGTAAAGTTTGAAGAAATGGACGGCTGGAATGCAGACAGTAGCGCAGCATCATTACTTTCAAACCTTGGGATAGGAGAAGAGTACCATTACACGCTCATGGGTGATATGGATAATAAATTAAAAGTACGTGTGCTTCTAGCGCAGGCACTTTTTGGTAATCCTGATGTTCTAGTAATGGATGAACCTACTAACGATCTGGATTATGAAACGATCACCTGGTTAGAAAATTTCCTTGCTAATTATGAAAATACGGTTATTGTAGTTTCTCACGATAGGCACTTTCTAGATGCAGTATGTACTCATATCGCCGATATAGATTTCGGTAAGATCAATCAATATTCTGGTAATTATACCTTCTGGTATGAATCTTCTCAACTGGCTGCAAGACAGCGCCAGCAAGCCAACAAAAAGGCTGAAGAAAAGAAGAAAGAGCTGCAAGAATTTATTGCCAGATTTAGTGCAAACGTGGCAAAGTCTAAACAAGCTACTTCTCGTAAGAAAATGATTGATAAGCTCGATATTTCTGAGATCAAGCCTTCTTCTAGACGTTATCCAGCCATCATATTTGATCGCGATAGAGAAGCAGGTGACCAGATTTTAAATGTGGAGAAACTTACTGGCTCCATAGATGGTGAAGTGCTTTTTAAAGATATAGATATTAATCTTGCAAAAGGTGATAAAGTCATCTTATTCTCGAGGGATAGTCGTGCTACCTCTTTGTTTTATGATATTTTAAATGATCGCGCCACAGCAGATTCTGGTAAATTTAGTTGGGGTGTTACTACAACTCAAAGCTACTTGCCGGTAGATAATTCAGAGTTCTTTGATGTAGATATGAACCTGGTAGACTGGTTGCGCCAGTACGCACAAACTGAGGAAGAAAGAGAAGAAGTTTTCTTGAGAGGTTTTTTAGGAAAAATGATATTTTCTGGTGAAGAGGCTTTAAAAAGTGCAAGAGTACTATCTGGAGGAGAAAAAGTGCGTTGTATGCTTTCTCGTATGATGATGAAAAGAGCTAATGTATTGATGGTAGATGAGCCTACAAACCACTTAGATCTAGAATCTATTCAAGCATTTAATAACAGTTTGAAGAACTTTAAAGGAACAGTTTTATTAACCACACATGATCATGAATTTGCTCAATCTGTAGGTAATAGAGTTATAGAACTTACTCCTAATGGTGCTATAGATCGTTATACCACGTTTGAAGAGTACATGGACGATAAAACTGTAAGAGAGCTCAGGAATAAAATGTATACGGTCTAGTTTACCGTTTAAGTTTTCAGTCGCAGCAGGCAGGATACTTTGCGTGCTGCGCTATTGAAAATTCTTGAATTTCTCGATCCATTTTATCTTTTTCTGAAAAGTCTGCTGGAAAATACAATTGAGGAAATGTTTGCTAGGTTAATAAAGCTACTAGCAGCTATTTTATTTTCACTATATATTAGGAACAGTCTTTGCTTTAATCATGAAAGGAATGATTAAATTTGTAAAACACCAGAGATTATGGGAATAATAGGTCGCAGAAAAAATAAGAAATACGATTACGAGCCACGATATTACAAGAATACTACTGGTAGTAAACCTTTTGAAATCAAACATAAATTTGATGACCAGCGTACTACTGTTCAAAACGTGGGTTTAAAAGGTAAATTTGGAAATGCCATGCAAGATTTAAAGCTTGGTGCAGATGCTGTTGTAAAAAGAAGGTTGCTCATTATCATTTCTATTCTTGTACTCATTTTTCTCTGGATTATTGATTTTGATTTATCCATTTTTAGATTCTAATTGACTTCATGTCAGATATTATAAAATTATTACCAGATCACGTTGCAAATCAAATTGCCGCTGGTGAGGTGGTTCAACGACCTGCGAGCGTAGTAAAAGAATTGCTAGAAAATGCCATTGATGCTGGAGCAACAAATGTGCAGCTTATCGTAAAGAATGCTGGTAAAACACTGGTTCAAGTCATAGACAACGGTAAAGGAATGAGCATGACAGATGCTCGCATGGCTTTTGAACGACATGCCACTTCAAAAATTTCAAATGCAGATGATCTTTTTAATCTACATACAAAAGGTTTTAGAGGTGAAGCATTGGCATCTGTTGCAGCAGTTTCTCAAGTTTCTGTGAAGTCTAAACGTGAAGAAGACGATCTCGGCACACTCCTAGAAATAGAAGGTAGTAAAGTTACAAAGCAAGAGCCTGTTGTTACTTCACAAGGAACCATGATAAGCGTACGTAATTTATTTTACAATGTTCCCGCGAGGAGAAAATTTTTAAAATCAGACCAAGTAGAGCTGCGCAATATTACTGATGAATTTCATAGAGTAGCTATGGTGCATCCAGAAGTGGCGATGAGTTTTACACATAATGACAACTCTTTATTTAACTTAGTTAAAAGCACACATCGGCAGCGTATAGTAGGCATAATGGGTGGCAAGACTAATGAAAAACTCGTTCCAGTAGAAGAAGAAACAGAGTTAATGTCTATCAAAGGTTATATAGGTAAACCTGAATTTGCAAGAAAGACTAGAGGATTGCAGTACTTCTTTGTGAATGGAAGATTTATAAAACATAACTTTTTAAATCACGCAGTTCTAAGTGCATTTGATGGCTTATTAAAAGAAAAAGCAAATCCAGCTTATTTTCTGTATTTGACTGTTCCTCGCGATAGTGTAGATATCAATATTCATCCTACAAAAACGGAAGTTAAATTTGATGATGAACATAGCCTATATGCTATTTTAAGAGCAAGTGTAAAACATGCCTTAGGTCAATTTACTATTAATTCCATAGACTTTCATCAGGAAAAGCAATATGAAGTTCCTTACGAAGTTGCAAAAAATAAAAGTTCTAGCTCTCCTAGGATAGAAGTTAATCCAGATTTTAATCCTTTCCAACAGGAAAGAAGCCCTTCGAGTTCTACAAACCAGCAAACGTTCCAGAAACCTACTGCTGCGCCTTGGGAATCCTTGTATGCTGGATTAGAAGAAGATTCTAAGCTCATAGACGAATCGAGTAAGGATCAAGTGACTTCTTCTATGTTTGAAAACCATGAGGTAGAGCAGCGCAATATTTTTCAGTTGCAACGCAAATTTGTTATAAGCACTTTGAGCAGTGGACTTTTAGTAGTAAACCAGCAGCGCGCTCATGAACGTGTTCTATATGAAAAATTGTTGCGACAACTTACCGTTCAAAATGGGGTGAGCCAGCAATTATTATTTCCTATCAAATTAAACTTACCTGCAGAGGAAGTATCTATACTGCTGCAGCTTCAAGATGAGCTGGAACATACCGGCTTTTTATTTAAAAGCTTACGTGATAATGTAGTTGAGGTTGAAGGATTGCCACTGGAGTTGAAAGAAAAAGACGTTCCTTCTGTACTTGAAGCTGTCATTGCAAAAGAGCAGGAAGGTATCCCAGAACATAGCTATTCTCCGGCAGATGGTCTTGCACAAACTATGGCAGTTTCTATGTCTATTAAAACTGGCGAGACCTTAACTAAAGAAGCAATGGAAAATCTAGTAGATGAGCTATTTGCATGTAAAGAGCCAGAAGTTACTGCATCTGGCAAGAAGATTTTTATCAATCTATCGGGAGATAGTCTTAACTCAAAATTCAATTAAATGTTCAATATAAAATTATCACCTATGGTTAAGAATCTACTGATTCTTAATGTAGTTATTTATGTAGGAATGGCTTTTCTAGCGCGAGACCTAGAACTTTTTTTCTTTGAAACATTTGCCTTATGGTTTATTGATAACCCTAACTTTCAGGTGTGGCAACCACTCACGCATATGTTTATGCACAGTTTATCTGACTTTTCTCATATACTGTATAATATGCTATTTCTGGTCTTTCTAGCTCCAGCAATTGAACAGTGGATGGGTTCACAGCGTTTTCTGTTTTTCTATTTAATGTGTGGTATAGGAGCTTTTCTAACAGTTACAGCTGTAGATTACTATAGTTTCTTATTTGATACTGCCGCATTCATGCAAGATGGTTATTATAGACCTTCTGTAGGTGCTAGTGGAGCAATCTATGGAATTATGGCGGCGTTCATGTATTTGTTCCCTAATCGTACCATGGTATTGTTCCCTATCCCTATTCCTATAAAAGTTAAATATTTGATAGGGTTTTATATGATCAAAGAATTACTTGCTACCTTTCACATCATAGAAAGCAGTGCAAATGTCGCGCACCTTGCTCATATAGGTGGTGCCTTGTTTGGTTTTATAATGATCTGGTACTGGAAAAGAAATGATATGGACCGATATAGAATAAATTAAATATGAATGTTTGGGATCAGTTTAAAGCAAAGTATGCCACTTTTGATACAAGTGGTAAACTCATTACTGTAATATTTGCGACCACACTGCTGGGTTGGATATTAAGTTATGCTTATGCTCCGGCTTATTTACAAATGGTTCTTCCTAATGGTTTTTTACCTGCTTTACTACAACCATGGAGCTGGATAAGCTATGGTTTTCTTCATGACGGTTTGTTTCATTTTATAGGCAATGCTTTTGGTATTCATATCGCAGGACGATATATCTTAAATCTTTTTAAAGGTAGGCAGTTCTTAACATTGTTCTTTTTGGGAGTTATAGCAGGTGCTATGTCTTTTGTGGTAGCCACTGGATTGTTTCCTGGTTTTTTTAGTGGTAATCTATTATTAGGTGCCAGTGCAGGTGTTTTTGCATTGATTTTCTTTGCGTGTTCTTATTTTCCAGAATCCGAGATTCGTTTGATTTTTGTAAACGTTAAATTAAAATATATCGCGTACTTCTTTTTAGCTTCTAATATTGTAATGGTTGCCTTGCAGGTTAATACTGGCGGTAGTCTTGCTCACCTTGCTGGTGCTGCAGTAGGTTATTATGCGGCTACTCGTATGAGAAATGGGATAGACGTGCTAGAAGGCTTTTCTAAAATGGGAGATTATATCGTGAATTTGTTTAAGTCTACTCCTAAAAAACCTAAACAGCGTAAAGCTAAAATGAAAACGGTTTATAAAGGAAAAACTTCTCAATCAAAGGCATCAAAAGTTGCCGCTACAGATCAGGCAAAGATTGATGCGATTTTGGATAAGATTTCTTCTAGTGGTTATGAATCACTGTCTAAGGCTGAGAAAGATTATCTTTTTAAGGCTGGAAACGATAAGTAAACTACAAATTTATTTATTAGTTCTACTAATGATTATTGTTCCGCTTTCGCGAAAGCGAGATCCTCAACCTACTTTTCTATAGTAGTTTTCTCGAGTTCTTCTTTAGAATATGGCGAAGGCAGTTTAAGTTTAAAAACTACTGCCAACACACGAGTAGCTATTACCGTAATCGCAGCCACTGGAAATACAATCTCACTAGGTACTTTAAGCTTTACTAATATGAAATAAACGCCACCACCTAGAATACATGCTGTTGCGTATATGTTCTTTCTAAAGATTACAGGGATTTCATTTATTAAAATATCTCTCAAAACACCGCCAAAACAGGCCGTGATACATCCTAATGTAACACATATTAGTGGATGTAAACCTGCAATGAGACCCATTTCTAAACCTACCACGGTGTAAAGACCTATTCCTATCGCATCAAAAAGGAATAAAGTCTTGCGCAGTTTGAGCAATCGTTTTCTGAAGAAAAAAGTGATAAGGACACAAATGAGGATGGTGTAGACTAGGTTCATGTTACGCATCCAGGAGACTGGCTCAACACCTATGAGTATATCGCGTAGTGTTCCTCCACCAGCTGCAGTTACAAAAGCAATTATAACAATTCCAAAAGGATCTAATTTTTTTGAAAAAGCTGCAAGAGCACCAGATATAGCAAAGGCGATGGTACCTAATAGATCAATTATTTCGATAAAATTCATTGACCTTGAGTTAAGTAGGTGTAATCCTTAAGCACAGTACGTATGTAAACGCCATCTCTCAAATCTGACTGCGTATTAAGTAGTGATTCTACTTTAATGCGTAAAGCTCTAAGTGTCATATAGTCGCGGCTTTCTCCAGCGAGACGGTATATGTCTTTAATTTCATTCACATCCTTATCAGAAAGAATATAAGCGTTTTGAAATTGTGGCTGGTAGTTGGGATCCAGATCTTCTAATATTGTATGAGAGATTTTAGTACTCTTATTAGTGTTGATAACGACTGTTTTTGCACCTAGATCACCTAACCGTTGTTTGCGCTCTGAGAATAAAATACTTACAGTTCCTACTATAAATCCAAACAACCAAAGATCTACAAGTCTAAAAATCCATCGTACTAGATAGTCTGACCATTGAGCTGGTGATCCATCTTCTTTCACCACCTTTATTCCCATTACAAACTTACCTACAGTACGACCATTAAATATAATGTGCATTAATAGAGAATAGCAAAATAATGGAATTAAAGAAAGCTCGGTAATTCCTAAGGTATTGTTAGAATCAAATAAACCTACGGCTCTATATACTGTGAAGGATAGAACAATTATGTAAATGAAAAACACAACAAAATCTAGTAATAATGCAAGTATGCGTTTTCCTATACCAGAATATTCATACTCAATGTTTACATTTTGTGCCGTGTTAATTGCAGTATTAGACATACAGTTGTAAGTTTATATCTTTAAAAAAAAAGCTCATGCGTGAAGCCGCTTTTGTAAAGCAAAATAAAGAAAAATGGATCGCCTTTGAAAGAGCATTAGATGCTAATGTAAAAATTAATCCTGATCATTTATCAGACTTGTACATTCATCTTACTAATGATCTTGCTTTTGCACAGACTTATTATCAGAATTCAAATACATTAAAATATTTAAATTCGTTAGCAAGTCAGGCGCATCAAAAAATCTATATCAATAAGAAAGAAAGCAAAAATACTATTGTAGATTTCTTTAAGACTGATTTCCCCTTATTTTTTTCGGATTATCAAAAAGAATTTGTTTACGCGATTATTGCGTTTTTTGTTGCCATTTTTATAGGAAGCCTTAGTACTATTTATGATGACAGTTTTGTCAGACTCATTTTAGGCGATGGTTATGTTAATAGGACTCTAGAAAATATTGCAAAAGGAAATCCTACTGCGATTTATCAAGAGGCTGGTCAAGGTGGAATGTTTCTAGGCATCACGATCAACAACATACGAGTAGGAATGTTGTGTTTTGCTTTTGGTCTCCTTACGTCTTTAGGTTCTCTTTACATCATTTTAAATAACGGTATTATGGTAGGTGCATTTTTTACCATGTTTTACAATGAAGGTGTCACCTTTGATGCATGGCGTGTGATCATGTTACATGGTACAATTGAGCTTTCTATTATAGTTGTTTGTGGAGCAGCCGGCATTATTTTAGGAAATGGAATTTTATTTCCAGAAACCTATGAGCGTAAATACTCTTTTATAAATAGTGCTAAAGCAGGTTTAAAAGTAATGGTGAGTACCATACCTTTATTTATTATTGCAGGTTTTATAGAAGGTTTTATCACCAGATATGCGTTTATGCCTGCTATTTTGAATTGGTTGATCGTTATCGCAAGCGCTGCATTAATAATATGGTATTATGGAATTTATCCTAGAATAGTTAAAAATAAATATGAGCAAGTATATAGAGCCCAGGCTGCGTAGAGATTTTGGAGGTGTTATTAATGCCTATGTAGACTTTTTAAAAGGTGATCACAAGAATCTCTTTAAGGTATTTATTACTTACAATTTTGTGTTCATACTATTATTGTTTCTTACTAATTATATTGCTGATACTGGAGTTTCAACATTAATCGCATTGTCGTCAGGCACTTACATGGATCAAGCACTTGATAATTCTCTGGAAACTAGTTTTGCCGCAAGTGCCATTGCGCTAGTTATTAATTTACTAGTTACACTAGTAAATGCGTGCCTTGCAGGAAGCTATTTAAGAGTTTATGAAAGAGATCGTTCTACTAACCCTAATGTAAAAGAAGTATTTCACTACGCCAAAAAGAAGTTAGCAGGAATGTTTTTAATTGTGTTGATAGGTGGTATTGCCTTTATTCCTGTGTGGATAGTTATGGTTATTTGTGCGATTACAATTGTTGGGATTATAGCCCTACCTGTAATATTTCTAGCTTACTTCACTTGGTTAGGTTTAAGTATGTTTTCTTATGCATATGATGAGAATCTAGATGCTGTTGCCGCTTTAGGAGTAGGATGGAACCTTCTTTTTTCAAAATTTTGGAAAGCCATAGGCGTATCATTTGTTGTAAGTATCCTACTTTATATCATGTCGGCATTATTTCAATTAGTGCCTACTGGTTTAATATGGTTCATAAGTTACAACAGTAGTGGCGATAACGTAGAGCTAGAAGAAAATGTCTTATTACGCATTGTGAAGTTTATATTCTATGCGCTCAATAGTGTTTCAGGTATGTTAGTTTACTTCTTAATTATGTTTATGATAGGCTACTTATATTTCAATTTACATGAGTCTAAGTATAACGTCTTTCTTAAGAATCGTATAGCAAAATTAGGGGCAAGAGATGAAGAATAAACTTAGCATTTTTATCTTCATTATCTTTTGGTTGAGCTCTTTCTTATCCAGCGCTCAAATAATTGAGAACCTCATAAAAGATATTGAAGATCAACCGGTAGAGATAGTAGATACCTTAAATCGTACTTATGATACACGACAACTAACCGTTAGAAAAATTGACAAAAACTTGAGAGAAGAATACTCTGGTGGTGAGTATAATTATGAGCGAGTTCAAGGTAGTAGCGAGAACATCTTTGCAAGATTTATAAGCTGGGCGATTCAAGGATTACAAGATACATTTGGATTTACACTGTCACCATTAACAGTCAAAATCTTTACATACTTGTTCTATTTTATTATAGGTGTGCTAGTAATTTATATGATCGTAAAACTGGTAAGTAATGAAAGCGCTTCAAAATTACTCGGTAAATCTAAGGATAAAGGAACTGTAGTTACTATAGAAGATACGCACATTGAAGAAATAGACTTCACACAAATGATACAGGATAGTGAGCGAGAAGGTAATTACAGAAATGCCATACGTTATCAGTATTTATCATTGTTGAAAAACTTAAGTGCAAAACAAATGATCTCTTGGGATTTTCAAAAAACCAACACGGATTACTATCGAGAACTCAAAAACCTACTAGATAAAGAACAATTTAAAAAATTATCTTATTTGTATGATCATGTTTGGTATGGTGAGTTTGCCATCGACGAGAACTCTTACAAAGAAGCCGTAAATGAGTTTAAAACTCTTAAAAATCGCGCTGCCTGATGGATAAGAAATCAAAAATATACTTATACATATTCTTCGGATTAGTCGCGCTATTATTTATTGCAGAGCTTTTAACGCCGCCACCGTTGAGCTGGGAAGAAAGTTACACCAGTGGTGATAAGATTCCTTTTGGTGCTTACGTTTTATATGATCAACTAGATGAGCTCTTTGAGGATAATAAAGTTTCTACAGTAAAGGTGGATCCTGTCAGCTTTCTTAAAAATAAAGACGAGGAAGAAAATGCCAACTATATTTTTATAAATAACTACCTAGGATTTGATCAAACTGAAGTAGATTACCTCATGAAGTTTGCAGAGCGAGGTAATAAAGTGTTTGTTTCTACCAGAAGCATTACTGGTGCTCTAGGAGATTCTTTAAAATTAGAATCTAATCGATTTTACCAGTATTATGAGCAGGATACGGTACGAGTGCGTTTGAATAATCCGCAGTTTCAAAATCGCAGTTATATTTATAAACGTGGTAGCGCCTACCGTCATTTTGTAAATTATGATACTACAAGAACCACCGTACTAGGTGAAGTATTACCATTTGAACCTGTAAAAGGTTATTTAAAAAAGTTCCTTGGTGAAAAGAAAGATTCTACTAATTCTTTGATTGAAAGCGCCATTGAGAAGTCAAAATCTAGACAAGTGCCACAAGCAAATTTTGTAGAAGTAAAAGTAGGTGATGGAGCTATTTACTACCATTTAAATCCTATTGCATTTACAAATTATTACATGCTTGAAGAAGGTAAAGAGCAATACGTCGCAGAGGTGCTTTCTTATCTCAACGATGGGCCAGTCTATTTTGATGATTATGGTAAATCCGGTAGGCGAGTAGTAGCCTCACCACTTCGTTTTATTTTATCAAATACAGCATTAAAATGGGCATGGTACCTGACCTTATTTACAGTGTTTATTTATTTCCTATTTAAAAGCAAGAGAGAACAAAGAGCTGTTCCAGTAATAAAACCGTTGGAAAATAGCACTGTAGAGTTTACTAAAACCATAGGTAATTTATATTTTCAAAGTGGTGACGTTACTGGAATCATCAACAAAAAAATAAATTTTTTCCTTGAAAAATTGAGATCTAAATACTTTGTCCATACAGAAAAAATGGACGAGGTGTTCATAAAGCGATTGTCTGTAAAAACAGGTGTTTCAGAAAAACAGACTAAAGATATCATCGATTATATCAATCACTTGCGAGCTAAGCCCGTACATAGTGATTATGAACTAAAACAACTCAATAAAAAGATACAGGACTTTTTTAAAGATTAGCACATGGAAGACACGACTCATAATAATAACTTAGACTCTTCGCAAGATCATTCATCTAGCCAGCCACCACAGGAGCCTGCACAAGAGCAATATGTTCATCAAAGTGAAGAAAATGGTAATGATAACGCTTTCGCGAAAGCGGAACAACCACAACCATCAGAACAAGTACAGAAGGAGGAAGGAGATGCCTCGTTACAATTTCAAAACAGGCTGGACTTAAATCACCTGAGCGCGGCAGTTTATAAAATTAAAACCGAATTGCGCAAAGTAATCGTAGGGCAGGAGGAAATGATCGATTTATTAATCGTTTCTATCCTAGCAAATGGGCACTCTTTAATAGAAGGTGTTCCAGGAGTTGCAAAAACGGTCACGGCAAAATTACTTGCCAAAACCATGCAGGTAGATTTCTCTCGTATCCAGTTTACACCAGATTTGATGCCATCTGATATTTTAGGAACCTCGGTATTCTCTATGAAAAATAACGAGTTTGAATTTAAGGCTGGACCTATTTTTTCAAATATCATTTTGATTGATGAGATCAATCGTGCACCTGCAAAAACACAAGCGGCTCTTTTTGAAGCCATGGCAGAGCGTCAAGTAACCATAGACGGTAAAGAATATGATTTAAATGCTCCATTTTTAGTCTTTGCGACGCAAAATCCTGTAGAGCAAGAAGGAACTTACAGGTTACCTGAAGCGCAACTGGACCGTTTTCTCTTTAAAATAAATGTGGGTTACCCTAATCTAGAAGAAGAAATCCAGATTTTGAGCGATCACCATGCTCGTAAAAATAAAGATGCTGAGGCAATGGTAAGTGGTGTCCTGACTGCCGAAGAGATTAAAAAATATCAAAGCACAGTTAAAGAGATTGTTATTGAGGACAATCTTATCAAATACATTGCAAAGATCATTCTTGACACACGTAATAACCCTAATCTTTACTTAGGAGCTTCACCACGTGCGTCTATTGCAATAATGAATGGGTCAAAGGCTTACGCTGCGATTATGGGACGTGATTTTGTTACTCCAGACGATATCAAATACATTGCTACGGCTGTAATGCGTCATAGAATTATTCTCACACCAGAAAGAGAAATGGAAGGTCTAACCGCAGATCGTGCGGTTGCTCAAATTTTAGAAAACATAGAGATTCCTAGATAGTGAAGAAATTTTTTAAAAGCCTTTATTTACAAAAACGATTTTTTATCACACTAGGTATTCTAGTGGTGTTATTTGTTTTTGCGTTCTTCTTTGAGCGACTAGAAGACTATATGAAAATAGGTTTCTTCGTTGTCATGGCTTTGCTATTTATAGACGTTCTATTGCTTTATAGAATGAAAGAAGGGATTAAGGCAAGTCGTAATTTACCTACTAAATTATCTAATGGAGATAGTAATCCTATTGAATTACTAGTCTCTAATCAGTACAATACTACTGTAGAGGTTAAAATAATTGATGAATTACCTACACAGTTTCAAGAACGCAATTTTGAAATCAAATACCAGCTTAAAGCAAAAGACTCTAAAACATTTTCCTATTCCATAAGACCTACAGAACGTGGAGAATACCATTATGGTGCATTACAAGTTTTTGTGGGTTCTTTTTTAGGTCTTGCTCAACGCCGCTTTTCTTTTGATCAGGCCGCTATAGTGCCTAATTATCCTTCGTTCTTGCAAATGCGCAAGTACGAGCTTATGGCTTTTACAAACAAACTGAAAGATTACGGACTTAAAAAGATAAGAAGGATAGGGCATACCATGGAATTTGAACAGATAAAAGATTACGTTCAAGGAGATGATGTGCGCAAAATCAACTGGAAAGCCAGTGCAAAACGCAACCAGTTGATGATTAATCAATTTCAAGATGAAAAATCGCAGCCGGTTTATTCTGTCATCGATAAAGGCCGAGTGATGAAAATGCCTTTTGAAGAATTGAAATTAGTTGATTATGCTATCAATGCTACATTGGTAATTTCTAATATCGCATTAAAAAAAGGTGATAAAGCAGGAATGTTTAGTTTTTCAAATAAGGTTTCTAATCAAGTGATGGCGCAAAAAAGAGCTTCTCAAATGAACTTGATTCTAGAGACGCTTTATAATCTAGATACTGATTTTAAAGAAAGTGATTTTGCCAGATTATACGTGGATATAAAAAGGACGATAACGCAGCGTAGTTTACTATTACTATACACTAACTTTGAGACCATGGACGCGCTTCACAGACAGTTACCATACCTGCAAGCCATTGCCAAGAGTCATTTACTAGTAGTGATCTTTTTTGAAAATACAGAGTTAAAGGAACTGGTCAAATCGCCTGCCAATTCTACTCAAGAAATCTATCAAAAAACCATTGCCGAGAAATTTGTTTATGAAAAGAAATTGATCGTGAACGAACTGAACAAATATGGTATTCAAACCATTCTTACAGAACCTCAAAACTTAACGGTTAACACCATCAACAAATACCTAGAAATCAAAGCTCGCGGACTCTTATAATGGAGAAACAATCGAAACTATACTTTTTCAATGACAGACTTAAGGATGTACCTAAATGGGTATCGACGAGTTTAAGTGTAGGTTTAGGTGTTCTTCTTGCTGAAGTCGTTTTTAAAACTACCGTATACAAATGGCCAGCTTATCTTGTTGCTGCGATATATCTAGTGATTATAGGTTATTCTATATTTAAAAACACTAGAAACAATGCCTTTACTTGGGTAAGAGAAACCGAATTCAAAATTGAAATTAAAGGTAAAAAATTAGAGGTAGATGCTACATTTTTATCTGATTTCTACGTAGAAGACGATGAGTTGCACATAATAAGAATCAATCGTTTAGATAAATTTCCAGTAGATCATTTTTCAGATAAAGACATAAAAAAAATGTTGCATCTTATAAAGCTACAACAATCTAACGTTAGTAATTAAATAATAATTTAGTCTGAATATATTTTTAATCTAAGGTGATCTATATCTTTTTTTATTTCTAAAGCTTTATTACTGAGAATATCACTACGATCACGATTCTTAATTGCTATTTCAAAAGATTGTTTCATCAAGGAGCAGTAGCGTTTTTCTAAACGCTCTAGCTGCATCTTTTCTACATTGTAACTCTCTATTTCTTTTTGCATGGTAAGCATTACTATCTATCCTAGTTTCAAATTGCAAAACTAAAATTAGACAGCCATATGCGGACTTAGAGGTTTGTTAAGATTGATTCAGATTCGGTTAAATAATTATTAATTAAAAAAAGCTATGAAATTATATCATAGCTTTTCTAGTATATCGTTGACTAAAAAGTAGTGCTTATCGATTGTCTTGCAAAGCAAATACTCGTTGTAAAAGATCGGTACTTCTGGCACTTACTTTGTTACGTATTTCTATTTCTTCTTGAGAGATCATTTTAAAAACACCTTCTAAGGCTTGCTGAGTAACATAATCAGTTAAATCAGGATTTACTGAAGATGTGAAAGGAAGAGTATTATATTTGTTTATAGCACTTCCCCATAACTCTGTAGCACCTACTTTACTAAGATTACTCTCTATTACTGGAGCAAATTTTGCATAAAGCGCTTGCTGAGTTCTATTTTCAAGATATGTGGTGGCCGCTCTTTGATCACCTAGTAAAATATTCTTGGCATCATCAAAGGTGATGTCTTTTACCGCGTCTACAAAAATAGGTAGCGCTTCTTTAGTAGCATCTTCTGCAGCTCTGTTCAATAGCTTTAAACCTTCATCTGCAACGCTGCTCAGACCTATTTTTCTTAGTCCATCATCTACTTTTTGAAGTTCTTGAGGTAATAATATTTTCACAAGCTCATTCTTGTAAAACCCATCTTTACCCATCAATTTACTTACTTCTTTATCGATACCTTGGTCTAGCGCTTGTCTAAGACCATTTCCTATGTCTATTTGAGATAGAGCGCCGCCACCTTGAGGTAAATTATTGACAATTTCTTGTAAACTCCCACAGCTGCTTAACGTAAGCATAGTTAATAAGACGATTGCAATTTTTCTCATGACTTTAAGTTTTTTCCAAAGATATAGTAAATAGGTATATATACTGTGAACCCACATAATTTCAATAACAAAAAAAAGCTCTTAGATAATTTTTACCTAAGAGCTTTTTTATTGAAGTAGTTGGTTATAGATCTAATCTGTAAATAACATCTAATCCTAAGAAAACACTACTAGCAAACTCTTTGTTTAACCTTAGTCTATCGTCTCCTTCAACTTGAAAAGTTAAGATCTGAGCACCTACGGTATCATTTGTTCTATATAATCCATAATCTGTAGTATCTAGCCCAGCTTTAGCTCTTAAAATCAACTGATCTTTGAGAAAAGAATAACCTGCATAAAAGCCAAATCTTATAGACTCTTCTTGAACATAGCCGTCTAAATCACCACCTACATTGTACGATTTAATAGACGTACGTAAATCTGCTCCAAGGCTAAATTTCTTAGTAATGCTATAGTTAGCTTCCATACGTATAGGGAATGCGGCATCGATGTAGAATTTATTATTAGGTGTTCTGTAGTAAACTCCTAAAAGTGGAGTAATTATCGTACCAAATTCTTCAGAAGAACTGTATAGACCGTATTTAGTTCTAAATCTATTTTTATGACGGTATTCTAATAACGCAATGGCACCAAATTGAAAATCGTTAGATCCTACGTCGTTAAAATTAGAAGCTAGCTTAGGAAGTAATAAATAAGTTCCCGTCCATTTTCTAGAGTGATAAACTTTTGCACCTAGATTTAATCTAGTCATCGTAAGTCCTTCACTATTTAAATCAGACCTTAAGTTAAGATTTGTATTTTCTACAGTTAGACCAGTAATTAAAATTGTTTTGTCATTAACAGGTGTAGGATATAGGAATTCAAAGTTAACGTTAGAAACATCTGTTTCATTTTGTCCATCTACGTCTTCTAAAGTAGTACTACCTACATTTAATCGAGCGATGTCTAAATAATTTTGAGCACTAGCAACTCCAAAACTTAAAACTAGAGCCATTAAAGTAATTCTATATTTCATAAGGGTTTGTTTATTTGATTCGTAAAAATATGCAACGCGATCTATTAAATAATCAAAAACTTAGTTTTTTTATTCATTTATTCATCATATAGAATCAAAAAAGCCTTTGATTATCATAATCAAAGGCTTTTTTTAAATGTAAATTATACTTAGGAGTCTATAGATCCCATTACTTTTTGTGCAAAAGCATTAGCAGCTTCTACGCCGCTCATACCTTGGGCGATATTATTGTGTACTTCTAGAGCACCACAAATATTAGTTATAAGTTCACCTACTACATCCATTTCTTCATCAGTAACCGATCTGTGCTCTGTGAAACTTTCTAGCACTTCAAGAGTTGCATTTAGAGCTTCTGGTGTAGCGTTTTTCTGTAAATGTCTAATTACTGGTAACTTCATGTACGAGGTCTTTTAGATTTTCAAATTTGTTAGTTTGTACTTGATTAACAAAAGCTCCATTCTTAAATGTCGCAAATGTAGGTAAGTTATCCACTGTTGCTAACTGGCGCGACTCAGGAAACTTTTCAGCATCAGCAAGTACAAAAACGGCGTTTTCGTTTTCTTGATCTAACTTTTTAAATTTTGGTTTCATTACACGGCAGTTACCGCACCATGAAGCCATATACTGTACTACAACAGTTTCGTTTTCTGAAACTATTTGTTGTAAATTATCTTGATCTAATGTTTGCATTTTGATAGTTTTTTAAAAAAGACAAGGAAAGTAGGAAAGAAATATCTCTCTACTTTCCTTGTCAATTTGATAGAATATTCTAATTAGTTTTTAGAAAGATACTCTGCAGTAGCATTGCGGTTTGCACCCATTGCTTCTTTACCTTCTTCCCAGTTTGCAGGACATACTTCACCGTTTTTCTGTACGTGAGTATATGCATCAATCATTCTTAGGAACTCATTTACATTTCTTCCTACTGGCATGTGGTTCACACCTTCATGAAATACAGTTCCTTCTTCATCAATAAGGTATGTTGCTCTGTAAGTAACATTGTCACCTACAAGAATGTGGTCATCTAGATCATCGCTAAATTCTACTTCTACATCTAGAATGTCTAGTGTACCTGCTAGATTACGGTTAGAGTCTGCAAGGATGTTATAAGTCACACCTTCTATTCCTCCATTGTCCTTAGGAGTATTTAACCATGCAAAGTGTACCTCTGGAGTATCACAAGAAGCACCGATTACGATAGTATTTCTTTTTTCAAATTCTCCTAGAGCCTCTTGAAATGCGTGTAACTCAGTTGGGCATACAAAAGTGAAATCTTTTGGGTACCAAAATAAAAGAACTTTCTTTCCTTTATTTTTTGCTTCATCAAGTACATTTAATTTAAATGTATCTCCCATTTCATTCATTGCATCTACATCTAGATTTGGGAATTGTTTTCCTACTATAGCCATTGTTATTTTTTTTAAAAAATTAGTTTTTGTTTTCAGGCTGCAAAAGTAATGTTCGCTTTCGCGAAAGCGGAATAATTTCTATCTAGTTAACAAATGTTATAATAGTTTTTACCTATTTATAATAAGTTTAAGAATAGGGTTAATTGATGATTAAGGTTTACCATATAATCGTAACTGTTGGGATAGAATCTCCATCGATTACCTTGAAATCCTCGTGAATAGACCAGATGCCAAAATAATTGTATTCTTTTTCATCTGTTTTATTCCAGAAAGTAAGTTCATAAGTATAAGAATTTCCGACTTGATCCATGTTACTTGAAACCGCTCGATTTTCACTAATTGGTGTAACAAGAATCTGCACCAGACTATCGTTAGGAATAGTTATAGGTAATTCATTTTTAACATCTGAAGTAAGTTCTTCGTTATTACTGCGCAAGCGATTTGATTCTAATATTTCCTTAAAATTATCTATTAAATACTCTTCATAAAAAGCCACTTTATCAAAATCCTCTTCTACCGCAAGCTCGTTAGCATCTTCTGTCACTTCATAGCTCATTTCATCGGCGGCATTTTTACAACCGGCGATTATCAAAACAAATAGTAAGATTACATACTTCTTCATCTTTGAATTCTAAATTTTAACTTGGTTATTTGCTCATTCCCATAGGTCGTTTCGATAATTTCAAGACGTTTTAAGGTAGATGTGGGCGTTGTTAGTTTATTGATAAAATCTGCTTTTTCATACAAGGTAACACCTATAGAATGAGGTAAAACTTCCATGATGATGGCATCTCTAGCGATAAGCTGATTTAATTGCGCTTTACGCTTTTTAAATTCTTCTACCTTACCATTAGAATAGTAATCGAGCATGAGTGCGTAGTCGTCTGTGCGTAGTGGTAACTGCTCAAATTGTTCTCCATTTAAAACTCTGGTGATGGTATCATTTTTATAATAAGGAGAAGATACTACAAACTTAATTAAACTTCCAGATGTAGTTCCTTTAAAACATCCTAAAGAGTCCGTTTTAAAATATTGTGGACTTTCATTTTTATGAAGTACATGTATATCAAGAGCAATATTTTCTATAGGTATTTTAGAATAATTATCCACAAAGCAAAATTCATATTTGGTTTCTTTATTCATGAAAGAATATATCATAAATATTACTGAAACAGTCAGCGATATCATAGCTATCCAATAGGTCTTTTTAGATTTGGATTGCATCGGTTCTTTGTCGTTTTGCTTTGTTTTTAAAGTTTCAACTTTTTTATCAGTATTATTAAAATCAATAATTCTGTTTTTTTCCGCTTTCGCGAAAGCGTACCAATTATCCTCACCTATATATTGCGCCAGCAAATTTAGTATGTCGATGCGTGGCAATTTTTCAGGATTATTTTTAACGTAGGTGTAGAACCACTTTTCACTTACGGTACTGCCAGTATTAGACCTTAAATCATCCTGAAAATTTGTGATTTCGTGTCCTTTCCAGCCATTCATTTCTATCGTAGAAGCAGTGTTACCATTTTTCCAAAACTGATTTCCTACTGATCGCAGTAGCGCTTTAAAAATAGCGATGTCATCATGTGGTTCCATAAGGTAGGACGGCTAAAATAACTTTTGTAAAACAGTTTACAAAGCTTTTACAAGAGCTTTACAAAGAGATTTTTACTACCGGTAATAGGTTTGTGATTCATTTATAAAATAAATATTATGAAAAACACAATTCTAGTTATCGCGACTATAGCTTTAATGCTTCTATGCAGTTGTCATCAAGAAGGAGCTTATCAAGAGAGCCTAGAGGTACAAAACGATAGCGCGCCTACGACTGTAGAGGTGCGGTCAACTAACGATCAAAGCAAAACTTCTGCTCAAAAACCCAGTTACAATCATCTCAAAATTATTAAAACTGCAGACGCTAAGTTTAAAGTTAAAAATCTAGACAGTTGTACCAGCAAAGCACAAGAGTTGATCCACAAATGGAACGGTTATGTGGCAGACATGCGTTACACTCAAAATGATTACCAGCTTGAAAACAGAATGGTATTTAAGGTCCCTGCGACAAACTTTGATGCTTTACTGAACGATTTTACAGAACTAGCAGAGTTTGTTGATTATAAGAATATAAACAGCCAAGACATTACCGCAAATTATGTAGATCTTACTACACGACTAGGAACCAAAAAAATGGTGAAAGCAAAGTATGATAAGATCTTGCGCAGCAAAGCAAAATCGGTTGAAGAAGTACTCAAAACCGAAGAGAAATTACGTGTCCTACAAGAAGAAATAGAAGCGGCAGAAGGTCGTTTGAAAATGATGCAAAATCAAGTGTCTTTAAGTACTATTGAGATTGAGTTTTACGAAACAGTTGCTTATAAAAAAGAGCCAGAAAGTTATGTCATCACTTTCAAAGATCAAGCGATCAATAGTGTAGGTTATGGCTGGGATTTTATAAAAGGAGCAGCATTGGTATTATTAACATTGTGGCCATTAATTATCATATTTCCTGTAGCTTATTTTAGTATAAAATGGTTTAGGAGAAAATAGATTGCGATAGAGTAGAAGCAACCTCAAGTTTTGCTCAATAAAGGTGTTTTACCCTTTGTAAAAGTCTATTTAGACTTGGGTAACCTTTGAGAGCAACGCTAATTCCTGAAATCATTTCACTCCTATATTCTTTGGGTATTAGTCTAGGAAGAAAACCATTTATTAACTTTCCTAACTCTTAACTCCATCGGCATTCACAATTCTTTTGAAGTACGTGTTTTAAATTTTAATTCAGTTTATTTTCTTGAGCCCAAATCTGACGGTATACGGCACTTCGGAATTTATCATTTAATTCATATCTTGGAGCACGTACCTCATTATTTTGAGACATAATGATTCCTACAAAATTACGTTCTGGATCTGCCCAAAATAGGTGCATTCATATCCACCGCCTATCCATAGTCCTGCCTCTCCTTCTTTTTTTAATTTCATAGAATCACCACTTATCCAAAGATTATAACCATTGTAACCATATGGGCTGTCTAATTGTGTGTGTGGTGCATAAATATCTTCTACCGTTTCTTTATTTAAGAATTGATGACCATTTAATTCTCCTCGTTTCAACAACATCCTTATAAAATCTGCATAACCATTTGCGGTTGCAATCATTCCTTCACCTCCTAAGTATAAGTCATGAGTCGCATCATAATCAGGAACCTCTGGACCATAAATGTCTAACTCACCTGGTTGAGCAACTCTTAAAATAGAATCTCTCCCTGTAAATCGTGGCAATAAATTTACGTTTTCAGGTAGCTTATATTGTAAACCATCTATTTTTAATGGTGTGCTAACACGTTCTTTAACCAGTTCATTTAACTTTTTTCCTGTGGCTCTTTCAGCCACTAATCCTAGTACTGTAGTGTTAGTGCCATAAAAATAATCTGTTCCAGAGTGTTGTATTAATGGTAATTGAGCCATCTTTTTGATGAGCTCTTCAGAGTCCTTTGACTGTGGTAAATTTTGATTTGATATAAGTGAATCTAAGCAGCTTATTCCGGTAGTAGCATAGTAAAAACCGGCCTCATGATTTATTAAATGTGCGATAGTCATGATCTCATTATTAGGAACGAGTTTAATAGGACAGGCCGTATTATTTTTATTCCATTGTGTGTCTGTTAAACTTTTACCATTTTCATTAACAGCTACTTTAAGGTCTTTAAATTCAGGAATGTATTTTGCTACAGGATCGTCCATACTTAATATATCATATTCAATTAAATCAAGTACGGTAGATATGGTTACTATCTTACTCATAGACCATATTCTTATTCAGGTATCTCCATTAATAACTGCTTAAGTTTGATTTCTATTAAAATATTAAATTAATAGCATAAATCAGAAAGAACAAAAGAGAGAATTAAGGTTAGTATACACGGTGAAGCTTCAGACTTCGACAACATTGATAATCCTCTCTCTTTAACTACTGTATCACGATCAGTTCTGTGAGACTTTAGATCTCGTTTTTAAGTTGTTGTGAGCAAAGTAGCTAGTTCTTTCCTAAATCATTTCTTATGAATAAATATAAAGAAACTTTTGGAGTTGACATCAGTAAAGATGTATTTGATGTATACGGTAGTAAATCTGGTCATGATCAATTTAAAAATGATGAGTCTGGATTCAAACAGTTATTAAAATCATTACCTGAAAGTTGTATAGTAGCCATGGAAGCCACAGGATATTATCATTATCGACTAGCACAGTTTCTTTACAAAAATGGAGTACTAGTATCGGTAATAAACCCATTGTCTATTAAGCGTTTTATACAAATGAAATTAGCTAAAATTAAAACGGACAAGAGCGATTCAAAAGCAATTTGTGAGTATGCTTTAATAAACGATGTTCCTATTTATGATGCGTTGACAGATGTTCAAAGTGAGTGTTTACAGCTCTTCAGATTATTAGACACTTATCTTAAACAACGTACAGCCACCAAGAATAAGATGCATGGAGAAGAAGCATTAGGATTGCCTTCAAAATTTGTTTATCGATCGCTTAGAAGGAATAAAAAGCAGTTAGATAAAGAAATTAAAAGTATTGAAGAAAAGTTGTTATCATTAGTAAAAGAAGATCAACAGCACCAGTTAACCTTATTGACCTCTATACCAGGAATAGGACAGAAGACTGCCTTATTTTTAATAGTGGTAACCGATGGTTTTTCAAAGTTTGAGAATGCAGCCCAATTATGTAGTTATGTAGGCATCACACCTACCATACGAGAGTCTGGCAGCAGCGTAAGAGGACGAGCGAGGATCAGTAAAGTAGGCAACCGAAAGCTGCGTAACCTTTTATTTCTATGCTCATTTAATGCTTGTAAATACAATAAAGCATGCAGAGAACTCTATGAGCGCATTGTCAATAAAGGAAAGAGTAAAAAACTGGCATTAATCGCCGTAGCAAACAAGCTCCTAAAACAATGTTTTGCTATCGCAAAATCAGGTAGGCCTTATGATGAAACCTACGTTTCTATATTGCCTAGATAATTAACATTAAAATAGAATAAAAAAAAGGCTCTAGAATTCAATCAATGAATCTACGAGCCCAGAATAATAATGTCTCAAATTAATGAAGAAAAGTGTTGTTTTTTACCTCAGTTCTTTGTTGTACTACGTTATTTTCCGTTTTAATTTTTCGTAACTATATTTTCGGCTTTTGCGTTTATAAGATTTTCCTTTAATCATTCCAGAAACTTGATTTTTTTCGGGAAAGTATTCTAAAGTACTTTCATAACAACCTCCGATTGCATAGTCATTTTTAGTTTCATTCGGCAGTTTTGTTCCAGTTCGTTCAGGCTTATAAGTCGCAAATATATATATTCTTCCAGCTTCAAAATCACGAATACTTGCTCTACAGTCGGCTCCGTCAGTATCAAAAATTTCAATGATTTTTCTTTCTTCTTTTCCTCTTATTATTTCCAGAATTTCAACTTTTATTGACTCTCCAGTTCCATAATATGGGTCAAATTCATTCTTTAGGGTTTCTGCGATATATTCATCATAATTCGTAAATCGTTTTCCGTTTTCGGTATGATAAATATGTTCTACAATCTTTCCTTTAATGACCAGCTCCGAATTATTAGCGATTCGTAAAAAATTCCCGCTCCATATTCACAACTACAAGCATTGACTTTTATAGAAATTAAAAGCATTATAAATATGACTGAAGTTTTTTTCATAATGTAGTACAACGGTCTTGTATAAGAATAGTAGCGGATTTTCACGCACTAACTTTTCGGTTAAGCATAGACCTTTTTTATATTTACTTACTTTCGTTTTAGCGATAAGCCGCTATTATTTTTATACATTGTTGTACGCTGGCTTTATCTTAATTTTGTTCCAAATTCTTCTAATTTATTGAAAAAACCATAGTAAGCGTTAATTCCTTCTTGATTTTCAATATTCGTATTTACTAGTAGAATTCCGCCTGTTTTATCTTTTGGATTAAAAAACATTAAAGATGATGCACCTGGGTCGCCACCTGTGTGTCCAATATTGCCTGTTCCTGAAAAGCCGATGAATATTCCAATATTATATTCGTCTTTATATGGATGGTTTACATCTCTTTCAGTAAAATTTTCTGCGTTTAGTTGTTTTGTAAAAAGTTCTTCATAGCCTTCTTTTGATAGTAGCGTTCCATTTCCTAAATAACCTTTCATTATTTCGTTTAAATATTTTGCTAAATCATTGACGCTGGTTAAAAACCCACCATCAGGATATGTAATTAGTGAATAGTAGGGAACTTCCATTTTTGGATTTGAATAAAGCATAGAAACTTTATCAAAATTTACAGCATCATAACTCCAACCTGAATTATCCATTTTTAAAGGTTTAAGAATATACTCATTTGTAAATTCAGCATATGATTGATGGGAAACAATTTCAATAATAAATGCGGCTAAAGATGCACCTACATTTGTGTATTCAAATAATTCTCCCGGTTTGTTTTTGGTAAAAGCATCTTTTTCATACCATTTTCCATTTTCAGATAAATAATTTTCTAAAAATTCTGATAATGGAATTTTATTGTCATTTGGGTTAAAACTTTGAGGGATATTTTTAATTTTTATCGATGTACTATCTAATTTATCTTTTAATACATAAGCTCTACCCATATAATTTTCTGTGTCAATTATTGTTGAAGTATGATTGGATAGCTGTCTGATAGTTATTGGTTCATTCTTGAAGTTAGGGTTCAAAACTTTAAATGGAAGATGTTTATTTATTGGGTCATCCAAATTTAAAAGACCCATTTCTTGTGCCTTCAATAGCGCAATTCCTATAAATATTTTAGAGACTGAAGCTATGGGTTGAATTGTATTTACGGTATAAGGTTTACTTGATTTTGCGTCAGCAAATCCAATTCCATTTTCGTATAACACACCTGTGGAATCAACTATTGCGACTCCCAATCCATTAAAATAGTTTTTGTTTAACGTTTTGATTTCTAAAGTTAGGCTGTCCTTTATCGGTTGATTATCTGCAATTTCCTTTACCGAATTTTGTTTTTGTTTGCAGGATATGATTAGTAAAATTCCTAAAAGTGATAGTAATGTCTTATTCATTATTTTATTTGAAGTTGGATTTTTATTTGTGTTACGGATTTTTTCAAGCTTGCGTACAACGGTCTCGGCTATGATTTCGTTGCGGTGAAAATCCGCTAGGATTTTCGGCGTAGTAACCATACCGTTGCGGAAAGATAGGAATTTTCGCTAGAAAATTCCGCCCGCAATGAATTATAGCCATTGTTACCTCTCGTAACGCCCACACAGATTTTAAATAGATCTTATGGGTGCTGCGCCATTTCCGCATGAGTGGTCAAATTGGCCGAGCTTTAAAAGGATCTCGATGTCTTTTAACAACATTAAAAAATTTCGCACTCTCGATACTTATTTTCTTATTCGATCTACTTTTTTCGAGTTCCTAGGTATTTTTCGCTGTCGCAAAATTATTAGGCTTTCTCAATCTTCTTTTTTTTTCCGAACCCAGATTGGCAGGATCGATAATGGCGCAATGACGTTTTTTCGGCAGCTCAGTTTAGTCAACATAATTTTTGGAAGCGACAGATTTTATTAACCAATTTAAAATGATGGTTAGTTATAAAAATTCGCGTAATAGTAAAAAGCGTGGGGCGCAGCTTTGGCAATAGCATTATGAGAGGTAACGTGTTTGTATATGGTTTGTTGCGTGGTTTAAGCACCTAATTTAGCAAATAAAAACCGAATAGAAAATCCGCGAGGATTTTCGTAAGTAGGCTAGAACCTAGCAATAAATTATATACGGTGTTGCCCACAGTTTTTATTCCGCATTATTTTTTATAAACTCAATAAATTCAATTCCAAATTCGGTTATTCCCATATGACCAAAAGGTAAATTTCCTATTCGATTCATTCTGTTGTCGATTAAAAGTCCTTTCGAGAATAATCTCTGTTTGTAGAACATAAAATTATTTTCAGTCAATCCGTAAAATTCCGCTTTTTTATATTTTAAAAATGAATCAATATATTCTTTTTGTTTTTGAAATTCAACTTTAGTGATGTCAAATGGTTTTCGGAATTTAGATTCATTTATAATAATCGTTTCCTTTTTCATTTGTTGTTCCAATGAGTTCATTTTGTCTTTTAAAGAATTCAATTTATCAATTTCTTCTTCAAATTCAATTGTGAAGTGTCTATGATTATATAGAATAGTAATTTCTTCTTCGGTTAAATTACTTATTAGGTCTAAATAATGGTCAATAAGTTCATAATGTTCAGAAGGTTGTGATAACTCTTTTATTAAGATATCTTTAAATCGCAATAATTTTAATTCAGATTTTGTTTGCACAACACGCCTTAAAACAGATTCGAATAAATCATTGAAGTTTTCTGTTTTAATATTTTCAAGATTGATTTCAGAGTCTTGAGTAAAATTATCTGCCAATATTTCAACAAACTTGTTTAATCTTTTTTGTTTTATTTGTCCATTATATTCAAAAAATAATTCATTTAATGCTGTTCCACCAAATGGGATTGCTCCAAAAATTGATTTTGCTGTACTTACTATAATTTCCTTCTTGTCAATTTTTTTCATAATTGTGGGCAACGGTCTAGTGTATGATTTCGTTGCGTGGTTTAAGCACTAAAGTTAGCAAATAAATCACAGATAGAAAGTCCGCGAGGACATCCGTAAGTAGGCTATAACTAGCAATGAATTATACACATTGTTGCCAGTAGTTTTTATTTTAGAATTCAATTTGTTCATTTATCATTTCTGAAAGTTTAAAATCTAAATCTATATTTGACTTTACTTTAATAAATGTGAATGAATTCAATTCATATTCCTTATTGTAACTACTAAATTCATAATATTCTATTTTCTCTAGAAGACCATTTTCCGAATAATAGATTTTGATTTTATCTCCAGTTTCTAACTTTGATATGTATTTTTTCTCTGATTCAATTAATTGCCCTTTTTTATTAAAAGTATTTATTTCTTTTTTTGAGTAATCTTTTCCGTCATTGTAATACGTTTGGAATATTCCAATTCGTTTATTGTCCGAATAATTGTATTTCCATTCCCATCTCAAATCATTGTCGTAAATCTGCTTTAGTGACGTTATTCTGTTCAGCGAATCAAATTCTCTTTGGTAATAATAAGTTGGATTAAAAATCGATTTTGTATTATTTAAATTTTCATCATATTCAAAAGTTGTTTTGAAAAAGAGTGAGTCAGTATTAAAGTAAAATGTTGATTCATCAATTAATTGACCTTTTTTATTATATGTATAATTCGTATTGTAATAAGGTTCAATTTGTTTTTCACAGTAGCAATCTGAATAGTACTCCAAACTTGATATTAAACTATCTTTTAAGTAATTCAATACTTCAATACTTCCAATTAGTTTTAAACTTGAATTGTGATTAGTCCCAAATTTAATTTTCTTAAGTAGATTTCCATTTGAATCAAAGAATAATTTTATTGATGGTCGATTTGCCTTATTTGTTTTTCTTTTAGTTATTTCATAATCAGAATTTCGCTTATAATAATGTCCGATTAATTGGATTTCAATGTCTCCAATTTTTTTCTTTAGGTTTTGTCCAAATGAAAATGAACTAAAAATCAAAAAGTAGATAAAGAGTATTTTTTTCATCTTTTAGAAGTCTTTATCAAATTTAATTCAACAGTTTTATGATTAAAAGTTGAAATGAGTAAATACTCTATTTGATTGAGTGAAAACGTAAAATTGCAGATTTGTTAAATTACTGGCAACGGTTTTGTGTATGATTAGTGGCGTGTTTAAGCACCTAATTTAGTAAATAAAAACTGAATAGAAAATCCGCGAGGATTTTCGTAAGTAAGCTAAAACTAGCCATTAATTATACACGGTGTTGGCATTTCGTTGTTTTTTTCATTTTTAATTATTCTGTCAATTTTCGTTTTCTAATAATTCCATTTCGTAAAATAGAAATACCAAAAATTAGAATTGGTAAACTAATTACTAAATAATAATAACCAGAAGTATCTTGTTCTTTTCCAGAATACAATATAATTGATAATGATAAAAAAAGTCCTAAAACCATAATTAAAATTCCAACAATTATTAAAATCAGTTTTATTTTCAAATTTTTTCTTAATTATTTAATTCCGATTGAGTGAGTAATTCCGCAACTTGCTAAATTCCGCTTACAATTCGGTTTTTGGTTTTTAATTCAGTTTCCGATTCCATTAACGAGCTTAAAAAGTCCGTTATGAATTTTATTCAGCATTAGATTGAGTATTTCGTTTATTTTTTAATAGCAATACAAAACAAATTATAAGTCCGAGTAATAATAAGCCGTAAGTTAAATGAGTTTTAGACGGAAAATTATGGGAACTACTTAAAAATAGTAGCCAAACAAATCAAACAACAATAATTAAAATTTCCAATAATATTAAAATAAATACTTTCATTTATTTTTTTTTCTCAAATATCTCGACTTACACGATTTTCCTCAATGAATGCCAACGGTCTAGTATAAGAATAGTAGCTGATTTATACACACTTACTTTTCGGTTAAACACAGACCTTTTTTATAATTACTTACTTTCATTTTAGCGATTAAACCGCTATTATTTTTATACATTGTTGTACACTGGCTTTTCTTTCCGCAAACTTGCTAGCGTTGGCAAAGACATACTCTTTTGCAATTTTTGGCTTGTGTGTTGGCTGTAGCGAATTGCAAATGTGTATGGCTTTTAGCGTTGGCTTACATTGGTTTTATCATTTTTTCAATAAATTCAATTTCCTTATTACTCAATTTATACTTTTTGTAAAGCTGTTGGTCAATTTCTGCAATAGATTTAGTCCAATCAATATCAGAGTCAGAAGTGAAATTCTGATTTGGAACAAAGTTCCATACAGCTTTGTTATTATCTTGAGTGACTTTTAAAACACCGAGCATAGTTCTAGCAAATTTTGTGTTTAAGTAGTTGTAGCAAGATTTAGCTTCTAATTCTGTGCTGTAAGTTCCAATACTTATAAATGATTGTGTATACCCAGTATTCGGTTCACAAACTACTGGTTGTCCTATTAGTTGTGTTGGAACAACCTCACCTAATGCACCTGAACCGTTACTTTTTGGAAGAACCACTTTATATAGTCCTATGTTTTTATGATTTTCCAGATATTTCGAATTAATATATTTAAATGTTCTGCTGTTATTAACTAAACCTAGAATTAAACAATCGTTTTCTGAATTTTTCTCTTCACTAAAGATTGATAGTTGTGTGAAAATTGAAGTTGTTAATCTTTTCTCTCTACCACTACTACCGATTATATCCTTATAATCTGGATAATCTTCATAAAGTTTATTTAAATCAAATTTGTTTTGAGTGTAAATATGCTCATCAATAGGTGAAAAACTTGATAATTCAATAACCTTTTTAAGTATAGAATTTAATTCATCAAATTTTGTAAATACTCCAATCGCATCAAATGTTTGTTGTTTGTCTCTTAATGTTATTGCTATACCTCCAGGAAGTTGAACTTCAGGAAATGCATCACTACTTTTATTGTAATAGTATTGAACTTTTAAGTGTTCATCAGCCAGCATTTTTTTATTCCATTGACTTGGTGTTTTACCTGCATTAAAAAGAAATCTTCCAGGTGTAATAAGTACTACTTTATCACTTAATTTATAAGATAAATCCATAAATAGATGATAGATAGGGTTATCGCTTGTTCCTGTTCTTCTATCTTGATAGGGTGGATTTCCAACAATTACATCAAATTTCATATCGTTGTTGTTAAATTTTAGTTTTTCATTCTCGATTAAATCATTCTCTAAGATTAAATCATAAGTGGTGAATTCTGATTCTATGTGTTCAATGTCTAATTCAAGTAGAGTGTATACTTTCCTAGTAAACTCATAAGCAATTTTTGAGGTAGGTATGGAATAAAAATTATTAGCTACTTCTTTTCCAAACTTTTTATAAATAGCATACACAAATTCTCCTTGTTTGGATGCTATATCTAATATTTTAGTGTTCTCTTGGATAGTATTTTCTGGCAATGAGCTAATCATCATATCAGTAACTTTTTCAGGTGTAACAACCTCTGAATCTGACAAGCGACTAAATTTTTTCATTGCATTGCTTGCTCTTTCTATTGCTGGTATAAAGGTGTCGTTTGCTAATGAATTGATGTTTTGAATTTTGTAATCTAACTCACTTAAAACAAAAGGGTTTATATGTTCTTGAAACAAGGCAAGCACTTCTATCTCTAAATTTAAGTGCGTAGCTATTCTAAGGTTATTTTTGTTATCATTAATAGCTTTTATAATTTCTTCAAGTGATTTAACTTTTGAATCTGTTAAGAATGAAAAGAAAAGTAGCCTTGCATAGTACATTGCAAATTTCCCTTTGTAGTCTATATTATCATCTTTTGAAGTTTCTGTTTCTTTGTCTTCTTTTCCAGGTGTATCATCACCATCAGGCTTTTCGCCTGTATCTAGGTCATCTCCTTCGTCTTTTGAAGGTTTCATTACCAAACCTCCTTTTGAACCTAATTTTTCTTGTCTTTCAATTACATCTTTAATTGCTTCAATCTCCAATAATGATAAATCTATTGCAATTGCATTGGCTTCATCCAATACACTTCTATCGCTTGAATATTGACGAACTGCATTTAAAATATCTGTTGGTTCAACTTGAACTATTTTTTTGTTATTGATTACTATAATTGGTGAAACTTGTAGTTCTTTTGCTATTCGTTCGCCTAATCTTGAGTTTCCATTTGACTCTACATTTACATTGTAAATCTGTGATTTATGCTCCTGCATTTGGAACATTCTGTTTGGATTAAAGTCAACCAACAAGGTTTGAGGCTTCATATTGTATTTAACAGAATCTCCATCAGGTTCTTTGTAAGTCTTTATAAATTGGCTTTGAAGTCTAAAAATAGCTTGGTCGTATTCTTGTGGTGAGGCAGTATCTTTTAAATATAGCATAGTATCCCATTGTGGAACTGTGCTACCTGTAAGCATTCTGTTTACCGTCAAAGTGATTGTTTTCTTGTTTTCACTTTCGCATTTTTCAATTTTAGATTTTACGGATTGAGTGTCTTTGAAAATCTTTTCATTTTCAACTCCAGAAATATTAATTACCTCATACGAACTAAGATTTTTAAACTCATTAGATTTAATTAAGCTTTCAAATGCGTCACAAGAAGCACGATAGGGAAGTACACAAACAATGTGACGACACATTTTACCTTCTTTCAGTTTGTCATAATCTAGAAAGCTCAATAAATTGTCGTCATTTTTTTTGCCATCTATAACATTGAGCAAGTCAACAATTTCTTGCTCGTGAACGAACTTTTTATGTAATTCGGTTTCTGTGTCTTTTAGAATGGATTTTGGTCTGAATAACTCTGAAAAAGCATAAGTAACACCCAATTTTTTCAGTTCTTCCATTTTTTGTCTTGACGACTCGTTTGGGTTGAAAGCAAATCGAATCATTTGAGGAAAACCATAGTAAGGGTTTTCCCATTCTTTTGTATCGTCTTTTGTTAAGTATTCATTATCCCATTCTTGTTGGTCATCAGCTATATTAGTGAATTGATAAAAGGCAATAATATCATCAGTTGTAAATTCACTATTCATCAAGATACGATATGGTGTGCCCGATAAATGGATTCGAATTTTCGAGTTAATTGTCTTAGTTGTTTCGTCTAAGTTGTCTAAAGATTCATCATTAAGTTTGGTTTCGCTTTTTAGTTCTTTTTTACTCTTTAACTCTTTTAAAACCTTTCCATATTCTAAAGCTCTTGCACCAAAATGTGTTTCGTCTATAAGTAAAAGGTCTATTTGATTTTCAAATACTTCTTTATGTTTGGTTTTTATGTCATCGCCTTGTAAGTCTTGAAGTGTAAGGAATAGGGTAATTTTTTCGTTAGCTTCTAGTTTATCTTTTATGATTGTTTCGCTTTCTAAAAGTGAGTTACTATCTAAAAAACTAAAACCATCAAATTTGATATGACTTTCAACCGTTTTCTTCCATTCTTCTCTTACATCAGCTTTAGCGGAAACGATTAAAACTATTTTTGCATCCATTGCAACAGCACAACACATTGAAGTAAACGATTTACCAAATCGCATTACTGCATACATCAATAGGTTTGTTCTACCTTTTTTTATTGCTTCTTTAAATCTCTCAATGGTTTCATCTTGATTTGGTCTTGGGTCGTAACTTTCGGTTCTTTTGTATGTGTGAACTATTGGTATGTGACTATCTTCAAACTTGTAAAATTGATATTTTGTGTCATTATTCTCATAAGTTTCTTGAATATCTGCAATTGCATCATCTAGTTCATCTACTTCAGTGTCTTTAAAGAATTCGTTAGAGTAATATGGGATTGATTCTAATGAATCTGGTAGCAACCTAGTTTTATGGATTTCTGTTTCTAAAAATTTGTGTACTGCAAAATCTCTAAAAAATGTCTCCTCATCAACTTTTGCAACCTTTTGAAACTTCTTTTCAAGTTCAGGAAAGTGCTTTCTCCATTCATTAAGTCTTTGCTCAATAGGTCTATATGTGTCACCAATTTTTAAATAATTAGGAACTGTTTCTGTTGTAAAAGCATAGATATGAGGCTCAACTCTTCCAATAATTAAATTTTCTAAAAGTTGTATGTCAAGCTGATTATTATTTGCCATTTATTGATTGATGTTTATTTTGAAGTAGGTCTATATATCTTATTTTTTTTCCTTTTAATCCTGTGTTTGGCCAATCCATTATCAAACAGTAAGTTCCATTATGTTCGAAAATATTACTATTAAGACAACCTTTGCAAAATGAATTATCGGTTTCTTCTTCTCCAAACAGGTTAACTGTTTTGGTTTTTATTTCTCCACAAGAGAAAGGAATTACACCTTTTAATCCGTCCATTTGCCAAACATTCCAAGAAATTATCTCTGCTATATTTTGTATTGATTTAAGTAAAGGCTCTTTTTCAAATTTAGATTTGTAATTTTCTATGAATGTAAATAGCATTGATTCTCTAGCTAACAATAAACTATCTCCTTGCCACTCATAAGCATATATGTTCTTATAAGCTGATTTAGTTGCCTCAAGCCATTCATTTGATTCATCAACATTTTCATTTATTATTCTGAGTTTTCTATCAAGTAAACCAATTCTATTTTCAATTTCTATGAATTCTCCTGTTGTTGTGTCGTATCTGCTTGTTATGTATGGTGCTTCACCACAAGAAATTTCAAGTCGTTTGTCATTTATATAATCTTGCCAAGATTTATTTTTAGGAAATTCAATTTTTGCTTGATTTGTTTTCCATTTTTTTTCATTTGGGATTTCTTTGTTGAAAACATCTTTTCGTTCAAACCAAGCATTATCTATCAAGTTATTTTGAGCATTACAAATCCAAGATGGCGTAAAGACTTCAGCCATATTTTTAACTCTAGACTGTTGTAATATTTGGTCTTTTTGAACCCTTGGCATTATCACATCACCGTTAATGCCTGTGATGAGTTCAGATTTAATCTGCTTGCTTTCTAAATATGATTCTCCAAAATACTCATAATTATTAGTTGCCCAAATAATGTTTTTTTGAGTGGTTTGGTCACGCAAAAGAATATCCAATACCTCCGGATATTTTTCTAAGATTTCATTTTCTAATATGTCTATTTCTGTCCTCAATTCAATTCCTTTATTGGCACTAATAATTCTTTTGCTTCTATGTTTAGGATTTCCGCAATTTTGTACAAGTCCTCCAAACTCGGTTGTCGTCTATTTTGGGCGTAAGAGTTCACCATATTGTAACTCTTTCCCATTTGTTCAGCTAACCATTTTTGCTTAATTCCTTTTTTTTCTAAAACCTCTTTAATTCGGTTCATAATTGAATTGTTTAATTCAGGATACTAATGTAATAAGAATTATTAAATATCTCACTAAATGAGTATTAAAATAATCACTCAGTTTGGGTGAGCGTTGGATAGAGGCAAGCTCTTTTTATTTTGTGAGGTACGAGCAAAATGAAATGTGCTTGACTGTGCGGTTGGCTTTTCAGAGCTTGTGTACAACGGTTTGCGGCTATGCGCAGTTGCGTGCCATAGCCTTGTATTCCCAAAGATACCCAAACCGTAGAAAGTTTCGCAGAAATTTTCGGATGAGCGAGAATCGAGCAATTGCGTATAGCCGGTGTTACCACACGTTATCACTCAGTTCAATAAATTTATGTTCTATATTTTCCTTATGAAAAGTTTTCGCAAATATTGTATCTCCGATTTTGTTTTGAATAACGTATGGTACGTCTCCGTAAACAAAAATGATGTTGTATTCCAAAAATTTGATTCGTTGCCAAGGTGAAGAGTACCGTTCGCTTGACTTTCTTAGAACTTCGAAATCATCTTTGAAATATATTGTATCAGTAAAGTGTCTATTTCGCCAAACATATTGTTTTCCTGAAATTTTAATGTTTTTGGTGCTTTTAGCTGTTTCAGGTAATTTTCGATATACGTGAAAATTATCACTATTTGGTGTTCGCAGAACTAGAGAGTCTTTACTAATTGTTTGGATATTATAAATTTCGATTGGATTTTCTTCCGTCCAGTCTTCGTTGAATACTATTTGGTTTGAAAAAATTTTCTGTTCTCCGTATCTGGTGTCTTCGCCATAATTAAGCAAAACGCCTTTCGCCACCCATTGACCATTTTCAAATGATATTATATTCTCTTCTGCAAAATAGTATTCGCGCGCATCATTTGTTGTGTATTCGCCAATCCATATATTGTCTTTTAACCCATCATTTTTACAGGAAGTAAATATTATTCCGATTATAATTGATATGTATAATGATTTTTTCAAATGTGTGGTAACTGTTTTGTATATGGCTCGTAGCGTGTAAATTAGCGATAACTTTTCAGTTAAGCACGAGCCGAATTTTTTAATTTTCTTATTACCTTTTCTTTTCAAT
>NZ_MAAX01000058.1 GCF_002162835.1 Nonlabens dokdonensis
AAACCGCTAATAAGCGGTTCTAATTTGATAATAAAAAGACGATTAAATTGCTTTGGCGCCAGCTTCTGCTACTGTATGATCGTTCTCTACAGTGCTGCCGCTTACACCTATGGCGCCTATAATGGCTCCAGAAGCATCCTTGATAGGGATTCCACCTGGAAAAGTTATAAGACCGCCATTAGAATGTTCTATATTGAATAAAGAACCACCAGGTTGTGAAATTTCGCCTATGTTACCAGTGGGCATATCAAAATATCGAGCGGTTTTAGCTTTCTTGAGAGCGATGTCTGCACTTCCCAGCCAGGCACCATCCATACGAGCAAAAGCTACTGGATTGGCACCAGCATCCACAACGCTTATATTCATTTTAGTATCAATTTCCTTTGCTTTAGCTTTGGCTTCTTCTATAATACTCTCGGCTTGCTTTAAAGTAATGTTCATTTGGTTTCGTGTTTAATAATTATTACTTAGCCGATAAAATATCGATCTTTTTAATATCTGGAGCTTCTGACAACAATTCGTCTGCCTTTCCCATAAGAGCCTTTGCAATTTCTCCGTTTAAATGTGCCTCGCGACCATCCTCGTCTTCAAAAGTGTCAAATATTCCGAAAGTTAACTCGTCAATTCTAAAACTATACCAAGTGAGCGTCTGTTCTTCTTTTTTAGCCAGATCCACAGCTCCTTTTATAAAGTCTGCAACGGTAGTTGCTTTATCTGGTTTTGCTTGCAATGTTGCTAATAATCCTTTGTTCTTCATGTCTCTATGTTTTTTCATAATTTAGGAATAAACAACGCTACAAGCGGAACTCTTAACCCAAATTTAACGCCGTTTCCAAAAGCTGATCATAAAAAACCCAGATATTGAGCTTGAAATATATCCATCAATAATTATTTAACGTTTAAAAGTAAGATCCCGCTGTATTATTTCAGAATTTTACTACAGTCACACAAGCTAATATTTAACCTTTAAACTGATTTCATGGAAAACATTAATGAATGGCTATTACCAGATCTGGAAACCTCAACGATTATCATTATAAGTGTCATGCTAATTTTCAGCTGTCTTATAATTATCACTCGTATCGCTGATCTACGCACCTTTGCAAAAATGACGAGTTTTGATTTTGCCACAACCATTGCTATAGGTAGTATTCTGGCAAGTGTTGCGATGGACACTACAATTTCAATAGGTAATGGTCTTGTTACCTTAGCTGCAATCGTCATCTTTCAGGTCATCTTTGCCGTTTTACAACGAAAGAGCAACCTCTTTAGAAAAGCCGCGACTAACGGCCCAATATTAATCATGAAGGACGAAAAGATTCTTGAAGAGGCTTTGAAAAAGTCAAATCTTCATCGATCAGAACTCATTGCCAAACTGCGTGAAGCAAATGTGCTGCAATTTGATGATGTGAGAGCTGTTGTAATTGAAAGTACAGGAGATGTCAGTGTCCTGCACGTAAACGATGGTGACAAGAAACTTCAGGACGAGATTTTGGATTTCAAGTACTAATTTCCTGCTTTTTAATTTAGATTTTATAAACCAAAATTCCCAAAGGTGGTAATCGCAACTCTACGCTATTTTCTCTTCCATGCCAAGATTTATTTTGTGGAGAGAATGACTTTTTAACCGTACGATCTGAGCCGCCGTATTTTATAGCATCGCTATTGAACAAAAGTTTATAAGTGGCATCTGAGGGAACTCCTATGCGGTAGTTATCTCTAGGAACTGGTGTCATGTTGCAAATTATTAATACATGAGAATCCACACCTTTACGTTTATAACTTATAACGGAGTTTTCATGATCTTCATAAGAAATCCATTCAAAGCCATCATGTTCAAATTGCTTTTCATGTAAAGCTTTCTCACTTCTATAAAGCTGGTTTAAATCTTTAATGATATTTTGAATTCCTTGATGCGGCTTATAATCAGTTAAATGCCAGTCCAGACTTCCTTGAAAATCCCACTCTTCATGTTGCCCAAATTCAGATCCCATCATTAATAATTTACCACCTGGATGAGTAAACATATAAGAGTACAGCAATCTTAAATTAGCAAACTTTTGCCATTGATCTCCTGGCATTCTACCTAGTATAGAACTTTTACCGTAAACAACCTCATCATGTGATAAAGGCAACATAAAGTTTTCAGTAAACGCATAAGTCATGGAAAATGTTAAGTCATTTTGATGGTGCTTTCTATGAATAGACTCTTTTTTAAAATATTGTAGCGTGTCGTGCATCCATCCCATCATCCATTTCATACCAAAACCTAAGCCACCTATAGATGTAGGTTTACTTACCATAGGAAAACTTGTGCTTTCTTCGGCGATGGTTTGAGTATCTGGATAGTTTAAGTAAACAGCCTCGTTCATTTCTTTCATAAAAGCTATTGCCTCTAGGTTTTCTCTACCACCATTTATATTAGGTTCCCATTCTCCATCTTCTCGCGAGTAATCAAGAAACAACATACTTGCTACTGCATCTACACGCAACCCATCAATATGGTATTGATCGAGCCAAAACAAAGCATTTGATATTAAAAAGCTTTTTACCTCGTTTCTACCATAATTAAAAATCAATGACTTCCAGTCAGGATGGTAACCTCTTCTTCTATCAGGATGCTCGTACAAATGTGTCCCGTCAAAATTTCCTAAGCCATGCGCGTCTTCTGGAAAATGAGATGGTACCCAGTCAAGAATAACACCTATACCAGCATTATGACATGCATTTACCAGTTCTTGGAATTCTTCAGGATAACCAAATCTTGCCGTAGGAGCAAAATATCCTGTAATTTGATAACCCCAAGAAGGGTCATAAGGATACTCCATAATAGGCATGAACTCGATGTGTGTGAATTGCATCTCTTTCGCGTAAGCTACTAGATCTAAAGCGAGTTCATGGTAACTTAAACTTCTATTTTCTTCTACCTTTCTCTTCCAGCTGGACAAGTGTACTTCATAGACAGAATAGGGCGCGTCTAGAGCATTATTTCTGGCTCTTGACTCCATCCACTTACGATCACTCCATTTAGGCTTAAAGTCATAAACGATGCTAGCGGTGCGTGGTGGATGCTCACAACGGCGTGCGTAAGGATCTGCTTTTTCAGTAACAACATTGTTATGTGAAGAGCGTATTTTATATTTATACGTTGCTCCGTGGTGCACCCCAGGAATAAAACCTTCCCAAATACCGCTGCTATCCCATCGTACTTTAAGAAGGTGCTCATCTTCTGTCCAGAAATTAAAGTCGCCTATGACAGAAACACTCTTTGCACTAGGCGCCCATACAGCAAAATAAGTTCCTTCTACTCCATCAACGGTTGTGACGTGGGACCCAAACTTCTCATAAAGTCGGTAATGCTTACCGCTTTTAAATAAGTCGATATCAAAATCTGTAAAGCGGCTGTGCGTGATTACTTGAGTCATCTTTAAAGTGAAAAGCCTTTAGGAATCACCGCGTTTTTCTTAATCACGACTATTCCATCTTTGATCACATAATTCTCTGTTTCATCATCTTTTAAATGAGAACCTCCATTTATACGCACATCATCGCCTATGCAAACATTTTTATCAATAATGGTATTTTTAATAAAACATCGTTCACCTATTCCTTTGAGTACTTCGGGCTTACTTTTTTCTATAGATTCTAACGATTCATACTCGTCATTACCCATCATATAAGTATTGATTACAGTACTCTCTTTACCTATTCTAGATCTAATACCTATGACTGATTTTTCAATTTTTGCAGCACTGATGATGCAGCCTTCTGCGACAACAGCTTTTTCTAATAAAGTTCCTGATATCTTTGAGGTAGGCAATATTCTCGCATTAGTATACACTCGCTGTTTAGAATCATACAAGTTAAACTCAGGAATATCATTTGTCAAACCTAGATTTGCCTCAAAAAAAGAATCTATACTTCCTATATCTGTCCAGTAATCTTCAAACTGATAACTTAATGTTTTATGATCAGATATCGCTTGTGGAATGATTTCTTTACCAAAGTCTATATTCTTTTCATCTTTCATTAATTCAATTAACAAATCTCTATTGAAGATATAAATCCCCATTGAGGCGAGATGATTTTTCTTTTGCTTTTTCATCTCTTTGCTGGTGTTAGACTTCCAATCTGGCAACAGCTCTTTAGCTGGTTTTTCTATAAATGAAGTAATGACATTATGATCGTCTGTTTTTAATATTCCAAAAGAGGTGGCATCTTTTTCAGTTACTGGAATGGTAGCGATAGATATTTCGGCTTTAGCATCAATATGAGCCTGGATCATTTCATTAAAATCCATTTGATACAATTGGTCACCAGATAAGATCAATGCATATTCAAAATCATGTCTTAAAAAATGATGCATGCTTTGACGCACCGCATCTGCAGTTCCTTGAAACCATCCTTTATTTCCTGGGGTTTGCTCTGCCGCTAGGACATCTACAAAAGCCGAACTAAAGAAACTAAAATGATATGTGTTTTTAATATGTCTATTTAAAGACGCCGAATTGAACTGTGTCAAAACGAACATTCTTTTTATATCAGAGTTAATACAATTAGAAATAGGAATATCTACTAATCGATACTTACCAGCAATAGGCACCGCAGGTTTTGAACGACTCTCTGTTAAAGGATATAATCTCGTACCTTGCCCACCACCTAAAATAATACTTAAGACTTTGTCATTAATCATAATCAGTTTGTTATAGATTCATACATGTTTATATATGCTACGGCAGATCGATTCCAAGAGTGATCTATTTGCATAATATGTTTAATAATTCTTTTAAATTCTTTTTGCTCTTTATATAGTAAGCAGGCTCTTTTAACTGCAGCAACTATTTGATCTACAGTGGCATCTTCATGTGTAAAACCAAAACCACCATCTTCCATATCTACTATCGTATCCTTTAATCCACCTATACTTCTAACTACTGGAATAGTACCATATCTTAAGGAGTACATTTGATTTAAACCACATGGCTCTACACGAGAAGGCATAAGAAGAAAATCTGCACCAGCATAGATAATATGAGACAACTTCTCGTCATAACCTATGAAAGCATTAAATGTACCTTTAAATCGTTCTTTGAGTTCCAGCAATTTTTCTTCAGTACTTTGCTCACCTGACCCTAGCAATAAAATAGAAACGTCCTCATTATTTAATATTTGATCAAAAGCTTCAGGAAATAAATCAGATCCTTTTTCATATACCAGTCTTCCGATAAAAGCAAATAATGGTTTATCAGCATCTAAATTAAATGTATTACACAACCATTTTTTGTTTGCTTTTTTACCGCTAGTAGCTTTCTGTAAACTATAATTTTTAACTAAGTAACTGTCTTTTTCAGGGTTCCATACTTCTGTATCAATACCATTAAGAATACCTATACATTTAGGTGCCTCATGACTCAATAGGCTTTCTAAATGGTTAGCATTCTCTTTTAATTCTTCCATATAACTAGGAGAAACTGTATTTACTCGCCACGCGCACTTAATAGCGCATGCCAGCGGATTAATATTTCCCGACCAATCCAGTAAACCTATATGTTCTTTATCAAATTCAGGAATAAGGTTAATCTTATCATGAGAAAACCAGCCTTGATATTGTGCATTATGAATACTTAGCACCGAGGGAATCTCTTTAAATTGTTTAAAATCATAGCAATACTGCATCATAAAAGGAACTAAACCAGTGTGATGATCATGGCAATGTACTACCTGTGGCAACTCACTTTGCACAGATAGCCAGCTCAATGTCGCAGTTTGAAACGCCATAAAACGCTCTACATCATCTCTTGAGTATACATATTCTTTATATAAAACTCCTGAAATTTTTACCAGATAAATGTCAAAACCTAATTGCAAATTTTCAGGTTTCAATATCTCAAAATCATATGCTACTTGATCCATCTTTATAACACCATTGTAAACCGATTCAAAGGCGTTATTTTGAGTAAATGGAATATTGTAATAAGGCATGATAACACTTGCCTCATGTCCTTCTACATTCTGATACTTAGGAAGTGCACCTACGACATCTGCCAGACCACCTACTTTTGCGATAGGGTAACACTCTGCACTTACATGTATAATTTTCATATCATTAAATCAATTAATTGAGTTGTTTAAATTAGTAAAATGCTATCAAAAATTGATTTTTAAAAACGGTTATTTTTACTATAAAACTTTAAGCTGTAATGCTGCCCAGATAATTGCCTCATTCATTGTGTAGAAAACCTCATAAGGCCTAGAATAAAATTGCTTTTCATACATAGCAGTTTTCATTTTCATGTCTGAATTAACGACTATGGCAAGACCTTTTAGATTTTCAATTTCTGCGACTTCTCGATAGATAAGAGGATCTATAGAATAAGAATTAATTCTGTTAGCAATGTATATGAGGTCACGATCAAAAAAATGTCTTGTAATCATATTTTGTAAAACTTCAACATGTTCTTGATTAACCACAACACCATCTTTAATTTGGTTAACTAAATAATGTTCAAAAACAAATACTTCAGAATATCCTAAATCATAATAACGTAATTGATTCATAGCTTTAAGTTGGTTCTTAAAGATAGTGATTTTAAAAATATCGCTTTCGCGAAAGTGTAATTAAAATAAAATTCATTTTCAAGAACTAAAACTATAAGTAATGTAAAACTAATCGTTTACAAAACATTTAAACCGTTAACAACTCCATCAATAGAGCGCTGTAACTTGTGAGATTCATTTACATATAGTTATTTACTCAAACGACAATTTCAATTTTAGAATGGAGGCTATCAGGATAAACAGTGAACGTATCCATACAAGAATCTTGTTTACATAAACTTTTGAAATCAAAAAAAGGCTGCAATAAATTGCAGCCTTCAAATTTTTTAAAAGTATAACTAACTTAAGTTAATTGCGACTTAACAATCGTGCTGATCGTTCTACCATCTGCTTTACCTGCGAGCTCTTTATTTGCCATTCCCATTACTTTCCCCATATCTTTCATCCCAGAAGCTCCGGTCTTAGAAATAATATCAGAAATCACCTTAGTTATTTCTTCTTCACTCATTTGTTCTGGAAGAAACTTCTCTAAGACTGCTGCCTGAGCAAGTTCTGGCTCAGAGAGATCTTCTCTATTCTGTTCTGAAAAAATACGAGCACTATCCTTGCGTTGTTTGACAAGTTTTTGAACAATTTTAATTTCTTCATCCTCGCTTAATCCTTCATCACCACCAGATGTTTTTGCCAGTAATATTTCACTTTTAACAGCTCTTAATGCAGCGAGAGCAGTTTGATCTTTGGCCTTCATAGCCTCCTTCATTGCACTCATTATATCTTTCTCTAAACTCATAATCTTGTTTTATTAACAAAAGTAAGAATTTAAGTTGCAATAAAATACGTACTTAACATATCAACACCATCAAAACTATGTGCATTAAAAAACCCAAAGACTTTTTGAGCCTTTGGGTTGATTATCAAGGTAGTTAAAAGCTTTTAATCTACATTATCATGTAAGAATGAATTATTGCTGGATCTGAGTTGTATTTCATTATTCTCATCTGTAGAAAGTGTGGTTCTAGACCTATCGTTTTCTTCAGGTAATTTATCCAGCTCAATACCTTGTCTTAAATAGGCTGGTTGCTTTTCTATTTCATCTAACCTGTGAGAACTCTTAAACTTAAAATTGTAAGCATGCATTTTGCGCTTACGCTCTTCTGCTCTTTGCACTAGCACTTGATTAAGAGGTAAGTCTGTAGGGTCTACATCTTGATCTATCTCTGGTTGTGATGGCACCTCAGTTGATTTCACATCTTTAGTTACCATTCTTATTTCTGGCTCTGCAACTACGTTTTCTCGATTAGATTCTTTAGGCTTTGCAGTATTTAACTGTTCCTCTACATCCATATAATCTTCTAGAGAATATTTCTTAATACCTTTATCAGAGAACTCAGTAACTGGCACTACATTTATAGGATCATTTACTTCAATATCTTCTAACTCATGCTTCACAGTGTTAGTTTCTTCTTCTTGTAACTGCGATGATAGCGGCATGTCAAAATCTAAGAAAAACTGATCTTTCTCTTCTTCCTGAACAGGTGATTTAAGCGTACTTATTTCTTCTGTCTGAACTTCTCTAATAACAAATTCTTGAGATTTATCTAGCACCTCTTCATAGACCACGTTTAAGTTCTCGATAAACTCATTTGTAGGAATTAATGGATTCTCGTCCATCACAGGTGAAATAGTATCTTCTGGTTCTTCATCTCCTAATTCGTGAACTATGATCAGAGGTTCTTCTGGCTGAGATGGTTTTACCGTTTTTGGTTCCTGTTCCGCTTTCGCGAAAGCGGCATCCTCTTCCTGATCTTCTTCAAGATCCATAATTAGTTTACCAGGCAGCACATCATTATTACTTTCCTTTAATATGGCAGTAGCACGCTGCTCTTCTTCCAGAGTATGAATAATACGTTTTGCTTCAGTATTTGATATTTCATTTTGCTGCTCTGCATCAAAACCAGTTGCGATCACGGTAATGGAAATAGCGTCTCCTAAAGCCTCATCTTCACCTACTCCCATGATAATATTTGCGACGCCACCAGCTTCATTCTGGATGTGCTCGTTTACTTCACCTATCTCATCAATGGTAATTTCTTCAGTACCAGAAACGATTAATAGCAACACATTCTTTGCTCCTGATATTTTATTATCGTTTAATAATGGAGAATCGAGCGCTTTAAGAATTCCTTCTTGAGCACGATTAGAACCGGTAGACTGCGCACTACCCATTATTGCGGTACCACTATTTGCGAGTACTGTTTTTGCATCGCGCAGGTCAATGTTTTGAGTGTAGTGATTTGTTATTACCTCAGCAATACCTCTTGAGGCAGTAGCAAGTACCTCATCAGCTTTTGAAAATCCTGCTTTGAAACCTAAATTTCCATAAACATCTCTCAATTTATTATTGTTGATAATAATCAAAGAATCCACGCTCTTACGGAATTTTTCAATTCCCATTTGAGCTTGCTCATTACGCACTTTACCTTCAAACTGAAAAGGCGTGGTAACAATTCCTACTGTAAGAATATCCATGTCACGAGCAATTTGCGCGATAACAGGTGCTGCTCCAGTACCAGTTCCTCCACCCATTCCGGCGGTGATGAAAACCATTTTTGTATTAGAATCAAGTAAGTCCTTTACATCTTGCATGCTTTCTTGTGCAGCACGCTCTCCTACTTCGGGATTTGCTCCAGCTCCAAGACCTTCTGTTAGGGTGACACCTAGCTGTATTTTATTAGGCACTGGACTGTTATCTAGTGCTTGTGAATCTGTATTACAGATTACAAAATCTACTCCTTTAATTCCTTGCTGGTACATGTGCTTGATAGCATTGCTACCTCCACCACCTACACCGATGACTTTAATGACGTTTGATTTATTTTTAGGTAAATCAAAAGCGATACTGTTAAATTCTTCACTCATAATAGTGCTACTTTATGGATTCAATTGTGATGTTTACATCACGGTAATTGCTTTTCTTTTTATTTTTTTTGATTATTTACTGTTTACTCAGCTTTGTCTAGAAACTCCTTGAACTTAGTCGCCCAAGAGTCAAATATTCCTTTCTTTTTTATTTCTTCAGTGACCGTAGGTCGCTCCTCTTCTTGAACTTCATTTACTGGTTGTTCTACGTCAGTCACCTCAGCCTCAACAACTTCTTCCTCTACTTCTTCTTCAAATTGATCTTCTAGTCCTTTCATAACAAGTCCTACAGCGGTAGCAAACAATGGACTTGTACTTTCTGTATCACTATCTCCCGCGAGGTGCTCATTAGGATAACCTATACGGCTAGGCATTCCAGTAACATACTCTGCAAGTTGTTTAATATGTTTTAACTGGCTACCACCACCAGTAAGAAC
>NZ_MAAX01000202.1 GCF_002162835.1 Nonlabens dokdonensis
TTTCATGTGAACTCGTATCTGGTGTGTACGACCTGTTTCTAGACGGCAACTTATTACCGATACATAACCTAAATCTTCAGTAACTGTATAATGAGTAACGGCAGGTTTTCCTTTATAGGCTTCATCATCCAGCCATACGGTGTTTTGTAGTCTGTTTTTAGGATGACGTCCAATATTCCCTTCTACCGTCCCGGATTTTTCTTGAAAATTACCCCAAACGATTGCGATGTACTCTCTTTCACTAGTTTTTGCAGCAAATTGAGCAGATAGATAAGCCATTGCCTCTTCCGTTTTGGCCACTACTAAAAGGCCACTCGTGTCTTTATCGATTCTATGAACAAGTCCTGGTCTATTGCTAGAGTTATTAGGCAAGTTTTCAAAATGGTGAATTAATGCATTGATTAAAGTACCAGAATAATTACCATGCCCTGGATGGACCACCATTCCTGCAGGCTTATTCACAACAACAAGGTGGTCATCTTCATATACTATGTTTAACGGTATATCCTCTGCCACTAATAAAGATTCATGAGGTGGATGATCAAACGATACTCTTATGTCATCATGTGGCTTTACCTTATAATTAGATTTTACAACCTCACCGTTTACAGTAACGGCTCCTTCTTTAATACCTTGTTGAATTTTTGAGCGTGTTGCATTCTCGATAAAGTTCATTAAATATTTATCTACTCGCAGTGGATCTTGCCCACTACCGGCGGTAAATTGATAATGTTCATGTTTATCAAGACTCTCTATACTATCGTGTTCTATATCTTTACTCATCATCATTTACATCATTACGAGCAGCTGGGTTATTACCATCTGCAAGAACTAGATCTATAGTAGAAGTTTTACTTAACTGTGTTCCTGGCTCTAGCTTTTTATTTTTGTAACGCATTTCTAGAACCGTATTCTCAGCGATGTTAGGTTTATATGTAATCTCGCCTATTTTAAAGCCTAAGGCTTCTAAGGTAGGCACTGCCAGCCTCTTAGTTTTATATATTAAATTAGGTACGGTAACTTTTTCATAGCCTGATGCGTTCACTTTAATATAAATCTGACGGTTTTCTTTTACAAATTTTCCTGCAAGAGGATCTTGTTCAATAACTGTTCTAGGCTTAAAAGCAGGATTATAACTCGTACTATCTATTATTTTACTACGTAGATCTAAATCTTCAAGTTGTTCTTTAACCTCTGTTAAAGTTAGCTTTTCTAAATTAGGTACTTCAATTTTTTGATCGTGGTTAGTATACCAGTCCAACCAAAATAAATAGGTAAAACACAGTACAACTGTTACCACAGCTGCTATAACTACTTGAATCCAAAATGTTTTGGTAAAAATGAATCTGAAGAAATTCATAGGGATGTATTGATTTTAAAAGGCTAAAATAAGCGTATTTTTCTCCACTAGTTAATAATGCAACAAAGATACGGATAGAATACCTTCTTAGAACGACAACTTTTTTAACTTTGTTGTGGACGCTTGCGCGAAAACAAAACCAATGAAAAACATTGCAGTATTAATGGGTGGCTATTCTCATGAGTGGGAAATATCCCTGAAGAGTGGAGCTGTTATTACCCAATTTCTTGATAAAGATCTATACACGGTCTACCCTATTCATATTTTAGAAGATGGATGGTACTATTTAAATGAACAGTCTCAAAAATTTGAGATTAACAAAAATGATTTCAGTTTAAATATTGAGGGAGAACACATTACATTTAACTGTTGTTACAATACTGTCCATGGTACACCAGGAGAAGATGGCAAGTTACAAGCTTACTTAGAATTATTACGTATTCCACAAACCTCTTGCGATTCATACCAAAGTGCTATTACTTTTAATAAAAGAGACTGTATTGCTGTATTAAAACCTTGGAATATCACTACTGGCAATCACTTATATGTAAACAAAGGAGATACGATCGATGCAGAATTGATTGCCCGTAGTATAGGTTTACCTCTATTCGTAAAAGCAAATAGAAGTGGTAGTAGCTTTGGAGTTTCTAAAGTTTACAAGGTTAAAGAAATGGATGCCGCTCTAGAAACTGCATTTGCAGTAGATGAAGAAATTATTATTGAATCCTTCTTAGATGGCGTAGAGGTATCAGTAGGAGCGTATCAAATAGATGATACAATTCATGTACTTTTACCTACAGAAATCGTTACAGAAAATGATTTCTTTGATTATGAAGCAAAATATGAAGGCAAATCCAAAGAAATAACACCTGCACGCATCAGTGAAGAAAACAAAAAAGCAGTTCAAGATATTACAAAACGTATATACCAAGTATTAAAACTTAAAGGGCTCGCTAGAGCAGACTTTATTTTCCATAATGGAACGCCGCATTTTATAGAAATAAATACAAATCCTGGAATGAGTAAAGAAAGTATCATTCCTCAACAAATTCAAGCTTCTAATCTTAAGTTAACAGATGTTCTTACTGACGTTATAGAAAATACGATTAAACAACATACATTATGAAAAGAGCTGTTTTCCCAGGAAGTTTTGACCCTATCACGTTAGGACACTACGACATTATTGAGCGAGGTTTGGGACTTTTTGATGAGATTATCATTGCAATAGGTGTAAATGCTGATAAGAAGTATATGTTTTCACTTGAAGAACGCAAACGCTTTATTGAAGAATCTTTTGGTAATAAAGCTCAAATTAAAGTTATAACCTATTCTGGTTTAACGATAGACTTTTGTAAAGAACAAGATGCGGCTTTTATTTTGAGAGGATTGCGCAATCCTGGAGATTTTGAATTTGAAAAAGCCATTGCTCACACTAATAGAAAACTATCAGAAATTGAAACCGTATTTCTACTTACTAGCTCTGGTAAAAGTTATATTTCATCCTCTATTGTACGTGATGTAATAAGAAATAATGGAGACTACACTAGCCTAGTACCTAACTCAGTAAGAATATAACATGAAAAATTATTTAATAGTTGCCATATCATTTATTTTAATTTCTTGTGGAGAGCCTACTAAAGAAGAAACAGCTCAAGAAATCAAAGAATTTATAACCCCATTTGAAAAAGGTAATGGCAACCAGACTGCTACTTATAATGAGGTAATATCATTCTATGAAGAATTGAGTTCTGAATATTCTACTGTTGTTATGGAAGAAGTAGGACTTACAGACAGTGGTAAGCCATTACACCTAATCAGTTATTCTAAAAATTCCATAAACTGGAAAAGTGTTAATGAAGATAAAATTAAAATACTTATAAATAATGGCATTCACCCTGGAGAAAGTGACGGTATAGATGCGACCATGATGCTCATGAGAGATCTGGCAGTAGGCAAACTAGACGCTCCAGAAAATGTAATATTTAGCGCTATTGCAATTTACAATGTAGGTGGCGCTTTAAATCGTAATTCTACAACACGTACTAATCAAAATGGACCAGAATCATATGGTTTTAGAGGTAATGCTCGCAACTATGATCTCAATAGAGATTTTATAAAGGCAGACTCCCGTAATGCACTTGCATTTTACGACATCTACCATATGATTAATCCTGATATATTTATAGATAACCATGTAAGTAATGGAGCTGATTATCAATACACACTAACCCATTTATTCACACAACACAATAAGTTAGGCCACGAGGCTGGAAACTATTTATATGATCAATTACAACCAGAGTTAGAGAAACGCCTTAAAGAAAGAGAATTACCTATCACACCATATGTAAATGTATGGGGTTCTTCTCCAGAAAACGGCTTTTCACAATTCATGGATCACCCTAGATATTCTACCGGATATACCAGTTTATGGAATACCCTAGGCATGATGGTAGAAACCCACATGCTCAAACCCTATAAAGATCGTGTTATGGGAACTAAAGCTATTATGGAAGAAATGATAACCATAGGCTCAGAAAACGTCGAGGTTATAAAGCAAGTGCGCTCTGCATCGTTTGAGGCTTTCACTGAAGATAAGTTTTATGCATTAAATCATCAACTTAACAATTCAAAAGCAGACACCTTAAATTTCATGGGCTATGAGGCTATAACTACCACTAGCGATGTGACAGGAAACAAATTAATGACATACGATCGATCGCAGCCATTTACAAAGAAAACAGTTTACAAAAATCACTTTAATGGGACAGATAGTATTGCAATTCCTGAATATTACATAATACCACAAGGCCAGTGGAAAATTATTGAGTTAATGAGACGTAATAAAATACAGATGGAATTTATCACGCAAGACACCACATTAACCGTTGCTAAATATCGTATCGCAAATTATCGTACTGCAAATAATGCTTATGAAGGTCATTTTCCTCATAGTAATATAGAAGTGCAAGAAGATGTTGTAGAGTTACGCTTTCGCGAAAGCGATATCCTTATCCCAACTAAGCAACCAGGAATAAGGTATATCTTAGAAACATTAGAACCTGCTGGACAAGATTCCTTTTTTAAATGGAATTATTTTGATACTATATTGCAACAAAAGGAAGGTTTTTCTACTTATGTTTTTGAAGCTACTGCTCGTGATATTTTATCTAAAAATAAAGCTCTCAAAGCAACATTTGACTCTATTAAAAAAGTCGACAAAGATTTCAGAAGTAGCAATTACCGCCAGTTAGAATGGATTCACAAACGTAGTCCCAATTATGAACAAGCTCATTTAAACTACCCAATTTATAAATGGAACAAACAATGAAGAAAACAGCATTATTTTTAAGTTGTATGGCATTGCTTTCTTGTAACAAAAAGAAAGAAAAACCTGAAGTAAAAGTTACCGTTACTGAGGCTATTCCTTATGAAAGTATGGATAAACAGATCGCCTGTAATGGAAATACGTATAATTATAACATCCCTGTTTTCAATTCTAGTGCAGAGATTGCAGGCATTATTGAAAACCCTATCAAGGAGTTAATCACTAAGGATTTTATAGATGTTACTTACAATCGAGATGCTAGTTTAAGGTCTATAATTGAAATCTTTCACGATAGAAGGGAAAGAGTGCTTTGCAACGATCAAAAGATAGAAGGGCTTTTATCAGTAAACACTCAATTTATCACAGAGAATGAAGATTTTGTAAGTTATGAATTGAATTATAAAAGAGGTCAAAAACAAGGAAGACTGCTCAAAACCTTTTTAAAGCCAGAGCTTAAAGAAATTCACCTTAGCGATCTTATTCCTGAGAAAAAGAGCCAAGATGTTATGACCATCTTTAATGCAAATTTGCAACAAGAAGTAGCTAATCTTGTCACCGACATTCCTACTGGAGACGTTCAAAATCAATTCATGGAATACGTGCGCAATACAGCATTCAAATTTGAGCCTAAAGATTTTGAAACCGCTGGATTAGCATTTGATTTTAAGGGTGAAGTGACAAAGAGTCTGAGATTATCTAAGAAAATAGATTTACCTAAGCAATTTGAGTTTTTAAACGACACAGTAATTATCGAGATTGACGCCTATCAATTAACACACTATCTAGATTTATCTCGTTTGATCAACTAACATATCATCAGGAAATAATTCTCTAATATTAGCATATGATTCTTTTAAGGCGAGTGTGGCCATGTCTTTATCAAGCCACACTGCCTTATCTATACCTTCTTTCTTTTGCGGTTTTAATTTTTTAATGGAATCTGTCTCCATTATAAACCAGTGTGTAAGCTTCAATTTAACCTTACCTTTTCTTGAAAAAGTATGATAGGTATGTCCTAGGTAATCTTTAATTTTCAGGTTCTTAACACCTGTTTCTTCCTCTACCTCTCTTATGGACGTCTCTTCTATAGTTTCTCCTTTTTCTTCCTTTCCTTTAGGTAAGTCCCATTTACCATTGCGATGAATAAATAAGAAATCATTATTTTGATTCACCACTAGACCGCCGCCAGCAATCACGATAGGTGCTAGTTTGTGCAATCTTTTAAGTAACTTTTTTTCGCTTTTAGAATAAAGAACAACTTTATTAAGTTCTTTTTTTTCTATTCTTTCTATAAGATCTTGAAAATCTACCTTTTTAATAGGAAAGATATGATGATCTTTAAATTTGCTTTTATCAGAGGTCAGGATTATAGCGACCTCTTTCACAAAAACTTTATACATTTGTCCCATGGTAAGAGATAAGGATATAGCAATAAAAACTGCTGAGTTATTATTGCAAATTAAAGCAATTAAACTGCAACCACAAGAACCTTTTACATGGGCCAGTGGATGGAAATCGCCTATTTACTGTGATAACAGAGTAACACTCTCATATCCAGTAATTAGAAATTTTCTTAGAGAGCATCTAGCGTCTCGCATAGAAGCTCTTTATGGTAAACCAGATGTAATCGCAGGTGTGGCAACAGGAGCAATAGGTATAGGAATGCTTGTGGCAGACTATATGAATCTTCCGTTTATATACGTGAGACCTGAGGCAAAGAAGCATGGTCGCAAGAATCAAATTGAAGGTCACCTAGAAAGTGGCAATAAAGTTGTAGTAGTAGAAGACCTTATAAGCACTGGTAAGAGCAGTCTTAATGCAGTAGATGCACTTAAAGCTGCAGGAGCAGATGTTAAAGGTATGATAGCGCTTTTTTCTTATGGATTTGATTTTGCAGTAGAAAATTTTAAAAAGTACGATCTAGAACTGACTACGTTAAGTGATTATGATCATCTGGTAGAGCAAGCCACTCAAGCTGGTCATTTTAACGACGCCGAAATAGAATTATTAAAAAGCTGGAGAAAAGATCCTAGCAATTGGAACTCATAAACATAACAAATGAATTTAGAAAGCCGTGTTGCACAAACACAAAAATCTCCAGAAGAGTTATATAATTTTTTAACTCAGGTAGAAAATTTTAAAAATTTAATGCCAGAAGACACAAAGTTTGAATTGAGAGGTGAGGATAAATTCCTCTTTGGTCTTAAAGGAATGCCAGAAATAGCATTAGGTCTTAAAGATAAAACTCCACATTCTGAGGTGGTATTAGGTTCTACAAGCGATAAACTAGCCTTCACACTTACGTGTAAAATCAATGAAGTAAACTCTGGCTCTGAAGCACAGCTATTTTTTAATGGGGATTTTAATGCTATGATGGCAATGATGATTAAAGGCCCTATCAATAAATTCTTGGATCAACTAGCAAACGGTATAGAAAAAATCTAGTAGATCCATTTTAACTCTTTAAGGGTAAATAATCTTTGTTCACCACTGGTTTCAAGAATTAGCTTCCCATCAGCAGTGGTACCTTTTACGGTGCCTTTAAAGGTACCGCTGTCAGATATAAATGAAGCTACCTGATTAAACTTAAATAGATACTTAGTATACTTTTGCGCAACTTCTATGGGGTTGCGCAAATTGTTTTTAAGTTGTTTTAAAAAACTGATAAGCAACTTTTCTAGATCAAATTCTCTATTTGTAATCTGTTTTAAAGAAATAGCTTTAGGTAAATCAATGAATTCTTCTTGATTTACATTAAGCCCTATACCTATAATGCTATAAGCAATATGCTCTCCAGCATATATATTTTCAATGAGAATTCCGCACAGTTTATGTCGTACTGACAGTATGTCGTTAGGCCACTTAATTTTTGACTGTATTTGTAATTCATCTTTAAGCCATTCGACTATGGTGACAGAGATCAATTGATTAATTAAAAAAGGTGATAAATTTTGTAAGTTTTTCTTAATTAAAACACTAAATGTCAAGTTTTTACCTTTTTCAGAAACCCATTTTGCACCTTGTTGCCCTTTCCCTTGAGATTGCTCGAGAGTATATATAGTAGTAAGTTGTGGTAATTCGCTTTCGCGAAAGCGAGATTTCAACTCATCATTTGTTGATGTAGTGGCATGTAATTTGACAATGTTCAATTGAATATTTATTTGCGAGTTTATGGGTAATTTAGTAAAACAAGCTCAAAAAAAGAATAAATTTGTGAATACAAACAATAATTAATGATCAAAGAAAATGTTTCTGCTGATGCGCTCATTGCACAAATCGTTGCCGGCATTGAGGATGTAAAAGGAAAAGACATCACTATACTAGACCTAAGAGAAATTGAAAACACTGTGACGAGTTACTTTGTAATATGCAACGGTAGTTCTAACACACAGGTTAACGCTATTTCTAATTCGATTCAAAGAAAAGTGAGCAAAGAATTACAAGAAAACGCATGGCATATAGAAGGTGAAAATCAAGGAGAATGGGTGCTAATGGATTATGTTAATGTGGTAGTACACGTTTTTCAACAACAAATAAGAGAATATTACGATTTAGAAGAGCTTTGGGGTGATGCAAAAATTACCGTTATAGAAAGTGCTTATTAATAAGTTCATACCAGTACAATGTCAGAAAATTCAAATAATAAAAAACGTCCTAATTTAAAGCCGGGCTCAGGAAAACCTAAATTCAACATTTGGTGGATTGTTACTCCTATAGCTATACTTTTCATAGGATACTATCTAGTAAACAACTCTGTTAATCAAACTAAAAGATTAGATTATCTAGAGTTTTTTGATGCTATAGAAGATAGAGAAGTAGACAGTATAGTTGTAGTCAGTAATAGAGGTATTGCTCAAGTCTACATGACTACTGAAGCGCTTAAAAAACCAGAGCATAAAGCAAGTAAAAAAGCACCATCTTTTGGTGGTATTAAATTACCTAACTACACCGTAGAATTCGGTGATGCAAAAGCTTTTGAAGAGCAACTTAAGGAAGTTATAAATACTTCGAGTCCAGAAACGACGTTGGTATTTGACCGTGAAGATGAAGGTCTTATGGATTTACTGCTTTCTATTTTACCATTTATTTTAATCATAGGAATCTGGTTATTCTTAATGAGAAGAATGAGTGGCGGCGGCGCTGGCGGCGGCGGCGGACAAATTTTTAACATAGGTAAATCCAAAGCAAAATTATTTGATCAAAAAACTGACGTTAAAACTACATTTAAGGATGTAGCTGGATTAGAAGGTGCTAAGGAAGAAGTACAAGAGATTGTAGACTTTTTAAAAAATCCTGAAAAGTACACCTCACTAGGTGGTAAAATTCCTAAAGGTGCGTTACTAGTAGGATCACCTGGAACAGGTAAAACACTTCTTGCAAAAGCTGTGGCTGGTGAAGCAAAGGTTCCTTTCTTTTCATTAAGTGGATCTGATTTTGTTGAAATGTTTGTAGGTGTAGGTGCAAGTCGTGTGCGTGACTTATTTAAACAAGCGAAAGAGAAGTCTCCTGCCATTATATTTATTGATGAGATAGATGCCATAGGTCGTGCCCGAGGAAAATCTAACATGTCTGGATCTAATGATGAGAGAGAAAACACATTGAACCAGCTTCTTACGGAAATGGATGGTTTTGGGACTAATACCAATGTTATTGTACTTGCCGCAACAAACAGAGCTGATATCTTAGACAAAGCTCTTATGCGTGCTGGTCGTTTTGACAGACAGATTTACGTAGACCTGCCAGATGTAAGAGAACGTGAAGAAATTTTTGAAGTGCACTTAAGACCACTCAAAAAAGTAGAAAATGAGTTAGACACAGCATTTCTAGCTAAACAAACTCCTGGATTCTCTGGAGCTGACATAGCAAACGTATGTAACGAGGCTGCTCTTATTGCTGCAAGAAATGGTAAAAAAGCTGTAGGCAAACAAGACTTTTTAGATGCTGTAGATAGAATAGTAGGTGGTTTAGAGAAAAAGAATAAACTCATAACACCATCTGAGAAAAAGACTATTGCATTTCACGAGGCTGGTCATGCCACAGTAAGCTGGATGACAGAGCATGCTGCACCTCTTATTAAAGTTACCATAGTCCCACGTGGGCAATCCTTAGGAGCTGCATGGTACCTTCCAGAAGAACGTCAAATAGTTAGGCCAGAACAAATGCTGGATGAAATGTGTGCCACAATGGGTG
>NZ_MAAX01000132.1 GCF_002162835.1 Nonlabens dokdonensis
GAGTTGCAATAATTCACGTTTAGGACAGCCGAAAACTAAGGCTTACTTACTCAGCAACGAAATCATAGCCAGGACCGTTACCTGCAAGCACCGAAAATAAATATTAATCCTAAAAGAGATGAAAGATAAAATCATCGAAAAATCAACTGAAATGTTCCTTGTACGAGGTTCAAAAGGATTGACAATGGATACGATTGCTTATGAAATGGGAATTTCTAAAAAAACCATCTATAAATATTTTAATACAAAAAGAGAACTTGTAAAGGCTGGTTCAGAATATTTATTTCATAGAATCACAAATGGTATTAATGAAATTATGGAATTGAATGAAAATCCCATTAGAGAAATGTATCTAATTAAAGATTTTGTTTTTAAAGTTTTAAAAAGTGAAAACACTTCACCATACCTTCAATTTCAAAAATATTTTCCAAAAATATATCAATCTTTAATAACTCGTCAATTTGCTGAAATGGATAAGTGCATTACCAAAAACTTAAAAAAAGGAATCAAGCAAGGATTGTATAGCAAAGAAATTAACATTAAACTAATAAGCCGTTTTTATTATATTGGAATAAATAACATTAAAGACAAATCAATATTTAACCCAAAAGATTTTACTGCTACCGAAATTAATAATGCTTATTTATACTTTTATTTAAAAGGTATCTGTACTCAAAAAGGATTAGACCTATTAAACAATTATAAAAAATCGGAAAAATGATTCAGAAAAATATAGAATTTCTAAAAGAAACAATTGAAGAAAAGATACCAATTCATAGATTTTTAGGCTTGAAATTATTGATTCTCGAAAAAGGATTTGTAAAAGTAAACGTTCCTTTTAGAGACGAAGTTGTTGGAGATATTAGAAGAAATAGATGGCACGGTGGAATTATTGCAACAATAATGGATTCTGTAGGAGGCATAGCAGGTGGAACTCACTTTACATCCTTTGAAGATAAGTTAGCTACAATTGATTTAAGAATAGATTATCTAAAAGGAGCAGAAGCATTACCAATAATTGTAGAAGGAAAAATCGTTAGATTAGGCAATAGAATACTTGTAACTAAAATGAAAGCCTTCCAAAAAGATGAATTAATAGCAGAAGGAAAAGGGGTATATAATTTTATAAGAATTGATAATTCAGATAAATAGTAAAATTAAAAACTATAGAGACTGTACCAATTAACCAATTGCAACTATTATAATCCGAATGAAATTAGAATCGTAAATATATCGGAGTAAAATAATAAAGAATGGGATAGAAATTGCCAGCAGGTAACAACGTATATAGCTCATAGCTTGGTAGTTGCTTAAACGAAGTTAATGTATATTTGGAAAGTCGCCAAATTTTTAAATTTGACGATTTCCAAGTAAAAAAAATAAATAGTAAAATTTAAAAATCTGGCTTGAGCTTAACCGAATAGTTATCGCTAATTCACACGCTACGAGCCATATACAAAACCGTTGTCATTAATTTAACAAACCAACAATGAAAAAAATAATTCTTATCTCAATAATACTCTCTCTTACGTCTTGTACTTCTTTATTCTTGGATAAAGCTTTAGAAAAAATTGGAGTTTTTGAAGACAAAGTTGAAATACAACAAATCAAACATAAAAACAAAGAAATATTATTTATCGGAATGCATCATATCGGTAGGGAAGAATTTTACAATGACGTAGGATATAAAGTTGACTCATTGCAAAAAAAGATTACGTCGTATTTTACGAACTTGTGGGAATTGACAAGTCTAATGACTCTTTGACTAATGATATGTATAGGAAAAAGATTAGGAAAATTACTGGATTGCAAACTACCAAATATTATGACACCTTAACACAAAAGATAGGTGGTAAATTTAAATACAAAGGAGATTATAAATTGATAAATCAGCCAAAATATCCGCAGCTTGATGTTGATATGAGCAATGCCATAAATGCCGACACAACTATTAATGAATTAATAGATGCCTACGAAGAAAGATACGGTTTAATAGAATTAGATAAATGTGATATACAGACACCAAGCAACTTGAGTGAATATAGTTGCGATAAAATCTCAGAAGAAATAGGCGCAAGGTTTAAGGATGAATTTATGGAAGATTTTCGGAATAAAAATTTAGCTGCCGAAATAAATTCCTCTAGACATGACAAAATTTTAGTGATTTATGGTAAAAATCATTTAGACGATCTTCGTAACTATTTAACAACGAAATAATAAAAAACTAATGGCAACACAGGCTATACGCAATTGCTCGGTTCTTGCTTATTCGAAAATCCCTGCGGAATTTTCTAAGGTTTGGGTATATTTGGAAACATAAGGCTGAGATACGCAACTGCGCATATCCTAAACCGTTACTCAACATTTGAACCAAAATTATGGATAAAAGAATATTAACAATTTTAATATTTTGTCATTCATTCTGTTTTAGTCAGAAAGAAAAAACAATGCTAGACTATTGGAATGAAACTTCAGCAACATTTATAAACTGCGATAAATCTGGAGATAAAATTAATTGTCTTCAAGAAGGAATTGGAAACCTTATTGCTTATGCTATTAATGAACAGCATAAAAAGAATAATTTTGAGATTAAAAAAATTGTAATAAAAATAAATATAAGAGTTGATGAAAATGGAGAATCCACGATATTGAATTTAGAAACAGAAAACAAAAACGTACAAATTATTGCTCAAAAAGTTCTTGATAGCTTACCATTGTTCAAACCACCTTACTCTATTTCGAAATTCCGTTCAGTAACAGCATCTTATGCGTTTTATACGTCATTAGAGAAAAACAAAAAAATAAACCTTTACGAACTTAATAAGTTCGACAAAAAGTCGAATGCTGAAAAATTACCATATCCTTTAGACATTAAAATAGTTCATATAAAATATCCAAGTTGCGAAACAAGTTCTGAAAAAGAATATAAAGAGTGTTTTGAACAAAAAATAAGTGAATTAATTATTCAAAGTTTAGATAAAGATTTTATATCCGCAAATAAAGGAGAAAATGCGTCAGCTAATTTAACTTTTGACAAAAAAGGAAAGCTAGCAACACTGATTGTAACAAGTAAAAACATAGAACTAAAAAATAAATTAGATGTTATTTTAGAAAAAATCCCTAAAGTAGAACCAGCAACTTATAATGACGAGAAAATTCAATCAAACTATTCTATACCAATAACTCTATAGATTGAGAAATAAAAATCCTTCATTAAAACATTTGAATAAAAAAAAGAGAAAATGAAAATTAAATGTATTTTATTAATATTTGGGTTATTAATTGGAAATACGACCTTTGCAAATGACCATTTTAATTTTGTTGATGATTGTATTAAAGTATTTTCAAGATTGGATAAAACAACTCTTGAATTTCGGACAACACTGGAAAACAAAACTGAATCTGAATTATTAAAAACTGCAATTACAGAATATAACAATGAGTTAGTTTTATATTCAATGAATAAACTATTGAAATATTCAAAAAGCGAAAATAGTAACATTAAAGAAGTAACAACTGATTTGAGAAATCTAATGACAAATTTGGTGCAAATGAATTATGAATATCTCAATTTTGTAACCAACTCAGAATACACAAAAAAGGAATTAAAGAAAAAAAACAAATCTTTAATCGACCAAAATAAGCTTGTTACAGGATTTTTTAGAGAAATTTCACTAGGAATATGTATGACTTTAGCAAAGGAAAAACCGAACAAAGAAAAGAATAAGCAATATTCTGTATTGACTTTAAATGAACGTAATTTATTAAATGCATCATTGATTGAGAAATTTGGAAAATCTGTAAAAAAAGGAACTGAAGTTGAAAGCAAAAGCCCTTTCGAATATTCATCAAGACTAGTTTATGAGTTTTTAAATATGGAATGGGTATTTGAAAAAGAATAAAAACGTTGGGCAACAAAGTTCTGTGGTATAAAACAAGTAAAATTTGCTTTATTTTATCACTAGCTTACTTCTGTAAGAATCATCGTAAATGAGTCCTGATTTTGCTATGGCAAAAGCTTGTTTTAAGAGCTTATTACAGACAGCAATTAGGGCTAGTTTTTACTCAAGTCTTTTTCTCTCTCATTCCTCACTCGTCGGAGATAAGATGGTACAACAAAATGCTATTGTAAAAAAACAATGCAGGCATTTCAATAAATTGACTAATCATGCTGCATTCATAACTTCATATATACTTACACCCTAGCAATTACCGTTTCTTCTTTTATATTAGAAATCTCATAGTAATCTTCACGTTATGAAAATGTACATCATTGTAAAAGATAATATTCCAGATAAACTAGTGCCTGTGATTACTGCTCATGCTTCATTGGCTTGTTATAAAAAGTATGAAACAAATGAGGATATGCAAAAGTGGATCAACGGCATTTTTAAAAAAGTAGTTTGTGTCACCAATGAAATAGAATTTGAGAAGCTTAAAGATGAGCCTGATTTTGTTGCATTAACAGAATCATCTTTAGGTAATGATGAAGTCTGTTTAGCATTTTGTCCTAGAGAAGAATACCCAAAAAGATTTAAATTTCTAAAAATGTGGGCGCCTCAGAATACATAAAATCAATTCTCAACAAAAGACCTTTACAATCAATGGACTTTAAATGATGCAATTGTTTACTTATTTATAGCAAAAAGGCTCCTGAATTTTCTATTCGCTTATTATTTACTACTTTAGTTATTAAATTAAGTGAGTGATTTCATACAAATTCGTAATTTAAATATCAAATGGAAAGAAAGAATCAAGATAAGAAAGGAAAAAAAACTAAAGTATTTGATTTAGATGGAATTGAAATTGTGAAAAGCGATCTATACATCAATGTAAAAGTAGAGCCGAAGGGCTCAAAAAGTAAAAAAATTGATTTTGATTTATAGCAAAAGCGATCTTTTTAAATAACCTTAAAAACCAAAAAAAATAGTATTAATGTTCCAAAGTAAAACGAGACTCTTATTTATAATATTAGTAATTTCTTGTGTTTTTCAAACAAATGGTCAGGAAATGTGCATTAATGGAGATTGCTTTAAAGGTCTATCTCGTATGCAAACTGACCAAGGGATGTTTATCGGAAACTTTTTAAACGGTCAAAAACAAGGACTTGGTATAACTTATATAGATGGGAATAATGCCAAATATGTTCATTACATAAAAGGAGTAAAGCAAGGTGTTGAATATACTTTTAAAAGAATAAGTGATAATAGAACTGAAAAAGTATTTCAATATTACGATCAAGGTAAACCCATTTATCCTGCTGTAAAGTTAGAGTTTGGGGCATTCTCAGGTTTTAAAGTGAAGATGAGTAAATATGGAGGTTGGGAAAGTTTAAAAAACAAATTTGACAAGAGTGGCATGTATACATCGGGAAATAAAGAATTATATGCTGGACGAGTTAATGAAGGTTCTGTACTAATCGCTTTCAATAATAGCAAGGCAATAATACCTATTAGAATTAATGATGATCAAAGTCTCTATTTAAATAAAACTATTGATAGTAATTCTTATGGATATAAGTTTAATCCATTATACATTAAATGGGTTCGTGATGAAATGACTCTTATAACTGGTTCAAAAGAAAGCTACGAAGATGTTTACTTTCTATATATTAAAGGTGGTTGGTCTTTAAAAACACCTCATAAAGGATCTTGGGAATATTTTAGTAATGGCGAGATTCAAGACGGGAAGTTGGAATATAAAATGGATTATGATAAACTCTTACGACAAAAAACTCCTGATATGCCCAGCCAAAAGGGACTAAATGAAGATTTGCTAAGTGAAATACTTTCGAATCTTGAAGATATTTCAAATAATGACGTAGATGAAGAGTTTTCTACCTTTCAATTAAAATATGTTTTAGAAAAGAAAAATCAATGGCCACGATTTGGCCTTGATATAAATGAGTATTTTTATTTGAATGTGGCTTCTGCTTATCTCACAATGAATGATTATAATCAAACAATTACAAATCTTCAAAAAGCAGAACAATTTAATCTTAACTCATACGAATCATTATTATATACCTTTAAAATTAAATCCTTCTTAATAGAAAAGATGTCTTCAGATTTTCTTAAAAATAATAATTCTCGAAATATAAATGATGCAAAAGAAGTTATATCTAAACAAATTACGGATGTAATTAGCATTTTAGGAAGACTTAAGAACAATTACAAGTCCGAATACAAAGACATTAAAGATCTAGATGACAAGATTGAATTTTACACAAACATTTTTTCTAAATTGAATTAAGCTACTTTAAAGTTTTAAGTATAATATAAATTCATCAAAGATTATTTATTACAAGTACAGTTTAAAATAATGCTTCAATTTAATTGTTTTTGAGCTTTTTTTAATTCATTTATGATTTCTAATCTATTAAAATCCATACTTCGGGATAGACGTTTCAAAATCATAAGGCTTTATATGATAAGCATATGCTGTTTGTCATTGTATTATTATTTTGAAACTTCTGATTTACTACCTAGTCTACTTGAAGAAACCAGAGGAACTTATACACAAGAATTTAAAGCTAATTTTGTATCTGGATTGTTGAAATATGGAACACTAGCAATAGGGTCGAGTATTTTTATAATCCTAAGTTTTATACTGATTAAAGAAAGAATCTTTAAGGCTAGATAAAATCCCGCTTTCGCGAAAGCGGAACCACCACAAACAAACTGCTCACAACTGGTAGATAACTTCATAAAAATAATGTGGAGTATGTACCGTAAATCATTCAAATTGTAGAAATTTGCTGCTATAAAATATCATATCATGGCGGCTACAATTACTGATACTAATTTTAATTTTCCTAAACAAAAGAGCGTGTATATAGGGAAAGTGAGAGAAGTATATAATATTAACGACGATTTACTAGTAATGATCGCCACAGATCGTTTGAGCGCCTTTGACGTAGTAATGCCTAAAGGAATCCCGTACAAAGGACAGATTTTAAATCAAATCGCTACTCAAATGATGGCCGCGACAGAAGATCTGGTTCCTAACTGGTTGATCGCAACACCAGATCCTAATGTGGCTGTAGGACATTTGTGCGAGCCGTTTAAAGTAGAAATGGTGATACGTGGTTATATGTCTGGCCACGCTGCAAGAGAATACAAAGCTGGTAAGAGAATACTTTGTGGTGTTGCTATGCCCGAAGGGATGAAAGAAAATGACGCTTTTCCGCAGCCTATTATCACTCCAGCTACAAAAGCTGAGATGGGCGATCACGATGAAGATATCTCACGTGAAGACATCATAGTAAAAGGAATCGTTTCTGAAGCAGATTACCTAGTTCTTGAAAAATATACACGAGCATTATTCCAGCGAGGTACAGAGCTGGCTGCAAAACGTGGTTTGATACTGGTAGATACTAAATATGAATTTGGTAAAACTAAAGATGGTAAAATAGTCTTGATCGATGAAATCCACACTCCAGATTCTTCCAGGTATTTTTATGCTGATGGTTATCAAGAACGTCAAGATCGAGGAGAAGCTCAAAAACAACTGAGTAAAGAATTTGTACGCCAGTGGTTGATTGCAAACGATTTTCAAGGTCTTGAAGGGCAACGTGTTCCTGAAATGACAGATGAGTACATCACAAGCGTGAGCGATCGTTACATAGAGTTGTACGAAAACATCACTGGTAAATCATTTGAAAAATCAGACACTTCTAACATTCAAGAGCGCATAGAAAAGAACGTGACGCAATGGATGCGATCTAACTAATGCGTGCTTAAATAATAAATATAATAACTGCATTAAAGGTTATTAAATTTTTCACGGTATGTAATGGTAAGTAATCTTAACAGAAATTTACCGCAGGAAATTATGTTAAATCGTTGATCTTTTGTCAATTTTGTTGCTTAGTAAGAATTAACCTCTTATAAAGCAAATTGAGCGACTCTACAGAAGATTTAAAGCCTAAAAAAAGAAAGTTTAGATGGTTGCGTAGGCTACTACGTGTCCTTTTAGGTATTCTTATATTTCTTATCCTTTTACTGCTTTTTATACGCAGCCCTTGGGGACAAAATATCATTGTAGATTACCTAGTTTCTTATGTAGAAGATAAAACGGGCACAGAGGTTCAGCTTGATCGCGTGTTCATCACTTTTGATGGAAATGTGCAGGTAGATGGCTTATATCTAGAAGATAAATCACAGGACACATTAGTGTATTCACGCAGTCTAGAAGCAAACATAGGCTTGATGCCTCTTATTAATGGGACAGGAATCGAGATTAATGAAGTAGACTGGAATGGTCTTACCGCTCGAGTAAAAAGGGCAGATACGCTCAGCGGTTTTAACTATCAGTTTTTGATGGACGCTTTTGCCACCGCGCCAGATACCACAACGACTTCAGAGCCTATGAATCTGCAAATAGGAGATATTCAACTTACGGATTTTGATATTATTTATGACGATCAGGTAGAGAAAATGGACGCTGTGGCGCAGTTCAAACAGCTTTCTCTTTCAATGAATAAAATCGATCTAGATGCCATGGTGATAGATGTTGAGTCGCTTACCTTAGAAGATGCCTACATCGATTATGAAAAGGATTTGGTTACTGCTTTCGCGAAAGCGGAAACAGATTCCAATCCCGAAAAAGACACTAATCTCGCAGAAGCCATTACAGATGACGCAAATGATTCACCATTACCATTATTTAAAGTAGGTCAATTATTACTGAATCGTGTGGAGTTAAATTACAACTCAGAGCCTGATGGAATTGTTATAAACACTAATTTATCACACCTAGAAACCATCATTCCTAAAGCCGATGTAGAAAACAATGATATAGAGGTAAGCTATTTCAATTTGTTTGATTCTCAGGTGGAGCTAAAAATGGCAACTCCTGAAAGTACCTCAAATTCAAATATTTCAGAACCTTTTGTTTTTGAATGGCCAGACATGAATGTTAGTCTAGATGCTCTTGAATTTAAAAACAACGATTTCACTTATATCGTTAATAACAACACGCCTAAAAAAGGAACCTTTAATCCTGAGGCAGTTGTATTAGACCAAATAGATTTAACACTAAGTGATTTTATACTGGAAGATAAAACAGCTCTGGTTTCCATTTCAAATACGCAAGCAAAAGAATATTCAGGATTACAATTGCATCAGTTAGAAGGTACGTTTAAAGTTACAGATCAACAAATGATAGCTAGTAATCTTAAAGCGCAAATGAATAATAGCGCCGTTTATGGTACCGCACAGTTAGGTTATGGTTCTCTGAATAACTTTTTTAATAATCCGCAAGAGGTTGCTGTTGATCTTAATGTATCCAACTATGTTTTTGATATGAGCGACATCTATTACTTCCAGCCATCGCTTGCTTTAAATGAATATATAGAAAAAGTAAATCAAAACAACTTTAGAGGAAACCTCACTGCTAGCGGCACGACCTCAAGTTTATTACTCAACGACCTTAAGGTAAATTGGGGAAACAATACATCGCTTACTGCAAAAGGTAAGTTGTTTGATATTACTAATGTCGATGAGTTGCGTT
>NZ_MAAX01000017.1 GCF_002162835.1 Nonlabens dokdonensis
GCATTTTGCACCAGCGCTCTGGCGAGAAAAATACGTTGTTGTTGCCCACCAGAAAGTTGTGAAATTTGTCTTCCTTTAAAAGCGAGCATTCCTACTTTTTCAAGTGCCTCTAGGGCTTGTTTTTTTTCTTTGGCACCTGGTCTTTTGATCCATCCTAAGGCGCCATAGGTTCCCATCATCACCACATCTAGCGCAGTTGTTGGGAAATCCCAATCTACACTTCCTTTTTGTGGAACATATGCTACTTTATCTCGTTGCTTTGCATATGGCTTACCATATATACTTACAGATCCTGCTATGGGATCGATAATTCCTAAAATAGATTTTATTAAGGTAGATTTTCCAGCACCGTTAGGGCCTACAATTGCCATTAAAACGCCTTCTGGAATAGCCAAATCAATATCCCAAAGTACCGGCTTGTAATTATAAGCAACGGTCAAATCGTCTACGGCAACTGCTATTTTTTGTTCCATTATTTGAGAGCGTTTACAATCGTGTTCACATTGTGCTTATACATTCCTATATAAGTTCCTTCTTCAGTTCCGGCACTTCCTAAAGCATCACTATATAACTCACCACCTATGTTTACCTCGTGATTTTGATCTTTTACCGCGGCTTGCAAAGCTTCTACAGTGCGTCGTGGCACACTACTTTCTATAAAAACAGCTTTAATATCATTTTCTATGATAAATTGAGTAATGCGCTGCACATCCTTAACACCTGCTTCCGTTGCTGTGGAAAGGCCTTGAAGTCCTACTACTTCAAAATCAAACGTTCTACCAAAATAATTGAAAGCATCATGCGCAGTTACTAAAATACGTTTCTCTTTAGGCAACTCCTCTACTTTTAAAGAGAGTTCTGTATGTAAGGCTTTTAATTTTTCTAGATAAGCATCACGGTTAGCCTCAAATGCCGTTGTGTTTTCTGGATCTAATTCTGATAATTTTTCAGTAATAAAACGTGTGATTTGACTCCAGTAAGCTAAATCAAACCATATATGTGGATCGTAATTACTGGCAAAGTACTCGCTACCTATAAGCGTGTCTTTGTTAAGCGCATCACTTATAGCGATCGTTGTTTTATTTTGCTCATTCATTTTTTCAAAGATCTCGACTAGTTTTCCTTCTAGGTGTAAACCATTATAGAAAATAGCATCGGCATTATCAAGTTTTCTAAAATCACCTTGACTCGCCTTATATAAATGTGGATCTATCCCACTACCCATCAAACCATTGACCTGTATTAAATCTCCACCTATGTTCTCTACTAAATCAGTGATCATAGTTGTTGTAGTAACAACTTTTAAAATGTCAGTATCTTCTTTTTTATCTGTACAGCTCACTATTGATAGTGCTAGTAAAAGAAGTATTATATTTTTCATAATGAGAGGTTTTATTATGGTTCTGCTTTCGCGAAAGCGGTATTTAACTTGCATTCTACTTCTTTCTTATTCTATAGCTCAAACCAGCACTGAGAAGTAAGTTTTGACCTTCAGTAATTCCCGAACCAAAGGTGAGGTCAAATTGCAAATCATCGTTTGCCAAATAAGTGAAACCTGCGTCCCAAAGGTGGTTTGCGCTAGAATCTTCAGGGAAATCTCCATAGAGCTCTACATAAACACCTATTTTACTGGTGAGATCATATCCATAAGCTAGTGTATATAAGTAGGCTAGTTCCGGATTCTCTGCATCTAAACGTGCTCCTAAATTGTAGGCTATGCTAGACCTTTCATTAAGTGTGTGATCAAAGGAGAACTTGAAATCCATACCTGTATTTTCTAGCCTGTAATCTGATCCTGCGGTAAATGGCATGCTTAAATGTCCTAGAATTGCCATTTTGGGCATCCATCCATTTTCCTCGGCGATTCCTATTTTTGCACCGATCAATAGTGGTGACGTACCGTTTAATTTCTCTCCTATCTGTTGCCCATTAGATTCAAATTCTGTTGATCTATAATCTAAACCGATGCGCAATTCAAAGTTTTCTAGAAGACCATATCGCAACAATGTTGTGTTATAGGTCATTTCCTTGGTTTTAAAACCATCATCACCATTATCAGTATAAAAACCTCCAGTTTCTATTTGTAAAAAACCTTTTCTCACAAGGCTAGGTGATTCTGTTGCGTCAGGCCTGTCAGTAATTAACGCTCCTATGTCGTCGGTTTGAGCAAACGATACGCTACTTATAAAAAGTAATACAATGAAAAATAATTGTTTAATCAAGATGTTATTTTTAAATAGAGGTTATCAGCTATTTGTTGTGAAACTTGAAGTGATTTTGCATTCACCTGGAGCGTAAAGGAATTATCAAAATCTTCTCTTTCAAGAACCTCAATTTGAGTTCCTAATTGAATACTATGTTTATCTAAGTAATTTAAAAAATTACTAGAAGTGTCTATCACACCTACAAGTGTACCTTTATCACCTTTTTTTAATTGTGAAAGAAGTGTTTTATTTATCACCTCATAATTACCATTGCTATCGGGAATAGGATCTCCGTGAGGATCTTTCTTAGGAAAATCAAGATGTTTATCTAATTGATCGATCAACTTTTGGGACTGGATGTGCTCTAATTGCTCTGCTATTTCATGAACCTCATCCCAAGAAAAATCAAGTTTTTCCACGAGAAAAACCTCCCAAAGTCTATGTTTCCTAATAATTTGATTGGCACATCGCACACCGTTTTCTGTAAGTCGAGCACCTTTATAAGGAATATATTCAGCCAGTTTTTTATCTGAAAGCTTTTTGAGCATATCAGTTACTGAGGACGCTTTTGTATTCATGCGACCTGCAATTTCATTTGTGGAGACAAGCATTTTACCATCTTGAAGATGAAAAATAGCCTTAATATAATTTTCTTCTGATACGGAATGCATTCGGCAAAGGTAAAGTATTTATTTGTTAAGAGTAAATTAAAGTTTAGTCTTGTCTAAAAGTATTGACCTGCTGAATGTAAGGTTTAATTCTTAGATTAAGAAAATGGGTGTTTTATATATCTCGCTTTCGCGAAAGCGTAAGAATGAAATTCACTTTCACTCAGTAACTAGTAATTCAAAAAAGCACTAAGACCTACTTATAGAAATGCATTTCTTCTACATATTCCTGTACTTGATGGTGCATAAAGTATCGTAAATCCTTGCCTTCTCTAATACCGTTACGTATCATGGTTGAGGATATTTCCATGATAGGTGCGTCAACCTTACTTATTTTAGAATGATTAATAAATTGATCTGGTATTTCTCCCGAGGAGACGCGTGGATAAACGATGATGCTATAATCATCTAATATCACCTGGTAATTCTTCCATTTATGTAGACTTTTCAAATTGTCCTCACCCATAATAAGTGTAAAATCCTTATCCGGATATTTTTCAGAAAGGTGAGCGAGTGTATTTACAGTATAACTAGGTTGCGGTAAACTAAACTCGATATTACTAGCTTTAATTTTATCGTAGTCATCTGTAGCAAGATGGACTAAATGCAATCTCTGGTAATCATCGAGAAGGGTTTTCTTCTTTTTATGAGGATTATGTGGTGTGACCACCATCCAGATTTCGTCCAGTTCACTATTTTCAACAAGATAATTTGCAATAGCCAGGTGACCTATGTGTATAGGGTTAAACGTACCAAAATAGAGGCCTATTCTATTCTTCTTCGTCATCGCTGACTTTTTTATTTATGAATTCATGAACGGTTTTATATGCCAGCTCTTTTGCAGCTTCAAGATCATCGTTCTTAATAATTACATCAAATTGAGGCGCTGTTGCCATTTCTGTACTAGCTTTTGCAACACGCATTGCAATTTTTTCGGCAGTTTCAGTTTTACGTTTTTTTAAACGTATTTGAAGCTCGTTAATAGATGGTGGCTTTACAAAAATAGCGATCGTACGATTGGGAAACTTTTTCTTTAAACGCAATCCTCCTACCACATCTATATCAAAGATTACATTTTTACCTTCGGCCCAGAGACGTTCTACTTCTTGTTTTAAGGTACCGTAAAACTGATCTTGATAAACCTCTTCAAACTCCAGGAAGTCGTTTGCTCGTATGCGGTTTTTAAACTCTTTAATTCCTAAAAAGTAATAATCTTTACCATCTATTTCTTCGCCTCTCGCCTCTCTAGAAGCTGCGCTAATAGAAAAAGCCAGATTCAATTCTTTTTTAGTTAATAAATGTCTTACTAGTGTAGTTTTTCCAGCACCAGATGGCGCACTAAAAACAATCAATTTAGGTAATATTTCCATTACAATACGTTAAGCAGTTGTTCTTTGATCTTTTCTAATTCGTCCTTCATTTGAACAACGATTTGTTGCATTACAGCATGATTTGCTTTACTACCTATTGTATTTATTTCTCTTCCTATTTCCTGACAAATAAATGCTAGTTTCTTTCCTTGAGACTCGGTAATCTCTAGTGTGTCCATAAAATAACTTAGATGATTTTCAAGACGTACTTTTTCTTCTGTGATATCATATTTTTCTAGATAGTAAATCAACTCTTGTTCAAACCTATTTTGATCTACTTTTTCCTTAATCTCTGTAATAGCCTTCTCTAGTCTAGTTCTTACTTCACTTAATCTAGAGACATCCTCTTCAATCACTTGCTGGAGTAATACTTTAATATTAGTAATTCTTTTGTTGAACTCTAACTCTAGGTGGCTACCTTCGTCTTTTCTAAATTGCTGTACAGCCTCTATGGCTTCATGTGCAACACGCTCTATGAATTCTACATCTTCCTTTGAAACCTCTCTATTCTCTTGTGCAAATACATCCGGAAACTTTGTAGCGATATCTAGAAGCTGCATTTTCTGACTAGAATCATTGTAATTAATTCCCTCAATCTCTGCCATTTGCTTCATGTAGCTTTGAACGATTTCTAAATTGAGTTTTGAATTCAACGCAACACCTGTTTGTTCTACATGAACAGCAAAATCCACCTTACCACGCAATAAGGACTTTGCAACTAGTTGTCTAAGAGGCAACTCTTGCTGTCTATAAATAGAAGGAATTCTCATATTAAGATCAAGATTCTTACTATTAAGAGTCCTGATCTCAATTGTGATTTTTTTATCTGATAATTGATTGACAGCTTTACCATAGCCTGTCATAGAAGTAACCATTTGCTAACTTTTTGCTGCAAAGATAATGATTAAGAAAACAGTTGTAATTTAACGAGTTACTTTGCGCCCATTTTACTTCTTAACCTACTAAGAGACTGCTGTCTAATACCTAAAAATGACGCGATCTCTTTTAAAGGTAGACGATCTACTATTGCCGCATATCGCACAATAAATTTTTTATATCTAGTGGTAGCGTCGTCGCCTATCATACGAGATTTTTCTTCGACCATGTTATGATAACGTTTCAACATGATTTTATGAAATGCTGGCATCAAACCAGAGTAAAGTTTACTCATGTATTCAAAGTCTTGATACTTAAAGCACAGCAGTTCACCAGATTCAATGCATTCTATTTCTAGGTTAGAAGGTTTCTGGTCTACAAAGCTATACATGGAGGTCATTACATTACCTTCTGCAACAAAGCGTATGGTATGCATATTTCCTTCTTCGTCCTTAAAACTTCCCTTTAATACACCTGATTTAACTATGTAAATACTATCTGCGACATCCCCTAATTTTAATAATACTTGTTTTTTACGCATTTTTACAACCTCAAGCATATTAAATATTTCATTAGCATATTCGAGAGATGGCTTATCGCCCTCACCTGTTAAATCATGCAGAAATGATGGTAATTCCATTTTAATAAATTCTTATGTGTTACTCTTTTCACTAGTAAATATCGCAGAAAAGAAGAGTTAAACAAAACATTATGAATAATAAGAAATGGTTACCAATAAATATTGTAAGAATTATCGGTAAAAAACACAAAAAAGCGATTAAAAGTGATGAGTTGTCAGAATTATTAACAGTTTATCGATAAAACATAATCTTTTTTGAACGTATTTTCACCGTCAAATATTATTATAAGGTTAAGTTGCATAGCGATAATAACAATATAACAACATGGTAAACAGTATATTATCTACTAAAGCACTTTCTGACTCTCAACAAGAATTAGTTTTAAACGCAGGTTTAAGCATCACTCACTACGACATTCTAAAAACTGAGCTTATTCCATTTCATTTAGATAATGATTTTACACATGTGATTATAACCAGTAAAAACGCTGTGCCTGCACTTTTAAAACATAAAATCTTACAACAACATGTTTCATGCGTAGGTGAAAAAACCGCTCAAATTTTAAGAGAGTATAACATCAATCCTTTAATAATTGCAAGGGATGCTAGAGAGCTCGCCAAAAAATTGATTGTTTCTTATCCTAAGGAAAAGTACCTTTATTTATGTAGTGTACATCGTAGAGATGAACTTCCAGCGTTATTTCAAAAAGAAAATCTACCTTATAAAGAACTTTTTGTTTATCGTTCCATACCTATTTTCAAGAGCTTTGATCGTACTTTTGCAAGCGTATGTTTCTATAGTCCTCGTGGAGTTATCGCTTTCGCGAAAGCGAATCCTAAAGTCAAATCATTTAAAGCAATTTGTATAGGAAATACCACAGCCCTTGAGGCCCGTAACTACTACGACACTATAGTAATTGCAACTAAACAAACAGTAGAAAACACACTAATAACAGCTATAAAATCAGTACGCAATGTTAAAAAATGATCTTTTTTTAAAAGCATTAAGAGGAGAAGAAGTAAAACGTCCACCAGTATGGATGATGAGGCAAGCAGGAAGGTATTTACCAGATTTTATGAAGTTGAAAGAGAAATACGATTTCTTTACTCGATGCCAGACTCCAGAACTTGCAACTGAAATTACAGTTATGCCCATAGATCAAATAGGACCTGATGCTGCCATACTATTTTCTGATATTCTGGTAATTCCACAGGCCATGAATATCGAGGTAGAAATGAAAGCTGGAGTTGGACCATGGTTGCCTGATCCTATTAGAACTGTGAAAGATCTTGACCGCGTGGTTGTACCAGATGTAAAAGACTCTCTACATTATGTTTATGATGCGATAGACATGACTAAGAAAGTACTAGACAATCGTGTTCCTTTAATAGGTTTTGCCGGTTCTCCATGGACCATCTTATGTTATTGTGTACAAGGTCAAGGAAGTAAGAATTTTGATAAAGCAAAGGAATTTTGTTTTACTCAACCAGAAGCTGCACACACTTTATTACAGAGAATTACTGATACTACAATCGCATATCTAAAGGAAAAAGTAAATCACGGTGTAGACGCAGTTCAAGTTTTTGACTCTTGGGGCGGCATGTTATCTCCAGTTGATTATCAAGAGTTCTCATGGAAATACATTCAGCAAATCGTTGATGCTTTAAAACCTCATACCGAGGTAATCGTTTTCGGTAAAGGATGCTGGTTTGCTTTAAACGATATGGCAAAAAGTGGCGCTAGTGCTTTAGGTGTAGACTGGACGTGTAGTGCTAGAAACGCACGATACTTATCTGGTGGTAATATTACACTACAAGGTAATTTTGATCCATCTAGACTATTCTCGCCACCAGCCGAAATTAAGAAAATGGTAACCCAAATGATCAATGAATTTGGCAAAGACCGATTTGTTGCTAACTTAGGGCATGGTATTTTACCTAACATTCCTGTAGAAAACGCACAAGCTTTTGTGGACGCTGTAAAGGAATACGGTCAGTAAATTTTGAATAATGTTCAAGAATATTCTAAAAGGGTTAACGTCATATAAGGACAGCCTAAAGCTTATCAATCAGTTAAAGCTTTGGAAGTATTTTCTTGTTCCTATGGGCATTAGTTTCCTTTTTGGAATAGCAGTTTTCTTTACTGTTTATGGCCTGTCAGATAATCTAGGACGATTCTTTGCTAAAGCCTGGATCTGGGAATGGGGACAGGAAACCGTTACTGAAATCGCTACTTGGCTAGGAGCATTAGTCATCTTAGTTCTTGGGTTTATACTCTATAAACATGTAGTCATGGCATTGAGTGCACCATTTATGTCACCAGTTTCAGAACGTGTGGAAAAACATTTTTATCCAAATGCCAGAAATCATATCCAGCATAGAGATACTACAAATACAGAACAATTGTGGCGAGGTATACGCATTAACTTGCGTAACATAGCTTATGAACTTCTTATCACTTTACCTCTATTATTATTAAGTTTTATTCCCGTTATAGGTATAGTTTTTACCATTACGGCATTTATGGTGCAAGCCTATTATGCTGGTTTTGGGAATATGGATTATACACTTGAAAGGCATTTTAAATATAGAGATAGCGTCAACTTCGTAAAACGTAATAGAGGCATTGCTATAGGAATAGGAATCGTATTTATGGGAATGCTATTTATCCCGCTTTTAGGAGTTATACTCGTATTACCATTTACGGTAACAGCTGCTTCTCGTGCTACACTAGAAGAAATGATCAAAGAAGAAAACCTTTCACTTCCAGATGCTCAAAAGCCTCAAATTAACGCTTCATGATAAAAGAACAGTTTTATAACTTTATAAAAGAACTACAAGACACTATAACTTCTAAAATAGAAGCCGTAGATGGAAAAGCGACTTTTCATCAAGACGAGTGGCATCGCAAAGAAGGTGGCGGCGGTTTTTCAAGAGTGATACAAGATGGAAATGTTTTTGAAAAAGGTGGCGTGAGCATCAGTGCTGTGCATGGTCCCTTACCGAAAGCAATGCAATCTTACTTTAAAGTAGATGATGTTGATTTTTACGCAACAGGTTTGAGTCTGGTAATCCATCCAGAAAACCCTTTGGTCCCTACAGTACATGCTAACTTTAGGTATTTTGAAATGTATGATAAATCTGGAACTATTGTCGACTCATGGTTCGGTGGTGGGCTGGATTTAACGCCATACTATTTATTTGAAGAAGATGCCAGACACTTTCATCAAGTATGTAAAAGCGTTTGCGATAGATATGAAGTGGCAGACTACCAGCTCTTTAAGAAAAGGTGCGATGAGTACTTTCACAATACTCACAGAGAAGAAGCACGTGGAATAGGAGGTTTGTTTTACGATTACTGTCGTAAAAGTGAGCAGTTCTCTATGAAAGACTGGTTAGCATTTCAAAAAGATATGGCAAATCATTTTCTTGACGCTTACATTCCTATTGTTGAAAAAAGAAAAGATTTACCTTTTACGGCAGAGCAACGAGAGTGGCAAGAGATAAGACGTGGCCGCTATGTAGAATTTAACTTAGTTCACGATAAAGGAACCTTATTTGGTCTTAAAACTAATGGTCGCATTGAAAGTATATTAATGAGTCTGCCTCCGCACGTACAATGGGTTTATGACCACAATCCAGCAGCTGGAAGTGAAGAAGAAAAGCTTCTCAAGGTCTTAAAAGAGCCCGTAGATTGGGTTTAAAATAACTAATAACGCTATTAGATTTTGTAAAAGTAAAACCGGTGCGATGATAGGTTATTTTAATAAATCAGTTTCTAATACTTTTTAGCTATTCCGCTTTCGCGAAAGCGGAAACCTCATCCT
>NZ_MAAX01000013.1 GCF_002162835.1 Nonlabens dokdonensis
TTTTTTTAGTTCCAGGTTCTAATTCTGGTCCTGTAAGAATACCATTTGCAAGAGCGTAGTTAGACCATAGAGCCGCACCAGCTACCATTCCAGCACTTGTATTGCGTATAAATTTTCTTCTTTCCATGATAAAGTGTTTTTAGGACTGCTACTGAGCTATTGTGAAGCGGTTGTCTCTAGTAAATCTCAACGTGTCTGTTTCTTCAAAATAATCAATCATTGCATTCCTGATTTTATAGTCTAAAGTAGTGAGAGGAGTATTTTTAAAAAAGCTCATGTTGTCACCGCCGTTGTATAGATAATCATTTGTTGCAACGTAGTAAAGTTTTTGTGAGTCTAGCGTTTCTCCATTAATTAAAACTTCATCTAAATCACCATTTTTATCTAGTTGAATTTGAAGTCCACTCATAGGATGTGCCCTTTTTCTAGATACAAGATAATTGACTAAAGAATCCATTTGCGAGCCATTCAATTGTGCTACGACTATGCTATTTTCAAAAGGCATGATCTCGTAGGCACTGCGCATGGTAACACTTCCTTTATCTAGAGGAGCTCTTATTCCGCCATGATTTAGAAGCACAACATCAATACTTTCTCCAGATCTTTTTTGAAAAATAGGATTTCCTTTTTCTCGCACGATTTCTGCCATCATGTTGCTTATAGGAGTATTGAGTTTATGGTCGTTTTTATGCATGGTCACAGGATTATAGCTCAGTTGCTTATTCATTTCTGCATCAACAGACTTTTTATAAGGTTCAATAAATTCTTCGATCTCTTTTACTGAGTTGAGGCTAGAATCTATTGCTGTAGATTGACCAGATACTTTTTGCAGCTGGTATTTTTTATCTGTACATGAAACGAGTAGAATGGTTAGTAGGAATGCCGCTTTCGCGAAAGCGAAACTCTTATAAAAACCTATACTTCTTTTAAACCTATTATTTTTCATAAAGCCTTATTGCTATTGTGCTATTTTTGTCCAAAGAATAAGTAGTAAAAGTACATGATTTTTGACGTTTTAAAGCAGAGATGGCTGCGTAAAGAGTTTGATAGTTTAGAGAACACCTCTAGGTCAAAGATGCCGCAATGGCCTCAATCTTTAGTCATTCTGTTTGACTCTGAAAAAGTTACAGATTTTAATTTGTTTCATAAGTGGTGTGATCAGTTACAGATTTCTAGCGATAAATTAACATTGATAGCTAGTTGCAAAGACGTTAAAAAAAATAATAAAGAAGGCGTTATTTTATTTGATAGGAAATTGTTAAAGTGGAATGGAGGCATCGCAAATGCTGATGTCGCAAACGCACTGTTAACAAACTATGACTTACAAATAAATTATTATGATACCGATAGCGAGTTGATGAGGTATCTAGCAATGAAATTAAATAGCAACTTCAAAGTTGGGTACGGTCATCAAGAAGAAAGTACATATGATCTTGCTGTTAACGTTCCTTTAACTAATCATGCTCTTTATATATCTGAAATTGCAAAATATTTAAAAATCCTTACTCAATAAAATGCAAGAATTAATAGGAACTGGAGTAGCACTTGTAACTCCTTTCACAGCAACTGGTACCGTAGATTGTGCTGCACTTGAAAAAGTAGTACTACATCAAATTACTAATGGGATAGATTACCTAGTGGTGCTAGGTACTACTGGAGAATCTGTGACTTTATCTAAAGAAGAAAAGCAAATTGTTATAGAAACCATCGTTTCTACAAACGCTGGAAAATTACCACTAGTATTAGGAGTAGGTGGTAACAATACACAAGTAGTCGTAGAAGAATTAAAATCATTAGATTTTAAGAACTTTGATGCGATTCTTTCTGTTTCACCATCATATAATAAGCCTACTCAAGAAGGGATTTTTCAACATTTTAAAGCGGTTTCTGAAGCTAGTCCATTACCTATCTTATTATATAACGTACCTGGTAGAACAGCGTCAAATATGTCGTTAGAAACTGTCGTACGACTAGCAGAATTTGAAAATATCATAGGAATCAAAGAAGCTGCAGGAGATCTAGTTCAAGCAATGAACATGATACAATATACTCCTAAGGACTTTTTAGTAATTTCTGGTGATGATATGATTGCAAATGCCATGACACTAGCAGGTGGAGCAGGAGTTATCTCTGTAATAGGTCAAGCAATGGCTCAAGATTTCTCTGATATGATTAGATATGCACTTAATGGAGACGTTGCAGAATCTTATGAGTTGCATTATAAAATTGCGCCTAGCATCGATATGATTTTTGAACAAGGAAATCCAGCAGGTATTAAGGCCTTATTAAATCATTTAGACTTGTGTGCTTCTACGGTGCGATTGCCGTTAGTATCTGTAGATCAAAATTTAAATGACCGATTGAAAACTTTTCTTGATCAATACGAGAATTAAAATCTTAGCGTTAAGGAGTGTGAAGTAACTTTCTTTTTATCTAGAAAAAGTTACCTTTGCGTCCCATTAAAATTATATATGAAAAACCTAATTATAGTCATTATTCTTGTGGCAACTCTTGCTAGTTGTGGTTCTTATCAAAAAGCTTTAAAGTCTGAAGATAACCTAGAGAAAGTTGCAATGATAGACACCTTAATGGCAAAGGGTAAATATGGTAAATCTCTTGCTTTATTTGAGCAAATTATACCAGTTTATAGAGGTACCGATAGTGCGGCTGGCATGGCCATTAAATACGCAAAGGCTTTATATGAGGATGAGAGTTACGTTAATAGTGCCTACCAGTATGAGCGTTTTATAACATCACATCCTACTAATCCTAATGCAGAACTAGCTTTGTTCATGGCAGCAAAAAGTCATTATCAAATGTCTCCTGTATATTCTAAAGACCAGACAGATACTAATATTGCTTTAACCAAGTTACAAGAATATATAAATGTATACCCATCTGGTGATTATGCTGCAGAAGCTAATATTATGGTGGAGGAATTACGTGATAAATTAGATAAAAAGGCTTACGAGATAGCAAAACAATACCATCATTTTGGTAATTTTAGAGGTGGTTATATAAATGCAATTAGTGCCTTTGAAAATTTCATACTTGATCATCCAGGATCTGATTATCAAGATGATGCACAGTTTTATCTTCTAGATTCTCAATATCAATATGCCATTAATAGTTTTACACAGTTAGTTCCTGAAAGACTTGCAAAGGCTAAAGAATATTATGATATCTTTGCAAAACGTTATCCTAACAGTGAGTATAAAGAAGATGCAGACGAGATAATGGATAATATACAAGAATATAATACTGAAAATACAAGTAAATAACTATAATGGATACTAAAAATCTAACAGCTCCTAATACTACAATTACCTATAATAGAGATGCGCTTACTGCTCCTACAGGTAATATGTATGAAGCAATTTCTATAATTGCAAAACGCGCAGAGCAAATTAATACAGACGTAAAAGAAGAACTTATTGAGAAGTTAGAAGAATTTGCTACTTACAACGATTCTCTTGAAGAAATCTTTGAAAATAAAGAGCAAATTGAAGTTTCTAAATTTTATGAGCGTTTACCTAAGCCAGCTGCTATTGCTATAGAAGAGTGGTTACAAGGGAAGATTTATCATAGAGACACAGGAAGTACTGAAGAGTAATTCAAATCACATGACATCAGTTTTAAGTGGTAAGAAGGTATTGCTAGGTGTAACTGGTGGTATTGCCGCTTACAAAACTACTTATATAGTGCGCCTGCTTATTAAAGCGGGCGCTGCTGTTAAAGTAATTATGACTCCTGCAGCGAGAGATTTTGTCACACCGCTTACTTTATCGACTCTTTCTAAGCACCCTGTTCTTACTCATTTTACAAATGAAGAAGATGAGAATGATACCTGGAACAACCATGTAGAGCTAGGCCTTTGGGCAGATCTTTTTATTATCGCTCCAGCCACGGCAAACACGATGAGTAAAATGGTGAATGGTAATATTGATAATTTATTACTCGCAACCTATTGTAGTGCAAAATGTCCCGTCTATTTTGCTCCAGCGATGGATCTGGATATGTATAAACATCCCTCTACCAGTGCTAATTTTGATAAGCTAGCTGCTTACGGTAATTTAATGATACCGGCTGGAGAAGGCGAGCTCGCAAGTGGTTTATCTGGTAAAGGTCGTATGGCAGAACCTGAAGAAATTATACATTTTATAGAACAAGATATTCAAAGCAAACTCGTGTTGCATGGTAAATCATGTGTAATTACTGCTGGCCCTACTTATGAAGCCATAGATCCTGTGAGATTTATAGGAAATCATAGTAGTGGAAAAATGGGTGCTGCTTTGGCATTAGAAATGGTAAATCATGGGGCCCGAGTCATCTTAATTATGGGGCCTAGCGCTGTAAAAGTGGAGCATCACCTCATAGAAAGAATAGATGTAAAAAGTGCTCAGCAAATGTATGATGAAGTGCACAAGAAAATAACTCAAGTAGATATTGGCATCTTTAGCGCAGCTGTAGCAGATTATAGACCTGCAAATCCTGTAGATCAGAAAATAAAAAAGAAGGCTGATACGTTACATATAGAATTAGTAAAAAATCCAGATATACTATCCAGCGTAGGTGCTTTGAAGAATAAACCTTTTCTCGTAGGTTTTGCCCTTGAAACTGAGAATGAATTAGTGCACGCTTTCGCGAAAGCGGAAAAGAAAAACACTGATTTATTAATTTTAAACTCCATGCGAGATAAAGGTGCAGGTTTTGGAGTAGATACAAATAAAATAAGTATCATTGATAGAGATAAAAATGTTTCTGACTATGAGATAAAACCAAAGTCAGAAGTAGCAAAAGATATAGTTAATGAAATTATCCAAAGAGTTTTATAGTATACTACTTGCATTGTTTGCAGTTTTTGCTGTTCAAGCGCAAGAATTTAATTTTACAGTTCAAGTTAATGCACAAAATGTAGCGCAGCCTGATCAAAGTATTTTTAAAACTCTGGAGACCTCTATGCAAGAATTCTTGAATAATACAAAATGGACCGATCAAAAATATGGTGACGAGGAGAAAATTAACGCTTCGTTAGTTTTTGTAGTTACTAGCTTTGATAATGATCGTTTCAAGGGAAATTTTCAGTTATCAGCCTCTAGACCGGTTTTTAACTCTTCTTACACTTCTCCTATTTTTAATTATAAAGACAATGATATAGCTTTTGAGTATGTAGAATATGCTCCTTTTTTTTACAACGAAAACCAGTTTGAAAGTAATTTAATATCACTAATATCTTTTTATGTTTACACGATCCTAGGTATCGATGCTGACACCTTTGAACTGCGCGGTGGTCAGTCATTTCATGAAGAAGCACAAAACATAGTTAATCTAGCTCAAGGAACTCAAGGAGTTGCGGGATGGAAGCCTAGCGATGGATTAATTTCTAGATTTAGATTAAATGACGATATGCTTTCAGAAACCTATAAGGAGTATCGAGAGGTTATGTATTTATATCATCTCAAAGGTTTAGATAAGTTTGCTAATGACCCTAAAGCTGGAAAAATAATTTTAAAGGGGCACATCAAACGGTTAGAAGAGCTGAATGCTCGTAGACCTAATAGTTTGTTACAGCGTACTTTCTTTGATGCCAAAGCTGATGAGATCATGAGTATTTATTCTTCAGGACCTTCAATAGATATAAGAGAGTTAAAGAGTACTTTACAAAAGTTAGCCCCTAATCAGTCCTCAAAGTGGCGTTTTATTAAAGTGTAAACTCGATAACCTTGCGAGCACTTCATTTAATTTTTACATAATCAAGCTTTTATACTTTGCTTAAACATATTCAAATAGAGAACTTTGCACTTATAGATTCTTTGAATCTAGAGCTAGAATCAGGTTTAACCATGATTACCGGTGAAACTGGAGCTGGTAAATCTATACTTCTAGGCGCTTTAGGTTTAATCTTAGGTAATCGAGCAGATTTAAGTGCCATAAGAGACACATCACGTAAATGTATTGTAGATGCTCAGTTTGATATTTCAAAACTAGATCTTCAAGAAACATTTGAGGAATATGATTTGGATTACGATCATACGAGTTTTTTGAGAAGAGAAATCCTTCCATCAGGAAAGAGTCGAGCCTTTATAAATGATACACCGGTGAACTTACAAGTTATGAATCGCATAGGTGAGCGATTGATAGATATACATTCACAACATCAAACCTTACAACTTGCAAAAGATACTTTTCAAATAGAAGTATTAAATTCATTTGTAATAGAAGCGACAAAGAATGTTAAAAAGTCTTTTGCATTTTTTCTCCAAAAGTATCAAGAAGAACTAAGTATATTTAAAGCTGCCCAAAAAGAATTAAAAGCTCTCGAATTAAAAGGGATAGAATTTTCTAAAGAGCTGGATTATAATAATTTTCTTCTCAATGAATTAGAAGAGGCAAACTTAGATCAACTCAATCAGAATGCGCTTGAAGATGAAAATGAGCAATTGAGTAATGTAGAAGGAATAACTGAAGTTCTTACTGAGTTTGACGCTACGGTTTCTACCGATGATCAAGGAATTTTAGATCAGTTAAGACATCTACAAAGTAAGTTTCAGTCCATAAGCAGCTATTCAAAAAAATACGAAAATTTAAAAGATCGTGTTTCTTCGATTTTGCTGGAGCTAGAAGATATTCATCAAGAAGTGGTACATGAGATAGATGCTATAGAACCAGATCCGGAAAGACTTACTCAAATTAATGAATTACTAAGCTTGCTTGAAAACCTTTATAGAAAGCATCAAGTAGAGGAAGTAGAGAATTTAATTCAAATTAGAGATGAGCTGGCCGATAAGGTTTTTGAATCTCAAGGGCTTGATAAAAAAATTAAAAAGCAAGAATTTATTATTGCAAATTCCAAGAATAATTTGCAAAAGCTAGGAAAGGAATTAACGGCGCTAAGAAGGGCGCACAAGGAAAAATTAGAGCAAGAAGTAATAGCTATCGTACAACAGTTAGGAATGCCTGATGCACAATTTAAGATAGATATAAACTCGGTAACTACCTTTGGAGCGTACGGAGTAGATGAGATAAAATTTGTATTTACTGCAAATAAAGGATCTCAACTTCTCGCCTTAGATAAGGCCGCTTCAGGAGGAGAGTTGTCTCGATTAATGCTAGCGATTAAATCGATACTTTCAAGATGTAAAAATTTACCTACTATAATATTTGATGAGATAGATACAGGAGTGAGTGGAGCTATAGCAACGCAAATGGCTCAAATAATGAAAAAAATGAGTCATGGATTGCAAGTCATGGCAATTACTCATTTGCCTCAAATTGCCTCTGCTGGTAACGATCATCTTATTGTTAAAAAAACCTCAAATAATAATACAACATACTCAAGTATAGAACGATTAGATCCAGCAGCTCGATTAGAAGAAATTGCTCAAATGCTTAGTGGCGGAGAAATTTCAAATGCTGCAAGAGAAAATGCCCGTGCGCTACTCAATTAGTTTTATATATTTGCGACCTAATCAAAAATTATGGCTTACAATCTATTAAAAGGAAAACGCGGAATTATTTTTGGAGCGTTAGACGAAAACTCCATCGCGTGGAAAACAGCTCAACTAGCTCATGATGAAGGAGCAACCTTTGTTCTTACTAATGCACCTGTAGCTATGCGTATGGGACAAATTAATGAACTTGCTAAGAAAACTGGTAGCGAGATCATTCCTGCTGATGCAACTAATGTTGAAGATCTTGAGAACTTAATAACAAAATCTGTAGAGATATTAGGAGGGAAGCTTGATTTTGTTCTTCATTCTATAGGAATGAGTGTTAATGTGCGTAAAGGGAATCATTATACAGATCAAAATTATAAATACACAGAGAAAGGCTGGGACGTAAGTGCTGTATCTTTTCATAAAGTTATGCAAACTTTGCATAAAAATGATGCGATGCAAGAATGGGGTAGTATAGTAGCACTTACATATATGGCTGCTCAACGTACCTTTCCAGATTATAATGACATGGCAGATAATAAGGCTTACTTAGAGTCTATCGCTCGTAGTTTTGGTTACTTTTTTGGTAAAGATAAAAAGGTGCGTGTTAATACGATATCGCAATCGCCTACACCTACAACTGCAGGAAGTGGAGTGAAAGGCTTTGACGGCTTCTTGAGTTATGCAGAGAAGATGAGCCCATTAGGTAACGCCACTGCTCAAGACTGTGCAGAGTATACAGTAACTCTGTTTTCAGACTACACTAAAAAGGTGACTATGCAGAATCTATTTCACGATGGTGGTTTTTCTAACACAGGCGTGAGTCAAGAGGTGATAGAAAAATTTTAAATAGAAATACATATAATTTTATCAAGCCCTATCTTTTAAGATGGGGCTTTTTTTATCTCGCTTTCGCGAAAGCGAGAACTGTTAAATTAAACGAGTTATTTTAAAGTTGAGGTCTTAATATTTAGTTAATTGACACAATAATATTATATTGGTCCACTTAATCAATAATTCGTAAAACAAAATGAAAAAACTTCTACCACTACTCTTAGTGTTTTTAGTCACGTCACTTGCCATGGCACAGTGTGATTATACGCTAGAGTTAACAGATAACTTCGGGAGCGATTGGGACTCTGGAGATAACCTTGCCTCTAATACTGGAGTTGATGTAACAGTTGCAGGTGTAACAACTACTTATGTTATAGTTGATCCTTCTCCTACGCCAAATATGCCAGTAGTTGAGAATTATACAATAACAGTAAATAACGGAGATGCCTTAAGTATAGATTATAGGGCGACTTTTTTTCCTGGTGATGGTGGTTTTAGATTATTAGATTCAGAAGGTATAGAGGTTTATAGTTCACCTATAAATCAACCATCAATGATGGATATATTTACAGGTACAGCAACTTGTCCTACGTGTTTTGCTGTAACGGCATTAACCACAAACGCAATAACTGCTTCATCTGCAGAAATAGGGTGGACAGCTACTGGTGCTGAAACCGCTTGGGAAGTAGAATATGGTCCTGTAGGCTTTACACCAGGTTCTGGTACTACTGATAATGCAACTTCTAATCCGTGGACTATTAATGGTCTAATGTCTGATACTGCTTATGATGTATATGTTAGAGCAGATTGTGGGATGGGAGATATAAGCAGTAATCAAGGTCCTATTAGTTTCACAACTACTGAATCTTGTCCAGCTCCAGGAGCCTTTACTCCTGTAACTAATACTGCTACGACTGTTCAAGTTATTTGGGATGCTAATGGTAATCAATCATTAGATTATGAAATTGAGTATGGTGTTTCACCTTATACTCAAGGAAGCGGTGGTCAAACAACTCAAGGTGGAACTGCGCCATTTGCAGAAATTACCGGTTTAACGCCTAACACATCTTATGATTTTTATGTAAGAATAGATTGTGGAATGGGAGATTTTAGTGGCTGGTCTGGTCCTTATACATCTTCTACATTACAATCATGTCCAGATGTGTCTAGTATCAACTTTTCTAACATTGATCAAACGAGTGTA
>NZ_MAAX01000211.1 GCF_002162835.1 Nonlabens dokdonensis
CTTCTTCAGCAAGATCAAAGATTCCTAAGATATCTTTATCTCTTTCAAAGCCTATTGCTCTAAATAATGTTGTTACAGGTAATTTTTTCTTACGATCAATATAAGCGTACATAACGCTATTTATATCTGTCGCAAATTCTATCCATGAACCTTTAAAAGGAATTACACGTGCAGAATAAAGTTTAGTTCCATTTGCGTGGAAAGATTGCCCGAAGAAAACACCAGGTGATCTATGCAATTGAGAAACTACAACACGCTCAGCACCATTAATACAAAAAGTACCTGATGGAGTCATGTAAGGAATTGTACCTAAGTACACATCTTGAACAATAGTTTCAAAATCTTCGTGTTCTGGATCAGTACAATATAGTTTTAAGCGCGATTTAAGAGGTACGCTGTAAGTTAGACCACGTTCAATACATTCTTGAATAGAGTATCTAGGAGGATCTACGAAATAATCAAGGAATTCCAATACGAACTGATTACGAGTATCAGTTATTGGGAAATTCTCCATGAAGGTATTATACAAACCTTCTACTTCTCTCTTGTCAGATTTAGTCTCTAACTGAAAAAAGTCCTGAAAGGATTTAATTTGGATATCCAGCAGGTCAGGATATTCTGCCTTGTTAGTTACCGTTGAAAAATTAATTCTTTCTGTGTTTGTTGCTAGCATCAATGCACGGTATTAAATTATTAAAAAAAGCGTTATCGACGACGTCTCATCTTTATACGCAAAATGGTCTAGCCCTGTGAGCCTTGCTCACAGGTCTAAACCGATAGTGTATGATTAAGAAGAATTACTTCAACTCAACCTCAGCTCCAGCTTCTTCTAGCTGAGCTTTAAGTGCTTCCGCTTCGTCCTTAGAAACACCTTCCTTAATAGGAGATGGTGCATCATCAACTAAAGCTTTTGCGTCTTTCAATCCTGCTCCTGTAAGCTCTTTCACAAGTTTAACAACAGCTAGCTTAGCGCCACCTGGTGCTTTAAGGATTACATCAAATTCTGTTTGCTCTTCAGCAGCGTCTCCACCACCTGCAGCTGGTCCTGCCATAACAGCTGCCGCTGCTGCTGGCTCAATACCATACTCATCCTTAAGGATGTCTGCTAATTCGTTTACTTCTTTTACAGTTAAGTTTACTAACTGCTCTGCGAAATCTTTTAAATCTGCCATTTTTCTATCGTTTTAATAAAATTTATAAATAATTGTTTGCGTACTAGTTTTATTGCTCTCTTTCTGAAAGTGTTTTAAGAATACCTGCTATTTTCCCACCACCTGATTTAAGTGCAGAAACAACATTCTTAGCAGGGCTTTGTAACAAGCCAATAATCTCACCGATCATTTCTTCTTTAGACTTGATATTACTCAACGCCTGAACCTGATCATCACCTACGTAAATTGCTTCTTCAATGTATGCGCCTTTCAATACAGGCTTCTCGGATTTCTTACGGAAATTTTCAATAACCTTTGCTGGAGCGTTTGCCACTTCTGAAAGCATTATAGAAGTATTTCCTTTAAGCAATTCAGGAAGCTCACCAAAATCCTTTTCTGAAGCCTCCATAGCTTTAGAAAGAAGTGTATTTTTAACTACAGACATCTTCACATTAGCTTTAAAACAAGCTCTACGTAAATTAGATGTATCTTGGGCATTTAATCCCGATATGTCCGCTAAATATATAGTTGAATTCTCGCTTAACGTAGCCGTCAAATCTTGAATAACATTTGCTTTTTGTTCTCTTGTCATGATCTAGATTTTTAGTCTTCTGCAAAACGTTTAGCGTCTATTTCAATACTAGGACTCATAGTACTAGACATGAAGATACTTTTAATGTAAATACCTTTAGACGTTGTAGGTTTTAACTTAACTAGCGTGTTAATTAATTCTCTTGCATTACCAGCAATTTTCTCAGCATCAAAAGATGCTTTTCCTACTGCTGCATGGATGATACCAGTTTTATCAACCTTAAAGTCGATTTTACCTGCTTTAACTTCAGTTACCGCTTTAGCAACATCCATAGTAACAGTTCCGGTTTTAGGATTAGGCATAAGACCACGAGGACCTAATACTCTACCTAAAGGACCTAATTTACCCATGACACTAGGCATAGTAATAATAACGTCCACATCAGTCCATCCACCTTTAATTTTTTCTAAATATTCATTTAGACCTACATAATCTGCACCAGCATTCTTAGCTTCTTCTTCCTTATCAGGAGTTACTAAAGCTAACACTTTTACATCTTTACCGGTTCCGTGAGGAAGAGTTACCACACCACGTACCATTTGATTTGCTTTACGTGGATCTACATTTAATCTAACTGCAAGATCTACAGAAGCGTCAAACTTAGTAGTAGTAATTTCTTTTACTAATTTAGAAGCATCAGCTACAGTGTAGGTCGTAGACCTATCCACCTTAGCTTGACTCTCCTTTTGATTTTTTGTCAATTTAGCCATTGTTACAAGTTTTAAGCAGGTGCATCGCCACCTTTAACATTCACACCCATTGACCTAGCAGTTCCAGCAACCATTCGCATAGCGCTATCAACTGTAAAGGCATTGAGGTCTGGCATCTTATCTTCTGCAATCAATCTAATTTGATCCCAAGATATAGTTCCAACTTTCTTTCTATTAGGTTCACCACTACCACCCTTAAGCTTTACCGCTTCAAGGATTTGAACTGCTGCAGGTGGAGTTTTTATTACGAAATCAAAGGACTTATCCTTATATACTGTAATAGCAACCGGTAAAACTTTACCAGCTTTATCTTGGGTCCTAGCATTAAACTGCTTACAGAACTCCATGATATTAACACCAGCAGCACCAAGAGCAGGTCCTACCGGAGGCGATGGGTTTGCAGCACCACCTCTAACTTGTAATTTTACAACCTTAGATACTTCTTTAGCCATTTCTAATTATTTCATTTATTTTGATGATAATAAAGTGGAAGCCTTATATATCAACTATAAACTGTAACATTTATATTATACTTTCTCAACTTGCATGTAGCTTAACTCCAAAGGAGTTTTACGGCCAAAAATCTTAACCATAACTTCAAGCTTACGCTTTTCTTCGTTAACCTTTTCAATAGTCCCATTGAAACCATTAAAAGGACCGTCCACTACTTTAATAGTTTCTCCTGCCTTGTAAGGTATCGCAATATTATCTGTTTGCTCTGCTAGTTCGTCAACCTTACCTAACATACGGTTTACCTCGGACCTTCTTAGAGGTACAGGATCACCACCCTTAGTTTCTCCCAAAAAACCTATTACTCCATTAACAGATTTAATTATATGAGGAACTTCTCCTTCTAACCTTGCCTGAACCATTATATAACCAGGAAAGTAAACTTTCTCCTTATTATACTTTTTACCATCTCTAATTTGAACAACCTTTTCAGTTGGAACCAAGATGTTTTTTAAGTAATCACTGAGATTATGATGAGCAATTTCTGACTCAATATAATCCTTTATTTTGTTCTCTTGACCACTTACAGAACGAACAACATACCACTTCATTAAATCCTTCTCTTCTGACATAATCAACTAATTATTGCGGCTTAACCCAATTAAAATAATTTTCAATTGCTGTACTAAACACATAATCAATTCCTGCTATAATAAGTGCAAAAATAATTGAAAAAACAGCCACAGTAACAGTCAACTTTTGCGTTTCTTCCCAAGTAGGCCATGTCACGTGATTTGTCAACTCGTTATAAGACTCCTTAACGTATGTTATTAAACTCATATTCTTATTATTCAGAACTCTTTTACCAGAAATAATTTATACTACAACAGAAAAAGAATATATTAAAATGCACGGGCTGAGAGACTCGAACTCACGACACCTGGTTTTGGAGACCAGTGCTCTACCAACTGAGCTAAGCCCGCATAACATTCATATGAATGCTACCTATACTCTATATATAGGGAAAGTATCCTATCTAAAAAAAGACAGGATACTTAAGTTATTAATTCAGAAATTAATCTAAAATTTCAGTTACTTGACCAGCACCTACTGTTCTACCACCCTCACGGATTGCAAAACGTAAACCTAAGTTTAATGCGATAGGCTGAATCAATTCAACAGTAATTGTAAGGTTATCACCAGGCATTACCATCTCTACTCCATCAGGAAGAGCAATGTTTCCTGTAACATCAGTTGTACGTACGTAAAACTGAGGACGATAGTTATTATGAAATGGAGTATGACGTCCACCTTCCTCTTTCTTCAAGATATAAACCTCAGCTTTAAATTTTGCATGAGGAGTTACAGATCCTGGCTTTGTAATAACCATACCTCTAGAAATCTGTGACTTCTCAATACCTCTTAATAAGATACCTGCATTATCACCAGCTTCACCTCTATCAAGAATCTGACGGAACATTTCAATACCAGTAATAGTAGATGTTAACTTCTCTGCACCCATACCGATAATTTCTACTGGATCACCTGTATTAGCAACACCAGTTTCAATACGTCCAGTTGCAACAGTACCACGACCTGTAATAGAGAATACATCTTCAATAGGCATCAAGAATGGCTTATCCATATCTCTTACCGGCTCTTCGATCCAATCATCGACAGCTTGCATTAATTCCAATACTGTATCAACCCATTTTTGCTCTCCATTAAGAGCACCTAAAGCAGAACCTGAAACAACAGGACCATTATCACCATCGTACTCATAGAAACTCAATAAATCACGGACTTCCATATCCACTAACTCAAGTAGCTCCTCATCATCAACCATATCCACTTTGTTAAGGAAAACAACGATACGAGGTATACCTACCTGACGACCAAGTAATATGTGCTCACGCGTTTGTGGCATAGGACCATCAGTCGCAGCAACAACAAGTATAGCACCATCCATTTGAGCAGCACCAGTAACCATGTTCTTTACATAATCGGCGTGACCAGGACAATCTACGTGTGCGTAGTGTCTGTTTTGTGTTTGATACTCTACGTGAGAAGAGTTAATTGTAATACCACGCTCTTTTTCTTCTGGAGCGTTATCAATTTGGTCAAAACTTGTTGCATTAGAAAAACCAGCATCAGCAAGCACTTTAGTAATTGCAGCGGTAAGTGTTGTTTTACCGTGGTCAACGTGACCAATTGTACCTACATTAAGGTGAGGTTTCGAACGATCGTACGTTTCTTTAGCCATAACTTAAAATCTTAATTTATATTAGTGTTTCAATTTAAAAGAGACAGATACGGAGCTAAAACCAAATCAGTCTATACTAGTAATGGCCTCAAATGAGACCTATTTTTATTTATGAGCCAATGACGAGATTTGAACTCGTGACCTCTTCCTTACCAAGGAAACGCTCTACCCCTGAGCTACACCGGCAAAACCCTTTAACAAGGAAAAGACAATCATGACTTTAAACTCAATAAAAATAGAGTTTAATTTAGAGCGAGAGACCAGGTTCGAACTGGCGACATTCAGCTTGGAAGGCTGACGCTCTACCAACTGAGCTACTCTCGCATTTTATTAGCTTTTTACAACTAAAAGGTATTCAATATTTCAAATTATCTTTTCAGATAATATTCTGTGGGGAGAGCAGGATTCGAACCTGCGAAGGTTTCCCAACGGAGTTACAGTCCGTCCTCGTTGGCCGCTTGAGTATCTCCCCAAAAGTCCATAAAGAACTTCGTATTTAAAAGAGCCGATGGAGGGACTCGAACCCACGACCTGCTGATTACAAATCAGCTGCTCTAGCCAGCTGAGCTACATCGGCAATCTTTAACTTTTTCGTCAAAAAAAAGTCCGCTATTTCTAACGGACTGCAAATGTAAGCCTATTTTTTAATTGCACAAATATTTTTATTATTTTTTTTTAGTGTGCTGATAATTTTTCTTTTCTTTTTTTCAGTTGACGCTCTAATGCTGCCGCACATTCATCGACACATTGCTCAAATGTCTTACATGTTTTTTTAACCACCATATCATCTCCTGGCACAAAAAGTCTTATCTCAGTAATTTTATTTTCTGGAGCAGAGGTCTTCTGAACCTTAAGATATACATCAGCATTAATTATCTTATTATAAAACTGCTCTAATTTATCTAACCGTTTTTGAATGAAATCAATCAGCTTTGCATCTGCATCAAAATTTACTGCTTGTGTGTTTACTTTCATAATGTAGTATTTAGGTTAATTATTTTTTGACCTAGGATGCGCAGTCTTATAAACTCCTTTTAACATAGCCATACTTGAATGAGTATAAATTTGTGTAGAGGATAAACTTGCGTGTCCCAAAAGCTCTTTTACTGCATTTAAATCTGCTCCTTTATCTAATAAATGTGTGGCAAACGTATGCCGCAAAACATGAGGACTGATTTTTACTTTCAAAGAGACTCTACTAAAATAAGTTTTTATAACTCGATAAACAAGACTTGGATAAACTTTATCACCATTTGAAGTCAGGAATAAATATTCTATTTGAGAAGAAGCAATCTTTTTTCTTAACAAGAAAAATTTCTCAAAATGAGTAATCAATGTATCTACTAGCGGTACTATTCTTTCTTTTTTTCTTTTACCTAATACTTTTATAACTTTATTAGATAAATCTACATCTGCTAGTTTAAGATTTATCAACTCTTCTCTCCGTATTCCTGTAGCATAAAATAATTCAATAATCAAAAAATCTCTAGATTGGATATAATCAGACTCATCATATGGCGTATTAAGAAGCTTTAACACTTCATCTGATGAAAACGGTATCTGAATTTTTTTACCAACTTTTAAACTTTTATAAGCTGCAGTAGGATTTGAGGTAATCGTGCCTGTTTTAAGTAAAAATTTAAAGTAAGATTTTATAGCAGCCATCTTGCGATTAACTGAACGATTTGACACTCCATCTTCTAACAATAAAGTTACCCATCCTCTTATAATACTATAATTAACCTCATCTACAGATAAGACTTCCTCATCCATTAAGTAATTCATAAAACTTAATAAATCTTTCTTATAAGCCATTATAGTATGGGAAGAATAATGTTTCTCGAGCTCTAGATAATCTATGTAAGAATTTAAATCCATAAAAAAAACCGCTAGTTGTAAATGTATAAATTTACAACTAGCGGTTACATATTTTAGATAGAAATTATCTAGATGTTCTCTGCGTCACGCAATCCTTGAATGTAGGCTGCTTTAATGTTTTGAGCACGTTTTGCAACAGATGGTTTAGTAAACTGCTGTCTTCTACGTAGTTCACGCATCTTCCCTGTACGATCAAATTTTCTTTTGAAACGCTTTAGGGCTCTATCGATATTTTCTCCGTCTTTAACTGGTATTATTAACATAGTGTCATCACCTCCTTTCTTTGGGACGGCAAAAATACATTTTATTTTGCAATCTCAAAGTTTTATTTGTATTAAAATTATTTTGTTCTCGCTTTCGCGAAAGCATAACTGATAAGCTACTTAGCGGCTGGCTTATAGTCTTTACCATCAAGAGTCATTTTTGCAATGATTTCTCTCATGATCTCACTTGTTCCACCTCCTATAGGGCCTAAACGGCTATCTCTCCACATTCTAGCCAGTGGATATTCCTCGATATAACCATAGCCTCCTAAATACTGTAAACACTTATAAATAACTTCATCAGCAATTTTAGTGGTAACAAGTTTTGACATGCTCGCTTCTTTAACTGGGTACAGACCTTTGTCTAATTCTTCTGCAATCGCATAATTGAAACATTTTGCCATTTCTACCTCGCTCATCATATCTGCCAGGTTGTGACGCAACGCCTGATACTTATCTAGAGATTTACCAAAGGCTGTACGCTCTTTCATATAACCTATGGTATATTCTAACGCAAACTCTGCTCGAGCGTGCGAGTTTATACCCATTATTAATCTCTCAAGTGCAAAATGTTGCATAATATAAGGGAATCCTTTTCCTTCTTCACCCATTAAATTCTCTGCAGGGATACGCACGTTATCAAAACCTATTTCACCTGTATCACTAGCTCTCCAACCTAATTTGTTCAATTTTGTGGCGCTTATACCTGGCGTATCACGGTCCATGACAAATATGGAAATCCCTCTACCCTTTGCTTCGACATCCGTTTTGGCTGCTATAACTAAGTAATCACTGTAAACACCATTTGTGATAAAGGTTTTAGAGCCATTAATAATATAATGATCTCCATCTTTCACAGCTGTAGTTCTCATACCTGCAACATCACTTCCACCAAAGGGTTCTGTGATACCTAAACAACCTATCTTCTCACCTGTAAGTGTAGGCACTAGGTATTCCTGCTTTATGCGCTCATCACCTTCTTTAAGTAAATGTTGCGCTCCTAAAAATGCCTGAACCCACATTGCAGCTGCAAAACCTCCAGAGTTAATACGTTGCATCTCTTCTAGAAAAATAACCGTATAGAAGAAGTCTAAATCTAGGCCTCCATACTCTTCAGGATAATACAGCCCGAAATATCCCATCTCTCCCATTTTCTGAAAGATTTCGCGATCAATTTGTCCCGTTTCTTCCCATCGGTCAATATGTGGAACTGCTTCCTTCTTTAAAAAATCTCTGAAACTTTGTCTAAAGGCATCATGCTCCTCAGTAAAATATTTTGAATACATAAATAAGTTTATAGTAATTTATTAAAATGCATTTAAAAGACCTTTTTAAATGCGATATTCTCAGTAAAAACTGTAATTATTAATTTAATGTCAAATATAGCTGAATTAAGGGTAATTTTTCTTGTGGAAACCTCGATGTTAACAAGACTTTATCCCAGCTTTTAAACCCATCTCTTAAAGTTCTTTGTTCTATAAGTTTCTCTACAAGATAGTCGTTAAAGTATGGAATAGATAACAACTCTTCCTCGCTAGCAGTATTAAGAGCTATCTTCTTAAAACTCGCAGGTGGAGTTACAAAGAAATGTTTCTTGAGTTCTACCATGGTAGAGTCTGTTAAACCGTAGACTCCTCTTACCTGAGAGATATCAATAAAGCCCTTAAGTCGTTCTCGTTCTTTTAAAATCCGACCAGAAAGTGCTGGTCCTATACCGTAAACTTTTTTAAGCTCGTCTTGACTCGCTGTATTAATATCTTTTGCAACAACTTTTCGATCTTTAAAAGACTTGTAGTTACTCGTATATGACTTCTTAGGATTAGTCACCCATTCTGGAAATTTAAAGTAAGGAGATATGCTATCCAGCCACCGGTCATTAACCTGAGTTATACGTTGAAAGTCTTTTTTTGAGTTTATCCATTTTCCGCTTTCGCGAAAGCGGTGCACTCGATCGATCTCTTCCATACTCAGTCCTAATTTATAACCTCTATAATCTGTGATGTAATTTGGATTGAATGGATAAATTGTATCCCGCCTTTTTTGCTGAACAGTTGCTA
>NZ_MAAX01000049.1:0-8844 GCF_002162835.1 Nonlabens dokdonensis
AATTCCGATTGAGTGAACAATTCCGTAATCAATTCGTTTTTTTATTATTTCGCTAAATTCCGTTTTCCGTTTTTCAGCATTTGAGTAAATTCCGCAGTTTTCGATTCCGCAAACTTGCTTAAATTCCGAAATATTTTTAATTCAGATTTTAGTGAGCAATTACACAACTTGCTAAATTCCACACACAATTCGGTTTTAGTTTTTCAATTCATCTTTTATTTTCATTCAGCGTTATTATTTCGTTTTTTTCTATCTCGAATTGTTAGAGCCATTGCTATAATTAATAAAACACTTCCAGTAATTCTCAACCAAAATCCTGAATTCATTTCGTCTGATGTGAAAATGAAATTTAATATTATTAACATAAAGCTTACAATAATTAAAATTAAGGGTAAATTGTTTTTTTTCATTAGTTTAAATTTAGTTTTGAGTACGTTCCGCCAATGAATGGCAACGGTTTTGTGTAAGGATAGTTGCGTGTTTAAGCAACTAACTTACTAAAAATGGAACGAACCAGAGGAAAATCCGCAGGATTTTCCAAGTAGGCAAGTACCAAGCAATTATTTTTACACGTTGTTGTGCATAGTTTTTAATTTCTCTTTTAACTTTTCTATCATTCCGCTCAATAGTAAATTAAAATACTCTTTAGAGGCTTCTAAACTTTTGAGTTGAATTTTATAATTTTCGTTTTCACTAAAATTTCCAAATAAAGTCAAACTTTTATGTAATTCTAAAACAAATTCATCTGTTTCGGCTCCATAAACTCCAATCCAAAATGCTCCGTGTTCATCATCCATTTGTTCTAAATCTTTTAAGGCTTTTAGAAAATCGGATTCAACAATATTTTCTTTATCGTAACCTCCTGCATATTGAATGTAAGAGCCTTCTATTTCTATTTTATTCATCAAGTTCGGTTATTGATTCCGCTATTTTTTTTGTTTTTCCCATTTCGTGATTCCAGAAGTGGATTTCGTCAGTTAAAATTCCATTTCCGTTATGAATTAAGATTATTTGGTTTCCAAATCCGTCTGAACCAATTGCGATTCCATTTTCAGGAAATCCAATCCATTCTCGAGCGTTTTTCGTTTCAAGTCCAATATGATTACAAGTCCGACTTATTCTTTTTCTGTCAGATTTGTCAAAAAATGGATAAAGTTCAAATTCAAATTCCTCTGTAATTAATTCTCCGCCATTTGATTTTTTCATTCGGTTTTTAAATTCAATAGGGAATTCTATTTTCAATTCGTTTTCCGTTTCTTTTATATATTTTTCGTCTATTGGAAATGGCATTTTGAGGTTTTGGTTAAATTATGCACAACGGTTTGGGCTATGGTTTCGTTACGGAATGGTACGCGAGTATCATTCCGCCGTAACCATAAATTTAGCAAAAAGGCTCGAAATTCCGAATAGGAATTTCAGCCGTAATGAACTATAGCCGTTGTTAGCTACAGTATTTTTTTAATATTCCCTTTTCGGACGTTTTTTGTATTCCGATAATATTTTTTCTTTGTCTATTTCTGTCAGTCCAAATTCAGTTTGCATTTCAGGTGGAAATGGTGGGATTTGGTCATCAATCATTAGCACATCTTGAACCAAATATTCTCCGATTTCTCTATTCCAACCAATACAACCTGATTGATAGTCGACAAGATATGTTGTATCTTTAATTGCTCTCAAGGTCAATTCAGTTCTATTGGCAAATTCTCTTTTTCTTAAAAGTCCCTCATATGCAATCGCTTTTACAGTCCCATTTGGATATTCAGTCAGGTTTAGAAGTTCAGATTCCGTTGCGTTTCTCATAATCCATCTTCTTCGGTCAACTTCATTTTTTGTTGAAACTCCCATTCCGCCAACTCCACTTGTAATTCCACGCAATTCCGCAACTTGAATAGAGTCTTTGATTTCTGTTCTAATTCCGTTCCAGTTATAACTCCAATTCGGTTCATAATTGCTCACAAATGCAGTAATAATTCCGATTCCGACAATTGTCAAAATTGGGAATAAAATCGAATATCGATTCCGTTTTTGATTATTTCTGCGAGCTCTTTTCATATTGTAGCTAACGGTCTCGGCTATGAGTAGTTGCGTGGGTTAGCAATTAACTTTGCAAGTACGCACCAAACTGAAAATCCGCGAGGATTTTCAGAAGTAGGCGAGAACAAGCAATTATTTATAGCCATTGTTACCTGTAGTTATTTTATTTTAAAATTTGTTCTTAATAATTCAATCAGCTCGTTTGAGTCAGTTGTAGTTTCATTAAACAACCTTAAGGGTTCTCTGACTTTTGGATATTCATCCACAAATTCAATTCCGTCAATTTCTTTCAGGTCATACTTATTCATTGATTTAAGAAATGATTCTTGGTCAACTCCCCAAAATTTTATGTATTTGGATTCGGGAACGAAAATTTCAATCAATTCAGAATCCGAGTGAAAAATCATTCCAATATCGATAAACGTATCTGAAATAATTTCAGTCTCATATTTGGCGAGAAATTCGAGAGTTTGATTTTTGTCAGAGTATTTTCCATATTCAGGTTCACAATCTGAATGATTAAAAATCAGTGAAATTTCATCTGGCATTTGCTTGCTCAATTCAAGTATTAAACTCCAAAGTCTTGAGTTGTCAATATTAATTTCTGCGTAAAAATTAAATGCTAATTCTTCGTGTTCAGGATTATTGTCTTTTGGTAGAATTTTGAATCCTTCTACGATTTTTGCTGTTTTCCGTAATTCCAATCGTTCCTTAACTGAAGAATTCATAGGAACTTCATCCAATTCTGGTGGACGTAATGTTATAGGAAGTTCTAAAGTTGGTTTCATAATTACAGGTAACTTGTTATATCTTCCCAAATATACTCTTTATCCCGTATAAATTACCGGGATAAACGCATATTTCTGTAGTCTTTATCCCGTTTTAATAATTTCCATATAACTATAGATAATCGAGTAGTGCTAAGGTGAGATCGTGTTAGTTATATCATCTTGTTATGCTACTCCATTAACATTATCTTTTTTAATATACTATTCACTTATTTTATAAATTCATTCCTATTTCACTTACCTATTTCACTTAAAATTAAGAATTTGAAAACAGGATTAAAGGACTTCTTAGTAGTTGCGATTTGGCAAATTACTTCACTTCAAGAATGCATCAAGAAAGGCTGGATAGCGCAATTGCAATTACTCCATAGATACGTAATAGATAAAGTATAGATAGTGTATGGATAGTGTATGAAAACACCATACACAGTTAAGTAATAAAATGTACTTGCTGTAATGATAAACTTATACTATTGGTGAGTATTGATCTCGCTTTCGCGAAAGCGTAACCAGCAACCATTAAAAAGCCTGCTATAATGAATCTATAGCAGGCTTCACATTTATTATAGTGGAACGGATAAACTATACCAGTATCGTTTACCGATGCGTTGTTTTACTTTTTTATAAGTCCTATCTCAACAAGTCGCTGGTGTAAAAATTCTCCAGCAGTAATGTCTTCATATTGTTTAGGATGATTTGCATCAATACATTCTTCTAGACAGTCCAGTTTCATATCACTACGTGGATGCAAGAAAAAAGGAATGGAATAGCGGCTGGTGTGCCATAATTCTCGTGGCGGATTCACCACTCTGTGAATGGTAGAGCGCAATTTATTATTAGTATGACGTTGTAACATGTCTCCTACGTTAATTACCAGCTCATCTTCTTGTGCGATAGCATCAATCCACTCACCAGCACGATTCTGTACTTGTAGTCCTGGAGCACTCGCACCCATTAATAAAGTAATTAAATTGATATCACCATGTGCGCCGGCTCGTACAGCATTATCTGGCTCTGACGTGATAGGTGGATAGTGAATAGGTCTTAGAATAGAATTACCATTACTTGCCCAGTGGTCAAAGTAATGCTCATCAATCCCTATGTGAAGTGCCAGTGCACGTAACACGTAAATACCAGTTTTTTCTAACATTCTATAGGCTTTCATACCTGTAGCGTTAAATTCTGGTAATTCTTTAACGATCACATTATCTGGATACTCATCATCTATGGTAACATCTGGCGCTACTTCCTGACCAAAGTGCCAGAACTCTTTTAAATCTCCTTCTTTTTTACCTTTGGCATGTTCTTTACCGAAGGACACATAACCGCGCTGGCCGCCTAGATCTTCTCGCTCATAGCCTAACTTAGTTTCCTTAGGAAGCTGGAAAAACTTTTCTACTTCAGAGTATAGTTGTTCTACTAACTCGTCAGATAAGAAGTGGTTTTTTAAAGCTACGAAACCTATATCTTCATAAGCCGAACCTATCTCATTTATAAACTTTTCTTTTCTTTTAGGATCGTCGCTTAAAAAATCTGCGAGATCTACGCTAGGTATATTAGTCATGGTACTACAATATAATTTTTAATTTAGAATCTTAATGAGGTTGCAAGCAACAGCTCATTGCCGTTATACAGCGGTGCTATTTGCAAATGTACTTGAGATTCTTTGATATTATTATTAAAGATAACATTCTTTATGAAAGGATAAAGCCAGTATCCTATTTTTGTTGATAAAATACCTATTCCAGCGCCGGCAAGCACGTCACTGAACCAGTGTTTATCATTATAAATACGCAAAAACCCAGTAGCAGTAGCCACCGTATAACCAGCAATACTATACCAGGGCGATACATGACCGTATTCTTGGTGTAAAAATTCGGCTGCCATAAAGGATAAAGCTGTATGTCCAGAAGGAAAACTACTCACAGACCTTCCACTAGGTCGCCTAACTGATGTGTTATTTTTAATTAAACGCACGCTAGAATACATAAACAGGGAAGAGGTTCCTAGAATAAGGCTTTTATCAAGGAGGTTGTTTCTTCCTTTAACACCGGCAAAATCTAATGTATATGCCGTAAGAATAGGCGCTACTACAGAGTAGTCATCTATCCCTATTTTCACACCATCAGGTCGCAACGCACTTCTTATATCGCGATCCCATTGTCTTATAGGGTCGTTTTTAATTCCTACAATTCCATAAGAAACTAATCCTACAGGTAATATTAATGAAGAATATTTAAAAGGCACCTCTTTATGAAATGACAGAGAATCAGCTTCTTTAATCTGACATTGAGCAAATGTGGTGACCAGTAGTAAAAGTAAAAGAAGTAGTTTTTTCATAGACTATGTATGTTAATACAAAGTTAGTAAATGAAAGCGAGTAAGTAGTAGCAGGCGTTAATTAAGAGCCTAGATTATGTTACATTTGGTATACAGTCCATATTTATGATAGATAGTAGTCCTACAGATTTTAAAAAATTATACAGCAATTCTTTAGAAAAAGAAGTGCTGGTAGATTTATATAAAAAGATGCTTTTGCCTAGATCAATAGAAGAGAAAATGCTCATTCTCTTGCGTCAAGGTCGCATTTCTAAATGGTTTGCTGGTATAGGTCAAGAGGCTATAGCAGTAGGAGTTACCGCTGCAATGCATAAGGAAGAGTACATTTTACCTATGCATAGAAATTTAGGTGTTTTTACCACTAGAGAAATACCGCTATGGAAGTTGTTTGCGCAATGGCAAGGAAAAGCAGCCGGTTTTACTAAAGGTCGTGATCGCAGCTTTCATTTTGGTACACAAGAGTATAAAATTGTTGGGATGATCTCGCATCTAGGACCACAATTGGGCGTGGCAGATGGTATAGCTCTTGCTCAAAAACTAAAAAATACCGGTCGTGCTACAGCTGTTTTTACCGGCGAAGGAGGAACAAGTGAAGGTGACTTTCACGAGGCATTAAACGTAGCAAGCGTGTGGAGTTTACCTGTGCTGTTTTGTATAGAAAACAACGGTTACGGTTTGAGCACTCCTACGTCAGAGCAGTATAACTGTGAAAACCTTGCAGATCGTGCGCTGGGTTATGGCATGGAGTCGCACATTATTGATGGTAACAACATTATAGAGGTCTACACAAAAGTATCGGCTATTTTAAATGATATTAGAGAAAATCCGCATCCAGTTTTAATAGAGTTCAAGACCTTTAGAAGACGAGGTCATGAAGAGGCGAGTGGCACAAAATACGTTCCAGATGAGTTGATGGAATATTGGGAACAGAGAGATCCCTTAACTCGTTTTGAGCAATATTTGTTAGATGATAAAATCATTACCAGCGATCAAGTTGCTCAATGGAAAGAAGAATTTAAGAAGGAGATCAATGATGGTTTGGATCTCGCTTTCGCGAAAGCGTTACCTCAAACTACACCTCAACAAGAACTTGAAGATGTCTTTGCTCCACACATTCATAAACATGTTGAAGCCGAAACATCTACTCAAAATATACGTGTAATAGACGCTATAAAAGACGGTCTTGAAGAAGCCATGGACAAGTACGATGACCTGGTAATCATGGGGCAAGACGTTGCAGAATATGGTGGTGTGTTTAAAATTACCGATGGTTTTGTAGCAAAGTACGGTAAAGAACGTGTAAGAAACACACCTATTTGTGAAAGCGCCATTGTAGAAGCAGGTATGGGACTAAGTATCGCTGGAATGAAAGCGGTAGTAGAAATGCAATTTGCCGACTTTGTAAGCAGTGGTTTTAATCCTATAGTTAATTATCTGGCAAAATCTTATTACCGCTGGAATCAAAAAGCAGATGTCGTCATAAGAATGCCATGTGGAGCCGGAGTAGGAGCAGGACCTTTTCATTCTCAAACAAATGAGTCCTGGTTCTATACCGTGCCAGGTCTTAAAATAGTTTACCCATCTTCTCCAGCAGATGCAAAAGGATTACTTATAGCAGCAATAGAAGACCCTAATCCAGTATTGTTTTTTGAACATAAGGCATTATACAGGTCTATTTATAACCATGTTTCTGATGGGTATTACAATATCGAGTTAGGTAAAGCGTTTACCATTTGTGAAGGAAATCAGGCTACTGTGGTAACTTTTGGTGCAGGAGTACATTGGGTCAAGCAATTAATCGATAAAGAGCAATTAAACATCGATCTTATTGATTTAAGGACTTTAATACCATTAGATAAAGAGGCTATTGTGAACTCTGTTAAAAAAACAGGGAAAGTTTTACTAGTTACAGAAGATAATCTCACAGGCAGCGTTATCAGTGATATTGCAGCTTTTATAAGTGAAGAGTGTTTTGAATTTCTAGATGCTCCGGTTATGAGATTAGGTAGTATCGACACGCCTATTCCATTTGAAAAAGGACTGGAAAATAATTACCTACCCATTAATAAACTATTTGAAAAATTAAAAAAACTGCTTGATTATTAAGAATTAGTATTTTAAAATCATATTTTTGGATTCCCCTGAGTAAACTTAATATTATGAAATTATGAAATTTATGGATGAAGCGGATAATTTCCGTTACGTACTCTGGGCATTAACTATCATTTTTGCATTTTTAGTTTTTTTTGGTCCCAATCCAGAAGGTGGTTCTCTAATGCCTACAGCAATAACATTGTTTACCCTATTTTCTTCTTTATTAGTTATTTATCTAGTTTTAAAGATGATTCAGAAGAGAAAATTTAGAGATAAGTAATTAGTACAGCCCATTTTGAAATTTCAGTGACTATCTTTGGATAGTGCAAAAACAATACGATATAATAATTGCCGGTGGCGGACTCTCAGGTCTGACAGCGGCAATTTTATTTTCTAGAGAACACAACGTTCTATTTATCGATCCAGATGCATATCCGCGTCATAAAATGTGTGGTGAATATTTAAGTAATGAAGTTATAGACTTTCTTAAAACTCTAGGTATAGATCTCGATAAGGAAAGTTCTATTAATCTTGATAAACTTCAATTTACGGCATTAAACCACAAACCCTTATCCTGTAAGTTGCCACAAGGCGGCAAGGGAATTTCTCGTTACCACATAGATCATTTGTTGTATCAAAAAGCGATAGAAAAAGCTACGTTTTTACAAGATAAAGTCCTAGAGGTGAGTTTTGAAGCTTCTGCATTTTTAGTGAGAACTACTAATCAAGAATTGAGATGTAAACAGTTTTTAATGGCTACCGGGAAAAGGTCCTTGCTTGATAAAAGGTTAGAAAGAGACTTTATTCAACAAAAATCGCCATGGCTAGCGGTCAAAATGCATTATCAGTACGAGATGGATGAAAAGTTAGTAGAATTGCACAATTTTGAAGGTGGCTATGCTGGAGTTTCTAAAGTAGAAAATGGTCATGTAAATCTATGTTATCTAGCGAGTTATGATTCTTTCAAAAAGCACAAGAATGTGACCGACTTTAATAATGAAGTACTTGCAAGAAATAAGTTTTTAAATGTGTTTTTGAATAAAGCGCAACCAGTATGGGAACAACCTATTACTATATCTCAAATATCTTTTGAGAAGAAAAAACCTGTAGAGAATCATATAGTTATGCTGGGCGATACCGCTGGCTTGATACATCCCTTATGCGGTAATGGAATGGCGATGGCTATTCATAGTGCCAAAATTGCTTATGAAGAATTACTACCATTTTTAAAAAATCAAATTACCAGAACAGAAGCCTTAGAAAATTATACTGTGACTTGGAAAAAAACCTTCCAGAAACGTTTAAAAATAGGTCGCATCCTGCAGGGAATCCTGCTGCATCGTTCTTATACAAGGTTCGGTTTGTGGTTGCTACGTAGATTTCCATTTCTCTTATCAACGATTATAAAAAGCACCCATGGGAAACCTATCTAATATTAAATATCATGATCACCAGCGCAATACTGATCCAGAATGGATGGATGACCCTACGCTTGATGAAGTAACTCTGCAAAATGCTATAGATGATATCAATAAGGTTAACAATCTTTTAGGCGGTTTTAAATTTATGCTAGAAGCTGTTAAAAAGG
>NZ_MAAX01000049.1:8853-9677 GCF_002162835.1 Nonlabens dokdonensis
AATATCTAATGAGCATGGGAGCTAGAGTAGCACTGCATTATAACAGCAATAGAGCTTCAGCAGAATCCCTAATTAATGATGGAAATGAAACACATTCAAAATTGTTCAAAGCCAATTTAAACGTAGATTCGGAGGTTGTCAATTTGTTTAAAAACGTAGAAGATGCATTTGAGACTATTGATGTCATTATTTTAAACGCAGGTGTCTTCTTAGCACATTCAACACATCAAAAGGTAGAAGATTGGTATTCGATTTGGAAAAAAACAATTCAAATTAATTTGAATGCTGTTGGAATACTTACAAAATTGGGTGTAGATCATTTTAGAAAGAATGATGGTGGCCGATTTATATATATTGGTAGTCGCGCAGTCTTTAGAGGTGAAACGGAAGAATACTTGGCCTATGCTGCATCCAAAGGTGGTCTTACATCATTAGCCAGAAGTGTGGCGCGTTCCTTCGGAAAAGAAAATATTAAATCATTTATTGTTGCCCCAGGATTCACAAGAACCCAAATGGCAGAAGCCTTTATTGAAAAATATGGTGAAGCCAGAGTTCTAAATGAAATTGCTTTGAATTCATTAACGAAACCTGAAGATATTGCTCCTTTAGTAGCCATGTTAAGTAGTGGTCTTATGGATCATGCCACAGGAAGTACCATCGATATTAATGCAGGGAGTCATATTCGATAAATCAGATGTAAAAATAAGCGCTTTATGAAATATAAATCTCTTTAACTTGTTACTTTGAGTAATGGCCAATTGGATACCTTACTATTGCGAATTAAAAATAAAATAACACATGAAAAAGATAATTCGATTCATACT
>NZ_MAAX01000034.1 GCF_002162835.1 Nonlabens dokdonensis
TAATAGACCTATCGCGCGAGATGATAGACAAGATTTAGTTTATAAAACAAAACGCGAGAAGTACAACGCAGTAATTCAAGAAGTAACAAAATTAAAAGAAGCTGGTCGTCCAGTATTAATAGGTACGACTTCAGTTGATATTTCTGAATTATTAAGTAGAACGCTACAAAGAGCAGGAATAGAACACAACGTACTAAATGCAAAACAACACAAGCGTGAGGCAGATATCGTTGCAGAAGCTGGAAATCCAGGACAAATTACGATTGCCACAAACATGGCTGGTCGTGGTACGGATATTAAATTATCTGACGAAGTAAAAGCCGCTGGTGGACTTGCCATTATCGGTACAGAGCGTCATGATTCCCGACGTGTAGATAGACAACTACGTGGTCGTGCCGGACGTCAAGGAGATCCTGGAAGTTCTCAGTTTTATGTATCTCTAGAAGATAACTTAATGAGACTTTTCGGTTCTGAGCGTATGGCAAAAACTATGGACCGACTAGGAATGAAAGAAGGTGAAGTGATTCAGCATTCTATGATTTCAAAGTCTATTGAACGTGCACAAACTAAAGTAGAAGAAAATGCATTCGGTGTTCGTAAGAGATTACTAGAGTATGATGACGTTATGAACGCGCAACGTGAAGTAATTTACAAGCGACGTCACAACGCATTATTCGGTGATCGTCTTGCTGTGGATATCGCAAACATGATTTATGACATTTCAGAAAACATTACTGAAGGTAATAAACTAGCACAAGATTATAAGAATTTTGAATTTGAATTGATTCGTTTCTTCTCTATGAGTAGTCCTATTACGGAGCAAGAATTTGAATCTAAAGACAGTAAAACTGTTACTGATATTGTTTACAAAGCAGCTTATGAGCATTATAAACAAAAGATGGAACGCACCGCTTCTGAGGTATTTCCTGTTATCAAAAATGTAATGGAAAACGACGAGCGCAATTTTGAGCGCATCGCAGTCCCTTTCACTGATGGTATCAAGACTCTAAACGTTGCAACTAACTTACAAGAAGCTTACGATTCTGAAGGACGTTCTCTAGTGACAGATTTTGAAAAGAACATCACTTTAGCCATCATTGACGATGCGTGGAAAACACACTTACGCAAGATGGATGAATTAAAGCAAAGTGTTCAACTTGCCGTACACGAGCAAAAAGATCCTTTATTAATCTATAAATTTGAAGCTTTTGAGTTGTTCAAATCTATGATTGACAAGGTTAACAAAGATGTTATTGGTTTCATGTTTAAAGGAGATCTTCCTACCAGAGATGCTGATGCAATAAGTGAGGCGAGACAACGTCAGGCAGTAAAAACCAGTACTCAAAAAGAAGAAGTTCTAAATAGTGATGAACAAGCAGCACAAGCAAGAGCTGTGGGCGCAGGTGCTAGTCGCCAGCAACAAAGACCTCAGGTGACTGAAACTATTGTACGCGACCAGCCTAAAATAGGTCGTAACGATCGAGTTATTATCAAGAACATCATGAACGGTGAGACTAAAGAAGTGAAGTATAAAGCTGCACTTCCTTTAATTAATAATGGACAATGGGTTTTAGAAAAGAAAGCTTAATTAATTTCTAAGAATTATAATTATTCCGCTTTCCATTTTTTTTAATGGAAGTTTATCCTGAGGTAGCTCAGGGCGAAAGCGAGAACATCAAAAATGCCTTACTGAAAAGTGAGGCATTTTGCATATATTTGATTATGAAACATTTGTCTTTTTATCCTTATTTAATAATAGTCTTTATTTTACTCCATCAAAATTTGTTAGGACAAGAAAACAAGACCACAAAAGCAAATAATAAAATATCTAAAGAATTAAAACTAAATGCAAACGAATGTTTTCTAGTAAATGCCGTACTTAAACTTGATTCTCAAAAAGTAACTGAAAATCGTTGGAAACCTACTACAAAACAAGTGAAACAAATGAGAACTCTGTATGATACAGCTGTAAAGAATGGAGTTTTTGATGGGATTAAAACCGCAAATTTTCAATCTAACTACTTTTTTCAATATATTCCTTACATTAATAATTATGGTGAAAAGATTATATTAATTAATGCGGTGATCTATAATAGTGAAACTTACAACACTTCGACTGATGATGCTGGTACCAATTTTTGTGAAGATATGATAGAGATACATCATAACAATCAATGGCAACTTTTTTTGAATTTAGATAGCAATAGCTATAGCTACCTTTATTTACTGTAATACCATTTCCCTTTGAGAGTCGCATACCTAGAAGCTTTTGAAATCTAAGAAGCTAGGCGTTAAAATTATCTCATTTCAAAAGTCCTTAACAGCTGGAGCTGTAAAAAGATTCTATCTTAAAAGAAAAAATTATGAGCGATAGAACCAAAGATGAAACTTACGACGAATTTTATAACGTCGTCAACATGACACCTAGCGAGTTAGAAGATTGGCTCGATACCGACAAATCAAAAAGCGTGGGAAAAGACAGCGGCGATGGCGAGTCCATAGGTCATAAATCTGGACGTAAAATCATCAAGATCAAAAGAAAAAAGAAAGACGAGCTTACTGATACTAATTACGATCACATGAATGAAGTTATAGGTTATGTGCATAGACATAGCGCGCAAAAGCCTAAAAGCGATATCAAAGAAAGTGACTGGAGATACAGTTTAAAAAATTGGGGACACGACCCATGTAAAGAAATGGACTGTTAATTAAAATAAACTCTGATTTACCAAGAAATAATGTAGCTAACCCCAAAGTTTTTTGAAATCTTTGGGGTTAAGCATTATAGAAATTTTTTCATTTAAAATTCGACCTCACAGGTTTTGGAAACCTGTGAGGTTTGGCTGTAGTAACAACTATTATTAGTATTTTTAAATCCTAAACCCAACCCATATGAACCCTATTGTTAGAAACATTATCGCTGTTGTTGCAGGCTGGATTGTAGGAAGTGTAGTGAACATGCTGTTGATCAATGCTGGTCATAGCTTTTTCCCTGTTCCTGGAATCGACATTAATGATATGGATGCCTACGCTGGCGTTATGCCAGATTTAGAACCTAAGTATTTTTTATTTCCGTTTTTAGCCCATGCCTTGGGAACACTAGTAGGTGCATTGATCGCCGCAAAAGTTGCTGTATCACATCATATGAAAATGGCGTTGATCGTAGGTGGATTGTTTTTGCTAGGTGGCATTGCTGTCAACTACATGTTACCAGGTCCTACTTGGTTTACCGCTCTAGACATTTTGGTTGCGTACATCCCTATGGCTTGGTTAGGTGGTAGAATCGGTATGAAAAAAAATCCGACGGCTTAATTGGCTACCAACTCACATATAAATCCTAACGCTAGACGCAAGAAGGAAAAGCTTGACGTAGATGAGTTATTTAACGAGCTGCATTCTGGTCAAGTTAGCGCGTTGAGTCGTGCGATTACTTTAGTAGAAAGTACAGCTGGTGGTGATTCCGCTTTCGCGAAAGCGATCATAAAACAAGCCTTACCAGAGTCTGGAAAATCCTTTAGATTAGGAATTACCGGTGTGCCAGGCGTGGGAAAATCTACCTTTATAGAATCGCTGGGAAGACAGCTCATAGAACGCGGCAAAAAAGTCGCTGTACTCGCCATAGATCCATCCAGCAACATCTCACGAGGCAGCATTCTGGGCGACAAAACCAGAATGGAAGAACTAGTCAAAAGCGACCAAGCCTTTATAAGACCTAGTCCAGCAGGAACAACATTAGGCGGCGTGGCACGCAAAACGCGCGAGGCGATCATCTTGTGTGAAGCTGCAGGATATGATTTTATCATCGTAGAAACCGTAGGCGTAGGACAAAGCGAGACTGCCGTCCACTCCATGACAGATTTCTTTTTATTACTTAAACTCGCTGGCGCTGGCGATGATTTACAAGGTATCAAACGAGGCATCATGGAAATGGCAGACGCCATCATCATCAATAAAGCAGATGGCGAGAACCAAACCGCCGCAAAACATGCCCGACGGGAATTTAAAAACGCGATTCACCTCATGCCGCAAAAAGATCATGGCTGGCCTACACAAGTATTGACTTGTAGCGGTTTAAATGGCGTAGGAATTACAGAAGTCATAGAAGAAATTGACAGTTACAAAGAACACGCAACCGATAACCAAAGCTTTACCAAAAAACGCAATTCGCAAGAACTCTACTGGTTCCATCAAACCATAGAAGACGCCATTAAAACCAACTTCTACAACCGTCCAGAAATGATCGCAAAACTGGCAGTTCTAGAACAAGAAGTATTAAATAAAAAGAAAAGTCCATTTGATGCGGCTGGTGAATTGTTGGGTTTGTGATGAACTATTAAAAAACAGAATTATGAAAAACTTATTCTTACTCATCTTTTTAGTAAGTCTGCTAGGCTGCGCGCAAAATAAAAATAGCGAAGAAGAACCTAATGAATCAGAAATGGTTTCCATGGATGACGCTACCACTACTCTACCAGAAACTGGAATGGTTTCCATGAACGATGCTACTGTGACTTATGGCGGCGAATACGGCCAGCAATATTTTAAAAAAGGAAGTAAAAGACCCTACACAGGATGGTTGTGTGCAAGATATGATAACGGAGAATTAGAAAGTGCTCAGCAATTTGTTAACGGAATAGGAAATGGCATATGGATCAATTACAATCCTGATGGCAGCAAAGAATCTCAGGGAACTTATGTCAACAATAAAACCGAAGGCCCTGCAAAACTTTTCTATGAAGATGGAAGTGTAAAAGCTTCAGGTAATTATGTCCATTTAAAACGTAAAGTTGGAACTTGGCTTTTCTATGATCGTGAAGGAAATGTTGTGAGTAAGCGTTATTTTACGTTGTAGTTTTTAAAACAACCTCTATAATAAGTCAGAAGTAATCGCAAAACTAGCCGTATTAGAAAAAGAAGTGTTAAATAAAAAGAAATGTCCTTTTAATACGGCTGAGGAATTGTTGGAGTTTTTATTGGACATTTAAGTAAAGTTAACCAATTTGAATGACTGATAACAATTTAAATATAGTTTTAGAACAACAAACAAAGATTATAATAAACACTATTATAATAGTAGAATACCTCACTAGTTTTCCGGAATATTTAGAAGAAACAAATCAAAAACAACCAAAAGATTTATGGTTTATATACCAAGTTCTAAAAAATAACGCAATCATAAATTTAACACAACTATTTCATCATAAGGAAGATTACTCCTTCAATCAGATTAATAGAATTCTAAAATATTATCCATTGGAAAACGAGCAGATTCTCAAAGATTTTAATCTAACGTTAAAACCAGCAAAAGCATTATTTGAAGAGCTTAAAATTTTGAACATACGAAATGAGTATGTTGGACACTTACTATCTACTAGAGTTTCGCATAAAATTGATTGGAAAAAGGTAGTAAATCTTCTAAGTCAAGCTTGCAATATCCATGATTGTATTAATCAAAGAATAAATAATGCGCAAAATTACTGGTACATTGATCAGAACATTTTACATTCAATTTTTACTAAAGATTTAAAATCACGTCATTTGTTTTCAAAATGGAGAGAAATGTATGATAAAGACACAGAATTTTTGAAAAGAGATGAAGTTGGGAAACTAACCAAACTGAATTGGAAAAAAAACACGAATTTTTGATAAAATTCATCTAGGAATAATTCTGATTTACACAACTCCTCTTTCTTTAACCAAACACTTATAAAACACTTTAAATGAAAAAGTACTTCATCCTATTAGTAATTAGCATTCTAACGCTAAGCTGCCATGAAAACAAACAATCACAACAACTTGAGGAGAATTCAAATACCTACCTAGAAGAATCCCATTCCTATGCGCAACCTAATAATGCGGTAATTACTCATCTAGATTTAGACATTAATGTAAATTTTGAAACACATGTAATTAGTGGTACAGCAACTTATGATATTGAGAACAGTGATAGCAATCAAATCATTCTAGACAGTAAATATTTAGAGATTGAAAACGTTACTCAAAATGGTGAGCAAACTGAATTTGATTTAGGTGATTTTGATGAATCTTTAGGACAACCGTTAACTGTTGCCATTCAAGAAGACACGAAGCAAATCGCCATCACCTACTCTACCACTGCACAAACAGAAGCCCTACAATGGCTTACTGCTCAACAAACGGCAGATAAAACGCATCCATTTTTATTCACGCAAGGCCAAGCGATTTTAACGCGCACTTGGATTCCTATTCAGGACAGTCCGCAAATACGTATTACTTATGACGCTACTGTAAAAGTTCCTCAAGAACTTATGGCGGTGATGAGTGCTGAGAATCCTAAGGAAAAGAACGAAAATGGTGTTTATCAATTTAAAATGGAACAACCTATTCCGGCATATTTAATCGCACTTGCTGTAGGTAATATCGAGTATAAAGCGATAAGCGAGAGAACTGGTGTTTATGCGGAGAAATCAATGCTTAATAAAGTCCATGAAGAGTTTTCAGATATGGAGAAAATGGTCGTGGCAGCAGAGAATCTATACGGCGATTACGATTGGGATCAATTTGATGTGATTGTATTGCCACCTAGTTTTCCTTTCGGCGGTATGGAAAATCCGCGATTGACTTTTGCGACGCCTACGGTTATCGCAGGCGATAAAAGTTTGACATCGCTGGTGGCGCATGAGTTAGCGCATTCTTGGTCAGGAAATTTAGTAACCAACGCCACTTGGAACGACTTCTGGCTTAATGAAGGTTTTACCGTTTATTTTGAGATTAGAATCATGGAAGCATTGTACGGAAAAGATCGTGCTAATATGCTCGCCTTAATAGGTAGACAAGATCTTGAAGATGAACTAGAAGCATTAAAAGAATCGCCTAATGATACTAAGTTGAAGTTAGATTTAAAAGGTCGCAATCCAGATGATGGAATGAACAGTATTGCTTATGATAAAGGCTATCTGTTTTTACGCACGCTAGAAGAAAAAGAAGGACGTGACAACATGGATGCATTCTTAAAATCCTACTTTAAAAAGAATGCTTTTTCTACTACAAACACAGAGGATTTCATCACTTACCTCAACGAGAATTTATTAGATAAAAACAACATCACCTTCAATACAGAAGAATGGATTTACCAGCCAGGTGTACCAGAAAATGCTGCTATCATAGAGTCTGACGCCTTTTCTAATGTCGAGAAAACGCTACAAGAGTTTTTAAAAACTAATGAAATAGAAGTTACAAAAACCGAAAATTGGACACCACAAGAATGGGTGCACTTCGTCCGTAATTTCCCAACCGATATTTCTGTAGCCCAAATGCAGCAATTGGATGACACTTTCAACTTGACCGATTCTACGAACTCTTATATTACTATGGTTTGGTACGAGCAATCTATTTTGAACGGCTACCATGGTAACAATGTCGACACCAAGATCGCTGAGTTTCTAAATACAGTAGGTAGAAGATGGTATGTAACTACTTTATTTTCCGCTTTCGCGAAAGCGGAACGAATAGAAGAAGCCAAAGAAATTTACAAAACTGCAAGAGGCAATTACCATAGTGTTACCGCAAATACAGTGGATGAGATGTTGGGAATAGAATAGAGATTTCTCTCAAAACTAGCATCCTTCAACCACTCCGAGATTTCTGCGAAATCCCACCTCGCCTGTTCTCAGGCGAGGAGTTTTTCACATTCTCATTATTAAAAACTCCTTTCCTTGGAAAAGGAAAGGTGGATTTGACTTGATAGAGTCAAAGACGGATAGGATCGATGCAGTGCTATTTAAATTCTACTAATAGTTTTAAGATTTTATAAGGCTTATAATTTAGAATTGAAAGGTATCTTACTACCAGTTAAACCTGCGATTCACAAATCAAGCATTATGAAAACAGCTATATCTATTCAAGATTCTCTTTTACCATTTTTACCCTTATTATACATCGCATGGGCTGATGATGTGCTGGAAGAACATGAAATCTCATATATAAAAGAGCAATTTGAGAAAAATGAAACGATACAACCTGAGGTAAAAGAATCTATCTACAAATGGTTAAATCCAGATATACCGCCATCTGCAAGAGAACTAGCCTACTGGAAAAGCTACATCAAAGATCATGCAGATTTGCTAGATCCAGCTGCAAAAATGGATTTATTTACATTAGGTAAAAAACTAGCAAAAAATCCAGATTCTGAAGAATGGATCAATGATCAAACTAAAGAATCACTTACTCATATAGAAAATTATCTAGGTGTAGCAAGTCATGAGGCAATACGATCAGTATATGAAACTAATCCCTTACCGCTCAAGGAATCGTTTAACCTAAATAAACCTTCAAACGATTACTCTTTACCTCTAAAAACTTTACTACAACATAATAATGCAGATTTAAAAGCTAGAGTTCAAAATATTCTAGATCCACATAAAGAAGCTATAGAAAGTTATGATGACGACTTGATTACTCGCAAAGAGAAAGTTTTTAAATGGACTAAAGAACTTGCCGATGCTGGTTTAGGAAAACTAGCTTACCCTAGCGCTTATGGTGGATCTGATTCTATGGTACAATACGCTGCTGTTTTTGAAGAACTAGCTAAATACGACTTGAGTCTTACCATAAAGTTTGGAGTTCACTTTGGACTGTTCGGTGGTAGTGTGGAATCTCTTGGGACTAAATATCATCACGATAAATATTTAAAAGACATAGGTACCATGTCTTTACCTGGTTGCTTTGCCATGACAGAAATGCACCATGGTAGTAATGTAAAAGCACTACAAACTACAGCCATTTACCAGCCAGAAAGTAATAGCTTTATTATCAACACACCATCGCAACACGATAGAAAAACGTACATAGGTAATGCTGCGATGCATGCACAAATGGCTACCGTTTTCGCACAATTGATTGTCGATGGAGAAGAGCATGGAATTCATGCTTTTCTTGTCCCTATAAGAAATAAACAAGGTGATGCAATGCCAGGGATTACCATAGGTGATAATGGTCATAAAATGGGATTAAATGGTGTAGATAATGGAACCTTGCATTTCAATTCTGTACGTATACCTAAAGAGAACTTGCTTAATAAATTTGGCGATATTGATGAAGACGGACAATATTTTAGCCCCATAATAAGCCCATCGAGAAGATTTTTTACCATGTTGGGTACTTTAGTAGGTGGTCGTTTATGTGTTCCTATGGCAGGAAATACTGCTTCTAAAAAAGCGCTCAATATGGC
>NZ_MAAX01000152.1:0-1161 GCF_002162835.1 Nonlabens dokdonensis
GAGATCGTGGAAGATGATGTTGAGATTGAAGAGGTAATTATTGAAGATACTGAAACAGATGAGCAAGAAGAGATCGTAGAGATTGAAGAAGTTGCTGAAGAAGTAGGAGTAGAAGAAGTAATTGCTGATGTACCTTTTGCAATTATTGAAAATGTACCTATTTACCCAGGTTGTGAGGATAAGAAAAACAATGCAGATCGAAAGAAATGTATGAGTGAAAAAATCACAAAATTTGTAAATAGAGAATTCAACACTGGACTAGCTCAGGAATTAGGTTTGGACGGTAAACAAAAGATATCAGTTCAATTTAAAATTGATTCTAAGGGTAATGTAGTTGGTATTAAATCAAAGGCTAAACATCCTAGATTGCAAACTGAAGCAGCTAGAGTTATTAATAAACTACCTGCGATGACTCCAGGTATGCAGCGAGGTAAACCAGTAGGTGTTATTTATGCACTACCTATTATCTTTCAAGTGCAAGATTAATTTATACAACATATGATTATTAAAGTCCCAACTTTTTAAGTTGGGACTTTTTTTTGGTATCATTCTTGATTTCTCTTTTAAATAACATAAAACCATTTATTATGAACAAGTTAAAAGAGAAAAGTGGTGCTGCAACACCGCAATTAACTCGCATAGATGATAAGAAATCTGTGAACATTAGAGTGAATCCATTAATTAATTTTCAAATCGGGCTAATAGCTGCTTTGGTTGCAGCTTTTCTAATTATGGAATTGTCAACAGCAAAACCTATACAGGAGACTACTAAAATGGTAACTGTCGCCAAATTAGAAGACCAAGGCTTTACTGGAGAATTTACACCTGTACCTAATGAAAAAATAAAACCGGTGGTTAAACAAAAAACAACTCCTAAAATTGAGCTGGTAAAAACAGATCCTAATAAAGCTCCTGTAGTAGTAAAAAATGACACACCAGATATCCCGGATAATAAGTTGGAACCTGTTTCCACTACTACTACTACTACTACTACTACTACGTTAGCATCTTCAGAGACAGAGGTTTCAAAGTCTATAGATGGCAATGGTGATAAGCCCATAAAAAGTCAACCATTAATCACAGTACATGAAGTGCCCTTGTATCCTGGATGCGATGTTAGTATGAGTAGAGAACAGCGCGTTAAATGTTTAAACGAGAAAA
>NZ_MAAX01000152.1:1172-8868 GCF_002162835.1 Nonlabens dokdonensis
GTACAGCGCAAATTTGATACAAGCCTAGGTCGATCATTGAATAGCAAAGATGTAGTAAAAATAGCGGTAGTATTTACTATAGGTACAGATGGTTTGCCTCGAGATATTCAAGTAAAAGCACCTAATAAAGATCTAGAGGAAGAAGCTTTAAAGGTAATATCTAACTTGCCTCAAATGACTCCAGGTAAGATAGATAATATGCCGGTAAATGTTACCTACTCATTGCCTTTAAGGTTTCAAGTACACGATTAAAATGCAATAAATGAAGGTAAAAGTCATGAGTATTCATGGCTTTTCTCTTTTTAAGCAGTTATTAAAAAAAGTATATTTGCGTTATACTCTCAATATCATGAAATCTCTACATTTATTACTTTTTCTTATATTTTCTACCACGAGTTTGATGGCCCAATCTGATATAGAAAAGTTTCCTGTATTTGATGAGTGTAAAGATGTGAAGCCCGACATTTTAGAAGATTGCTTTTACGAGCAATTATATTCTAAGTTAAAGGCAAATTATCAACATCCAATAGAGAATGATGAATCTACAGATCGATCCGTCACGTTGAGGTTTGAAGTAGATCGTGATGGAAAGTTTGTGCTTATAAGAGCAGATGCTTTTGAAGCCAAAGTTAAAGAAGAGATGCTCAAGTCATTTGGGCTACTTTCTCAAATAGAACCGCCTACATTTAATGCAAGTCCGACTTATATGCAGTTCATACTCAACATTCCTGTGCCTATGAAGGATTCTGGCTCCTTTAAAATTTACAGCAATTCTCAAGTAGATGATCAAAAAAATCAGGACGCTCAAAATAGAAAGAAGGATAGCATCGCTTTCGCGAAAGCGAATCTAGAATACAGCTCTATTATAAGTGATCAATATGATAGGAACCAACTGAAATCTGACGCTATAATTCCATTATCATACCAAAGATATCACCGCTACGAAGCAGCGATGAATAGAATAGGAAACAATGCTCATACCGCTGTTAAACCTTATTCTTTTAATTATGTAGATCAATATTTTGATCTAGAAGCTGAGCGTGAGGCTATGCTTTTAGATAGAGAAACATGGTTAGGTCGCAAGTGGTCTAATGAGCACTTTTTTGAAGTAGCAGGAGAGAATTACTGGTTTGTGGTTGATCCTGGAGTAGATTTACAGCTAGGTAGAGATTCACGAGAAGAGATTACCACTTATAACAATACACGATTAGTAAACGTGAGTGGTGGGATAGGGTCGCAAATCACTTTCGGCGCTAGTGTTCAAGAATCTCAAGCACGATTTTCAGGATATTTTGCTAGAGAGGTGAGTTCTAGAGCACCGGATGGTGGAAATCCAGGAATAGTGCCTGGCCGTGGAATTGCTGAGGATGGTGGTGAAAATATTTTTGATTATCCTGTGGCGACTGGTTATGTTAATTACAAGCCCAGTAAGTATTTTGATTTACAATTAGGTCACGGGCAGCATTTTATAGGAGATGGTTATAGATCGTTAGTATTGAGTGATAATTCACAGCCATTTCCCTATTTCAAGTTGAATGCAAAATTTTGGAAGCTAGATTACACGGTTTTATATACGTCATTGAGAGATGTAAGACCAGAAGTAACGGCCGATGATTCATTTCGTACTAAATACATGACACATCATTATTTAAGTTATAATGTAAGTAGAAGACTTAATCTAGGTTTCTTTGAAAGTGTATTGTGGCAGGATGATAATCAAAGAGGTTTTGATTTCAATTACCTCAATCCAGTAATATTTTATCAGTCCATAGAATTACAAACTGGTTCTCGTGGAGGAAACGCTCTTCTAGGCTTTACTGCAAAGTACAAATTTACTGATGCAATTACGGGATACGGACAACTAACCATTGATGAGTTCTCTGGAGCTTCAGTAGTAAATGGTGATGGTAGTTATCAAAATAAAAGTGCTTATCAATTAGGTGTAAAATGGCAAAACGCCTTCAAAGTTCCTAATTTAATGATGCAATTAGAATATAATAGAGTGAGACCTTATACGTACTCTCATAATACGGTGGTCTTAAATTACGGTAATAGTAATCAAGCACTAGCACATCCATGGGGAGCAAATTTTTATGAAGCCATTCTTATAGGAAGGTACACAAAAGATAGATGGTATGGTATAGCAAAAGCAATATATGGAGAAAGAGGATATGACGTTCTAGCTAATGGGAATAATGCTTTTTACGGTGGAGATATTTACAGGTCAGAGGACAGTCGTATTTCAGACAACGGTAATGAGTTAGCACAAGGAAACACCTCAAATTTCTTTTATGGGCATTTAGAAGCTGGATACATTATTAATCCTGCAAGTAGATTAAAAGTTTTTGGACAGGTTATTTATCGCAGCCAAAATCCACAGTTTAATAATTCAGTGGTTCAAGGAGAAAGTACTACCTGGTTAAATGTGGGACTGCGCACAGATATTATGAATTGGTCATTTGACAGATAATTTGAGAATTACATCAATTCCATAATTTTAGCATTCTTCAAAATGAAGAATTAAACACTAAAATGTTTAAATTTATTACATAAAATTTCAAATTATGATGAACGGAGGTATGATGGGCTATTACTTGATAGGTGGACTAGTTATGCTTGTGAGTATGTATGTGAGTAACAAGCTTAAATCTAAATTCAAGCATTACTCTAAATTGAGCCTAAGAAACGGAATGAGTGGTGCAGAGATTGCTCAAAAAATGCTTGCCGATAATAATATTACTGATGTTAAGGTAATATCAGTCGCTGGTCAGTTGACAGATCATTATAATCCTAGAGATAAAACTGTTAATCTAAGTGAAGCAGTATATTCACAGCGTAATGCAGCAGCAGCAGCAGTAGCTGCTCATGAAGTAGGTCACGCAGTACAGCACGCTACAGCGTATTCATGGTTAGGAATGCGCTCTTCACTAGTGCCTGTTGTAAGTATAGCATCTAAATACTCTCAATGGGTAATTATAGGAGGTATAGCTCTAGCTGCGAGTACAGCCTTTGGTAGTTGGTTACTTCTAGCAGGGATCATCATGTATGGAATGGGAACTTTATTTTCTTTTATAACATTACCTGTAGAGTATGATGCTAGTAATCGAGCACTTGCATGGTTAGAAAATGAAAGGATGCTCACACAAGAGGAACATGCAGGAGCAGAAGATGCTTTAAAATGGGCTGCAAGAACTTATCTAGTAGCAGCTATTGGATCATTAGCAACCCTTCTGTATTTTATTTCTATCTTTTTGAGAAGACGCTAGAAGAGATAATATTTGTATTAAAAAGCCTTTGAGTGTTCTCAAAGGTTTTTATATTTTACTTAAGTATTAGTACCATCTTAAAGGTTTAATTTATTGTAGCCTAGGTACTCAGTCTCGCTTTCGCGAAAGCGGATACCATTTACTTCTAGTTCTTTGAGAATAGGATTGTATACAGAAGGGTTTATAGGAATCTGTACACCTGGATTATTGATTTCTCCATCAAGAATTTTTAAAGCAGCTATGGCTACAGGTAGTCCTACGGTTTTGGCCATAGCAGTTTGTAATTCACCATCGCCTAGACAGACCATGGTGCTATCAATTTGTTTCTTCTGTCCATTTAATTCATAACCAAATTTATGGTACATAACAATCATGTCCTTCTCTCCAGACTGTAGGGTCCAAGAGTCTTCTAAAATAGCCTGTAGCATTTGTGCTGGAGTAGCATTTTTTAATCCTACTTTTTTCTCTTTATTAAATATATCTAGCTCTTCTAATTTAAGCCACATAATGTCGTCTTGATCTATTTTAAGCTCGTGTCTCATTTTGAGCTCCACGCTATCCTTAGGAGAGTATGGTAAAAAGCTGTTTACAAAATCGCGATAAGTCATGTTTTCTGATCCTTCTAGAACATAAGTGTCGTCTGTCATGCCTAATTGAACAAACATGTTCCACGCTTTACTAAAGCCTACTCGACGCATGGTGCCTCGATATAAGGTAAGAATATCTTTTAAACCGTACGCTTCTCTATACTTAAGACTGTTTCTATTTGCAAGAGCTTCAAAACGACCGTAGCCTTCTACTTCAAGAAACTCGGTCCTTCTAAAAAGTCTATGGTATGGAATATACTTATATTTTCCTTCTTGAATGAATTTTGCCGCGCCACCTTGTCCTGCAGTAACTACATTACGAGGATTCCAAGTAAATTTATAATTCCATAAATTATTATCGTCTTCTGGAGCAACTAGTCCACCTGTAAATGACTCAAACAATATCATTTTACCGCCTTGATTCCTAATACGATCGATCACCTGCATTGCGCTCATATGATCAACACCAGGATCAACACCTATTTCATTCATAAAAATCAGGCCTTTTTCCTTTACCTCTGTATTAAGAGCTTCCATTTCTGGGCTTACGTAACTAGCGGTTACCATATTTTTATTATAAGCAACACAGTCTTTTGCTACCTCAATATGAAATCGAGCTGGTAACATAGAAATTACAATGTCAGCCTTCTTAATTTGTTGTTTACGTTGTTCTGGTTCAAATACATCTAGTTCAATTGCGACAGCATTTGAGTGGTTCTGACTCAAAGTTTGAGCACTCTCAAGTTGTTTATCTGCAATGGTTAAATGTAACTGGTGTTCAATAGATTTTTTTAAAAGGTAATCCACTAAAACTCCTGTAGATTTTCCTGCACCTATTATTAAGATGTGACGCATGGCTGTTGTAATTTTGCAGCAATTTAATAGACTTCATCTAATATTTGAATACAATGGAAAAAAAGTTATTAATTGCCGGATGTAGTTTTGCTGTTATTGCTGTCGTTTTAGGAGCTTTAGGCGCACACGCACTGGAGAAGGTGTTAGAGCCTCAACAACTTAAAAGTTTTGAAACTGGGGTGAGGTACCAATTATTTCACGCCATTGCTTTACTTATATTTTCTCAAGTGAGCATTTTGAGTGACTCGACTAAAAGCGTGATATTTTATTTATTTGTTATTGGGGTGATATTATTCTCTTTCAGTATTTATGGATTGTCAGTATCTAAATGGCTCAATATCAATCTTAAGTTTTTAGGGCCGGTAACACCATTAGGAGGTTTAAGTCTTATATGTGGGTGGTTATTTGCACTTTGGAAAATCATTGCACATAATTCTGTGAATAATTAGTGAGACCCATTTAAGTGTTATATTTTTGCTCAAAATCTAATTAAACAGATTATTATGGGTTCAAACACCTCTGCTACGCAAACGATTGCGTTAACCGAATGGGGAATCAAAAATTCCAAAATCAATTACCAACTCGCACCAGAAACTCTACAAAAAAGAGCTGTAGAAGATTATGGTGGTAAAGAAACTGATAACGGCACACTTGCAGTAAACACTGGTGAATTTACAGGTAGATCTCCTATGGATCGATTTATTGTAAAAGATTCAGTAACAGAAGAAAAAGTCTGGTGGGGTGACATTAATATTCCTTTTGAGTCAGATAAATTTGATGCCTTGCTAGATAAGGTGACCAGCTATCTCGATGGTAAAGAGCTTTTTGTGCGAGACGCTTTTGCTTGCGCACATGAAGATTACCGACTCAAATTGCGAGTAATAAATGAATATCCATGGTCTAATATGTTTGCCTATAACATGTTTATACGACCTACTGAAGAAGAGTTGAATAGCTTTGAAGCAGAATGGACTGTAATAAATGCTCCTGGATTTATGGCTGTACCTGATGAAGATGGTACTAGACAACACAATTTTGCTATTCTTAACTTCTCTAGAAAGATAGCTCTTATAGGAGGTACTGGTTACACAGGAGAAATTAAGAAAGGTATCTTCAGTGCATTAAACTTTATTCTACCAGTTTATAAAAACACCTTACCTATGCACTGTAGTGCAAATGAAGGTAAAGATGGGAGCACAGCAATCTTCTTCGGACTTAGTGGTACTGGTAAAACAACGCTTTCTACAGATCCTGAAAGAGCGCTGATAGGAGATGATGAGCACGGCTGGACAGAAAACAATGAAGTGTTTAATTTTGAAGGTGGTTGTTATGCAAAAGTGATTAATCTTGATCCAGTGGGAGAACCTGAGATTTTCAACGCAATCAAACCAGGTGCGATTCTTGAAAATGTTGTTTTTAAAGAAGATAAAAGTGTAGACTTTACAGATACTACGATAACTCAAAATACAAGAGTGAGTTACCCTATTTATCATATCGAGAATATTAAAAAACCTTCTAAGGGTAAAAATCCTAAGAATATTTTCTTCTTGACTGCAGATGCCTTTGGAGTATTGCCTCCTATTTCTAAATTGACTCCTGGCCAGGCAGCTTATCACTTTATAAGTGGTTATACAGCTAAGGTAGCAGGAACAGAAGCTGGAGTTACAGAGCCTGTACCTAGTTTTTCAGCATGTTTTGGTGCTCCATTCATGCCTTTGCATCCTACTGCGTATGCCGAAATGCTGAGTAAAAAGATGAAAGAAGCAGGCGTTACAGTATGGTTAGTAAATACTGGCTGGACTGGTGGACCTTACGGTGTAGGTAGTCGTATGAAGTTAAAATATACTAGAGCAATGATAACAGCAGCCTTAGATGGCTCTCTTGAGGCGGCAAACAAAGGTAATTATCATGTACACTCTATGTTTGGTGTAGCGCAACCTAGAACTTGTCCTAATGTGCCTACAGAGGTGTTGAGCCCACGTAAGTCATGGAATAATGATAAAGGTTATTATGAAACTGCCGAAAAGCTTAGAGAATTTTTCATAAACAATTTTAAGAAATTTGAGTCTCAGGCTTCTGAAGAAATACTGGCAGGTGGACCACCTAGAAAACTTTAAATCAAATTGTTGATTTAAAGGATAGATGTAAATAAAAACGTCCTGATTATTTCAGGACGTTTTTTTTATTTAATGTTCGTATGTGAATGTGTTATGTTTCCGCTTTCGCGAAAGCGATAACGATCTACTTATGACTTTTCCTTAATATAATTTTCTATAGCCATAGTCATAGAAGGAGACTCTGGAGTAGGAGCTTGAATATCAATTCTTAATCCTTTATCTTTTGCAGCTTTCATAGTTGTATTACCGAAAACAGCAATGCGAGTTTGTTCTTGTGTGAATTCTGGAAAGTTTTTAAATAAAGATTCAATTCCACTAGGGCTGAAGAATACTAAAACATCATATTTCACATCTGCTAGATCAGAGAGATCACTTATAACGGTACGGAAAAAAGTACCGCTGGTCCATTTAATACCTAATTTGTCTAGTTCTTCATTCATGGTTCCTCCTACCTTATCAGAACTAGGAACTAAGAAAGTTTCATTTTTATGTTTTTTTATTAAAGGACTTAATTCAGAAAAGGTCCTTTTACCTACATAAATTTTACGTTTACGATACACTACATATTTTTGTAAGTAGTAAGCAACTGCTTCACTTTGACAAAAATATTTCAAGGAATCAGGAATTTTATAACGCATCTCTTCAGCTACTCTAAAGAAATGATCTACAGCGTTACGACTCGTTAAAATAATAGCTGTGAACTTAGATAAATCTATTTTTTGCTCCCTTACCTCTTTAGCAGGTGCTCCTTCCACATGTATGAAGGAGCGAAAGTCTATTTTCACCTTAGTTCGATCCACCAAATTCTGATATGGTGAATTTTCCATTTTAGGTTCAGGTTGGGAAACTAAAATTGTTTTCACTTTCATAA
>NZ_MAAX01000152.1:8900-8991 GCF_002162835.1 Nonlabens dokdonensis
ACTTAAAATACTTATATAAAAGTAGATAGGGTGAGGTTTCAAGCGCGCAAAGGTACAAAATAAAATAGAATACTGTAGGGATGAGCAATTT
>NZ_MAAX01000205.1 GCF_002162835.1 Nonlabens dokdonensis
ATAGCAGCACCATCACTCATTTGAGATGAATTACCAGCCGTTACAGAGCCACCAGCCGCAAATACTGGTCGCAGTTTTGCAAGTATTTCTAATTTAGTGTCTGCTCGTGGACCTTCATCCTTATTTACTGTATAAGTTCTTGTTTCCTTTTTACCATCGGCATTTAAAAAAGTTTCTTCAACGTTGATAGGAACAATTTGATCTTGAAAGCGATCTTCAGCCTGTGCTTTTAAAGATTTCTGGTGAGAGTTGTATGCAAATTGATCTTGATCTTCACGTGATACGTTAAATTCATTTGCAACAGCTTCTGCAGTTAATCCCATTCCCCAGTAGTAATCTTCATTACCAGCCTTGGCAACTCGATAATCTGGTGTTGGTTTATAACCACCCATAGGAATATAACTCATGGACTCTGCACCACCAGCGATAATACAATCTGCCATACCGGACTGAATTTTTGCGGTAGCCATTGCTATGGTTTCAACACCGCTTGCGCAATACCTGTTAACCGTTACTCCAGGAACATCGTCTATTTTTAATCCCATTAAGGAAATCAGACGTGCCATGTTAAGTCCTTGCTCTGCTTCAGGCATCGCATTACCTATAATAACATCATCTATTCTTGTTTTGTCCAAACTAGGGACATCTTTAAGCATCGCTTCAATTGTTTCTGCAGCAAGCTCATCAGGTCTTTTAAAACGGAAAACTCCCTTAGGTGCTTTCCCCACTGCAGTACGTTTTGCAGCTACTATATATGCGGTTTTCATCATCTTCTAATTTCTAAGTGGTTTACCTTTTTGCAACATGTGCTGTAGGCGTTCTAATGTTTTTCTTTCTCCAGTTAAGCTTAAGAATGCTTCACGTTCTAGATCTAACAAGTATTGCTCAGATACTAATGTTGGCGCACTTAAATCACCACCAGCCATTACATAAGCAAGTTTATTAGCAATTTTCTTATCGTGTTCTGAGATGTATTTTCCAGCTTCCATTTGATCAGTTCCTACTAAGAACATACCTAATGCTTGCTTACCTAATACTTTAATATCTTTACGCATGGCAGGTTGCGTGTAACCTTTGTCAGCTAACAGTCTTGCCTGCGCTTTCGCGAAAGCGATACGTCTATTATCATTTACGACAACTTGATCAACACCTTTTCTCAATATTCCTAAGTCAAAGGCTTCATAAGCTGAAGTAGCCACTTTGGCCATACCTACAGTCAAGAAGTATTCTTGAAGTCTATTCAATTCTACATCGTTCTTTTCAAAAGTATCACTTGCTCTAAGAGCCATCTCTTTTGATCCACCACCACCAGGGATAACACCTACACCAAATTCTACTAGACCGATGTAAGTCTCTGCACTAGCAACAGCAATGTCAGAGTGCATGGTCATTTCACAACCACCACCTAACGCCATCTGATGTGGCGCTACAATTGTAGGGATGCTGCTGTAACGCAATCTCATAACGGTGTTTTGGAATTGTTTGATAGCCATGTTAAGCTCATCATATTCCTGCTCTACAGCCATCATGAAAATCATACCGATGTTTGCTCCTACAGAGAAGTTTGCACCGTTGTTTGCTACAACAAGACCATCAAAACGATCTTCGGCAATATCGATAGCTTTATTCATACCAGCTAGCACGTCGCCACCTATAGAATTCATTTTAGAAGTGAATTCTACATTTAAGATGCCATCGCCTATATCGTGAACTGTAACACCAGAATTTTTAAATACAGGAGCGTTAGCACGTAAGTTGTCTAGAATGATAAATCCATCCTGACCTGGTTTCTTTACATAATCTTTATCTGGGATAGAGTAGTAGTAGGTTGATCCATCTTTTACGGTATAGAAAGACTCAAATCCTTTATCTAGCATTTCTGTTACCCAAGCAGCTGGTTTTTTACCAATAGCTTCCATTAATTCCACACCTTTTGCAACGCCTACAGCGTCCCAAACTTGATATGGTCCGTGTTCCCAACCGAAACCTGCACTCATCGCATCGTCTATACGATATAATTCATCGCTTATTTCTGGAATTCTATGCTGTACGTAAGCAAATAGTGAAGCAAACGATTTTCTATAGAAATCACCAGCTTTATCTTTTCCTTTGATTAATACAGGAAAACGATCTGCAACGTTATCTATTGACTTAGTTAATTCTAGAGTAGCAAACTTAGCTCGAGGCTGTTTTACATACTCCATAGAGTCTAGATCTAATGCTAGAATCTCTTTTTTACCTTCTTTAGTGACGTTCTTTTTATAAAAACCTTGACCAGTTTTAGAACCTAACCATTTATTTTCCATCATGGTATTGATGAAGTCTGGTAATTTAAAGGTGTCTTTATGCTCGTCTTCTGGACAGTTTTCATACACACCATTTGCAACGTGTACTAAAGTATCTAACCCTACTACATCTACAGTTCTAAAAGTAGCAGACTTAGCACGTCCTATAACTGGACCAGTAAGTTTATCTACTTCAGAAACGGTAAGTCCCATTTCTTTAACCGTGTGGAATAAACTCTGAATCGAGAATATACCTATGCGGTTACCTATAAAAGCAGGAGTATCTTTTGCTAGTACAGAGGTCTTACCCAAATACTTCTCACCATATTCCATCAAAAAGTCAGTAACTGCAGGATCACAGTTAGGTCCTGGTACCACTTCAAATAATTTCAAGTATCTCGGCGGATTGAAAAAGTGAGTTACTGCAAAGTGCTTCTGGAAATCTTCACTACGTCCTTCATTCATGAAAGAGATAGGAATACCAGAAGTATTTGAGGTGATTAACGTACCTGGCTTGCGGTGCTTTTCAATTTGTTCAAAAACTGATTTTTTAATATCTAGTCTTTCAACTACAACCTCAATAATCCAGTCGGTATTTTTGATTTTGGATAAATCATCTTCTAAATTCCCGGTAGAAATTCGGTTTGCAAAAGATTTATCGTAAAGTGGTGCAGGTTTACTTTTAATAGCTGCTGCTAGGTTATCGTTAACCATACGATTGCGCACTACTTTGTCTTCTAGAGAAAGGCCTTTTGCCTTTTCCTTATCAGTAAGCTCTCTAGGAACTATGTCTAATAGGAGTACTTCACAACCTATGTTTGCAAAATGGCAAGCGATACCGCTTCCCATAATTCCGGAACCTATTACGGTTACATGTTTAATTCTACGTTTTCCCATATTATTTTTGAGCTAATAGACTTTGTTTTTTAAAAATTTTCTTTGAGTTGACGATCTCATTAATTTTATATGCTACTTCCAGAAATGTTTCAATTTTTTCTGGTTCAATTTCACTTTTTACAACTTGATCAAAGGTTTTAACAACTGATTTTGAAAAATCCCTCATTTCTAAACCAAAATCAGTTAAATGAATAAGAACACTTCTACCATCTTCTGGATTTTTTCTACGTTCAATAAGACCTTTATTTTCCATCATTTTTAAGGTACGAGAAAGTGAAGTAGCTTCCATACCCATTTTAGGACCAAGTGCAGTACTAGGTGTTCCTGTTTCTGGATCTATACTTATAAGAGCAAACCCTGTAGACATCGTGCTACCTTTTACTGAGGCTTGTTCATTATACATTTTAGAAACTGACATCCAGGTGGCCCTCAAAATGTAATCAATTGTTTTATCTCTCATTGTTTAAATTATAGTGCAATATACAAATTATTGTTATGCACGCATAGTAAATATATGAAAAAAATCAAACGTTATAGTAAATATAAGATTTATTTTCCGCTTTCGCGAAAGCGAAATTATCCACAAAAAAAAGTCCCAATACTTTATAGTATTAGGACTTTAAATGGTTGAGGAATTATCTTAGTAATTGATGTAAACCCAACTTGCAGTATCTTCAATATCTGCATCATTATATTGAATCACATAGAAATACACACCAGTAGGTAACAATCCATCGCCGGCATTTAATCCGGTATTAGGAACACCTGCAAATTCTTGATAGTTAGCAGCTGAAGTTTCATAAACAACTGAGCCATTTCTATTAAAAATCTTCAAATTAAAATTATCATATTGTTCAGCCAGGCCAGGAATTGAGAAGGTATCGTTAATCCCATCGTTATTAGGACTGAATCCTTCTGGAATAACTATTTCACATCTTTCAAATAGGATAGTGAACTGTGAAGTGTTAAAACAACCTGTTGTGTTGTCTTCAAGTCTAGCAAATAATAAGTCGCTAGTAACACCAGCTTGAAATGGTACTATGTAGCTTACAGGTATTTGATTAATTCCTGCTTGAGCATCTGTATCAGTTGTGTAATAAGTAACTGTGAAGTCAGCAGGATTGTTACCATTAAGTATAATCGTGTCTTGAACTGATAGGTCAAATAAGTTTTGATCTAGATTCACGCTGTCATCACAAATATTTGTCAAGTCTGGAGCGTTTCCTATAGAAGGAGCAGCGAGAACAGTAATCATGAAACTCGTGGTGTTATAACATCCAGCAGGTGTTTCAGATCTCACAAAAATCTCTTCAGTTCCTGCTACAGAATATGGAGAAGGAAGCGCACCGACACCAGAATCTGCATCGTTCAATGAATTATGGAAAGTCACGGTATTCATTCCCGTAGGATTTACTGTAGTTATTAAACCATCGAGATCAAAATCTCCACTACCATCTAGTGGTGCGTCATCACAGACTTCTATATCTGCAGGGGCAGTAATTGCAGGTCTCGCAAAAACAGTTAAGTTAAGAGTTCCAGTACCATAGCAGTCTGCATCATTAGTGTTTTGTAATCTTATGTAAACTACATCATTTGCAGAAGTACTCGTATATGGAACCGTTAAATCGATAGGGTTCATTCCCGTATCTGCATCATTTTGGGAAGTATAAATTGTGTAAGCTACATCTGTAGGATTTCCTGCCGCGTTTTCAATCACAGGTAAATATCCACCTAGATCAAAATCTTCAACACCATCTTCACTTGCATCATCACATAGTTCAAAATCAGGAATATTAGAAACAGAAGGAGTGGTACTTACAGTTAAATCAAAAGAGGATACTGCACTACAGCCATCATTAATAGGAGAAGTATTATTTGAAATTCTTACCCATATTTGAACTGTTCCTACTGCTACATCATAATTATCTGGTAATCGGTTGGTGTCCATTTCTGCATCTACCATTGTTGGGTGGTAAGAAATATCAAAGGTCGCAGCATCTTGAGTTCCTAAAACATCAGCAGTGAATTGTGTTAAATCTACAATTTCTGAGCCTGAGTTATCATCATCACAATAATCAAGTAGGGTAGTGTCGATAGGATCTACAATTCCATTTTCATAAATGGTAATGTCTTGTGTAAAATCTCTTACATCTCCAGAAACATTTGTAACAGTTACAGAAACGGTGTAAGTTCCTGCTGCGGCGTAGGTGTTTTGAACAACGCCAGGACCAGTTACTGAAAGCGTATTACCATCACCAAAATCCCACATTGAAGAAGATACTTGAGGTAGACAAGCTAACTGGAAATCAGTAGCATCACCTTGACATTGATCACTAACTGTAAAGAAACTTTGAAAATTAGATTGAACAAATACTGGTAAACCTTGCTTTCCTAAACCAGGCGAAATATCTACTGCTGTAGCGTTGTAAGTAGGTGTCGGAGTTTCAGAGTTTTCTATACGACCCAACCATGGTTGATCAAATCGTGCAACGTAAATGTTTCCATCACGACCTATTTGAAGAGTTCCTCTAGACTCGTTCATTACTGTAGAAAAAACATTCTTAGAAGATAAAATGTTTGCTTCATCACACAAATCATATTGAACTAGATCTTTACGTGCAGGTCCACTGTAAGCGGTACTAATATCGTGATACAAGTATTGTGAAGAAGCAGAAAATTCTACACCGTAAACAGTTCCTGTGTCTAGCTGTAAACCAGTACCACCGAACTGCCCATTAGCTGGATTAAATTCATACAGGTAACAACCATTTCCAGGAGCCGCAGATCCGAAATTGTGGTTTGCAATAGCTACTTTAGTACCATCTGGTGAAATACGTAACATACCATTATCACTTCCAGATGCACCATTTGTCACTGGGAACCATCCTAGATTAGAATTTGATGATTGAGGAACTGGATTAGGGAATACAAAAGAAATACCTGCACCAGGAATACCTCTTACCTCCCAAGCAAATAATGCATTAAAATCACCGCTACCTGGACTTGCTGCTGTTGCATTACTCTCTGCAAAAGTCATTACATAGGCATTAGTTGAATTGGTTTTTATCGTGGCAGCAACTTTCTCTGCAGAGCTATCAATTAAAATAACATTTTTAATTCCAGAAACTACATCACCTAGTCCTCCATTAAGGTTCATTTCAATTCTAGAGTAGGCCAGACCTGTACTGAAATCACCTACCGTAAAAATAAAATATACATTAGGTGTTTCAGGAGCTTTGACTACAATCGCAGATTGAGTTGAAGAGAAATTACCAAATAGCCCAGTACCATTAGGCATAATATTACCGTTACGGTTCCATACGGTACTACCATCAGTAAAGAATAATAAGTTACCTTGTTCATCAGATATTGCACCTACTCCTTCATCTGTATCTAAACCTGAATTTGCTACAAAAGGTTCAGAGGACCTATTTTGTGGATTGGGAGTAAATTCCACGGCAGCTCCATCTCCAAAAACCCACCAAGACGATTCTTCTTGTGCGTATACTTGAAAACTTAAAATCAATGTTGTTAAGAGTAATAGTTTTTTCATGTTTTGTTGATTGTGTTTTAACTTATTGTAAATATACATATCCAGCCACTGGCTCGGTGTCTGGTTCATTTAATTCAATTATATAAAAGTAAATTCCCGTAGGTAACCTAGCTCCAGTACTCAACAATCCTGTATTTGAAGTTCCATCCCAAGATCCTGTCTCGTTATTTCCTTCCCATACTTTTTGTCCGTACCTGCTAAATATATGCATTTTATGTTTATCATATATGTTATAAAGTCCAGAAACGATAAACGTGTCATTTAATCCATCACCGTCAGGCGTTAAAACGTTAAATACCTCGATAGGGCAATTTTTTATACAAATGTCAAATGAAGATATTTCAAAACAGTTATCATTAGACACCCTTAAATAGATCGTTTGACACCTTTCTAAGTTTAAATAATGGGATGGATTAATGATTCTGTTGGTTTCTAAAATTGCATCTTCTTCAGATTCATAATAAGATACCATTTGATTGTTATTATTTGAAATTGAGTCTTCGATTATAGTAAGGTCAAAAACAGATTGATCAAAACCTTCTTCACACTCTTCCAACTTTTCTGGAATTGCGTTTGTTTCTACCGTTTCATAAACTGTAACTGTAGTAGTTGCGGTAAAGATTTGATTTAATGTTTCTACTGTTGCGGTAATAGTATAAATACCAGGAGCAGAAAATGTATGTGTAGGTTGCAATGCAGTAGAAAAATTACTTGCGCCAGAGCTGGGATCTCCAAAATCCCAATCAATAGAAACTATACTAGCAGCTGTACTAATATTGAAACTTTGTGACTTTCCAAAACAATGATCAGAGGCAATAATTTCTCCATTTAAGAGAAAGGATTGTACAAATATGGGAAGTCCAAACCACGCCGTGGCATTTTGAGTAAGTGGAAAAGAATTAAAAGTATAATTTGCAGCAACGCCAGCAGCGTCTGGATTATTAATAACGCTCAGTTCACCTTGTTGAAATCTGGAATGGTATATTCTATTATCTAACCCTAGTTGCAAAGCACCTCTAAATGGTGTAATGTTATCTTGATGAACTATTGTAGCACTGTTAGCAATATTAGCCGCGGTTAAATCATATTGAACAATTTCACCTCTTATTAACTCAAAAACTTGAGTCGTAGAAGGGTTCATATAATCAACTTCAGCATAGAGATACTGACCATTTCCTGAAAATTCTACTCCATATATGGAACCACCATTTTGTCTAGTTAACAATGGTTGCGGATTTGAAATGATTCCAGTGCTATTATCAAAATCATATAAGTATAATTCACCGCCATTTGCATATGCAAGACTACGAGCCGTTAAAATATCAGTTATACCAGCAAACTCTGCCGTGTTATTATTAGAAAAATGAGCAGCAACTAACTTATTGCCGCGAGCATTTACTTTTATATAACCTCTCATTGCTGCGACATCTACATTAGTAATAGGAGTGGTGACTAACTCAATAAAAGGAGCAACATTTGATATTACAGGCGTTGTGTTGAGACCGTTTGCTGTAAGTTCATAAGAGAAAAATTGACCTTCAAACTGTGAAATTATCCAAAACCCATCTCCCGAAGCATTAGAAATTGCTGTAAGCTTTTCTGATGTTATGGGTAAAAGATTCATATTTTTATTAGATGGATCTACGTCTCCAGTTCCACCATTGAGTGTCATGTCTACGATGGAATAATGTAAGCCTTCCGTATCTCGATAAACTAGATCATCGGTATCTACCGTAAATACGTAAAAGATTTCTGCACTGCCTGGTAGAGGCACTATTATTGCGCTACTTGTACTAGAAGAATTTCCTTTTAGCCCACTTCCGTTAGGCATGATCATATGATTTGCATCATAAACTAATGATCCATCTGTATAAAATAATAAATTGCCTAACTCATCAGATATGGTTGCGCAACCTTCACCAGTAACTAATTGCCCATTATCTATTGCAACTGCGGTACCAGAACTAAAATCTATACCAGCGTTGATACCAAAATACCAAAAGGATGATTCAAGTTGCGCTTTCGCGAAAGCGGAACATATTAAAAAGAAGAAAAAAATATAATACCTCATTGCTCTATCGTAAAAATAGGCAATATCATATTATCTTTTCAGTGAAAAATGAGAAGAAAACTCAGTTCCATCCATTAAGGTCGCTTTGAACCAATAATCATTA
>NZ_MAAX01000086.1 GCF_002162835.1 Nonlabens dokdonensis
TTTGTTTTGGCACGAGTTACGGCGGTATATAACCATCGTAAATAGCCTTTATCTGGTCCTTCTGGCAGGTAAGGTTGTTCTATTATTACATTTTCCCACTGTCCACCTTGTGATTTATGACAGGTAATAGCATAGGAGAATTTAACCTGTAATGCGTTAAAAAACGGATTTTCTTTAATTTCTTTATACTGTTTATACTTAGGTAATTTTAAATAATCCATACGTACTTCTTGATAGAGTTTGTTGCTCTCATCATAAGTAAGCGATGGAGATTCTGAAGTAAGTGTATCCATTAATAAAACAGTTTCAAACTCCTTCATATTAGGGTAATCTACCATACGTACTTTTACCTCGGCAAAATGAAAACCATAAATATTTTTAAAAGCAAAAATCTCCAAAACTTCAATAATATCACCGTTTGCAATAAATCCTGCATCACTAGAAGGTTTCAACCAGTGGTAATTATTTTTTACTACCATTAAATAATCTCCTGGTGATAATTCATTTTCATTAAATAGAATGCGAGATCGTATTTGCTGGTTGTATAAATTGGCTCTTTTATTAGAACGCACGATAATAGCCGTTTCTTCATGTCCATGAAAATCATAGGCGCTGTTAATTGTGTCCATGATCTCATAACCGTCGATCAATCTATTGATGTCAGTAAATTGTTCTACATTAAATTTAAAATCAAATTCTTCATGCAAAATATGATTACGTATTCCTGTGGCGTTTAATAAAATCCCAGAGTTCTCACTTTGTCGTTTTACTTCATCTAGTTCGATCTCTGTAACTTCCTTAAGATACCTTTGCTCAATGAGCTGACTATCTAAGGCTGGTGAAACATCGAGCTTCACTGGTGGTAATTGAGCTGTATCTCCTATTATCATCAACTTACAATTGAATCCACTGTAAACGTATTCTATAAGGTCATCAAGGAGAGAACCATTACCACCGAACATTTTATTTTCTGCCGCTACATCTGGTATCATAGACGCTTCATCAACTACAAATAGCGCATTGCGGTGCTTATTTTGTTTAAGAGTAAATTGAACTCCACCGCTTCCTTGACCTTTTGGATAGTAAATTTCTCGATGGATGGTTGCAGCCTGTTTATTTGAGTAGTTACTGATCACTTTTGCAGCTCTACCTGTAGGCGCAAGCAGTACACACTTCATTTTTAGCTTCCATATGCTCTTAACTATGGTACTAGTAAGTGTGGTTTTTCCTGTTCCTGCATAACCTCTTAACATAAATAAACGATCCTTATTTTTATCTATAATAAAATCAGCAAGTGATTCTAAGGCTCTATCTTGTTCATTTGTAGGCTTAAACGGAAAATCAAGTAATAAGACTTTGTAAAATTCTTTTGGAGTCATTGACAATTGTGGAAAACTGAGTATAAACTTAAGTCAAATTTTATATCTCAGGCTAGGACGAGAGAAAAAAAATTGTAGATTTGTTTGCGTTGAAAAAAGCATTAAACCATTAAAATATGTTCAATTTAATTATATCAGTTGTATTAGGTCTGATAGTTCTTGTTCTTCTGGCCATTTTCATTAATAAAATCCCTAAAAAGCTTCATCCATTGATGATAGTTGTGCTGTTAGGTGTAAGTGGATTTTTTGGATACAAATTATACAAGTCCATCGAGGAACCGGTAAAATTTGAAGCAGCAAAAGAAGAAAGGTATAGAGACGTTGTTTCTCAACTTATCTTAATACGTGAGGCGCAAAATGCCCATAAAAACATTACTGGCACTTATACAGATGATATTAATAAGCTAGCTCGTTTTATAGATACAGCGCAATTTGCACTGACTCAGAAGCGAGACAGTACCGTTATAGATCAAGAACGTAATCTTAAATTTAGATTAAGTGCAAATGACCCTAACGGTTACAAGAAAGAAATTACAATTACAGACACCTTAGGGTTTACTTCTGTAAAGGACTCTCTTTTCAGTAAGGTGGATGTATCTCAATTATTAAAATACAATACCATAGAAGGTGCGCCTGGTGCCATAGAATTGAAAACAGATGTGGTTATCGATAAAGAAAATCGTGTACCTGTTTTTAAAGCGACAGCTATGAAAAAAGATATACTCTTTGATCAACCAGAGCGACTCGTTAAAGATGAACTAGAAGTAAAAAGTGTAGAGGCAATCGACGGTCCTACTATTTTTGTAGGTAGTCTTGATGAGATCACAACTAGTGGTAACTGGCCTAGACAGTATGCACTCAAAGACGATAACTAGTCCTAGCGACTCCATAAAGAAACTGTCCGTTCTGATTCATCAGGATGGACTTTCTTTTTATATCTATGAGCCATCTGGAGTCGTAGAGACTGTATCTGTAGACTTTAAACACTCTGCAAATCCTGTAGAAATTTTACAATCTATAGAAAAATGTTTTGAAGAAGAGGCTGTTCTCAGTTACGCTTTCGCGAAAGCTACCTTAATATACCATCATAATATATTTACCTGCGTCCCTGCTGCCATCTTTAAGGAAGAAAATGCGGTAGACTATCTTAAATACAATGCTCGAATCTTAGAAACAGATATCATTAGCATAGATGATCAATTAGGGACCTTAGGCGCAAATACTGTATACATCGCTTATGAAAATATAAATAATTATTTTTTTGATCGTTATGGTAGTTATGAATACTACCATTACAGCTCTCGTATATTACAATATCATTCCACCCAATTAGTTACTACCGCATCTCAAGTATTTCTAGATATTAAAAAGAACCATTTTTACCTTACGATTATTAAGAATGGTAGGTTAATTGCTCATAACCTTTATCCACATGATGCAATTGAAGATATTTTATACTATACACTATTCACAACGCATCACAATGAACTTGATCCAGAGACTATGGAAGTGGTCATCTACGACGAAGATAAAAATGAATCGTTACATGACCTTCTATATACTTATGTGCGTCATGTAAAATTTAATACAAATCATTCTAATTATATTAAAAAACTGCTATGCGTATAATATCTGGAACACATAAAGGACGTCGTATTATGGCTCCTAAAAATTTACCTGTTAGACCTACCACAGATATGTCTAAGGAAGCATTGTTTAATATTTTACGCCACAAAATTCATATTCAAGATATTAATATGCTTGAGCTTTTTGCTGGTAGTGGCAATATGTCTTATGAGTTTTGTAGTCGTGGCGCTGGTAGTGTGATAGCTATAGACCAGCATTATCCTTGTATTGCTTTTATTAAAAAAACTGCTGAAGAACTGGACTTCCCTATTGACACTATTAAAGCAGATGTTTTTAAATTTCTAGAAAAGCACAAAGGAAAATACGACATTATTTTTGCAGATCCTCCTTATGCACTAGAGGAAGAAGAGTTTCTACAAATACCAAATTACGTATACGCAAACGAACTACTTGCAGAAGATGGGCTTCTTATTATAGAACATTCTAAACACACTTCACTTGCAATGCACGAGCATTTTGATAATGAACGTCGTTATGGTGGTACGGTTTTTAGCTTTTTTGAAGGGCCTAATAGTGAGGAAGAAGAGTGATTAAAACTAAGAAACACAACATTAACTGTATTAAAAGTGAGCTGCAAATGAAATTTCTAAGATTCTTACTTCTATTTTCAATCGCCTGTATTGCAATCACTTCTTGTCAAAAAAACGAGCAACAAACAGTTCATGAAAAAATAGGTAAGGATACTACTTCAATTCTCGATAGTTTAATAATTATAAGAAGAGATTTACATCAATATCCTGAAGTAGCAGGCAATGAGAAAAGAACTTCACAAATTATTGCAAATTATCTGACGGCTTTAGGGCTGGAAGTAAAAACGGGAATTGCTGGTTATGGCGTTATAGGAATTTTAGAAGGTAACCCTACAGGAAAAAAAATAGCATGGCGTGCAGATATGGATGCCATACCTAGTAATTTTAAAGATCCTGTTTCATTTAAATCTCTTAACAAGGGAATTCAGCATGGTTGTGGTCACGATGCTCACGTGACTATAGGACTAGGAATTGCAAAAATTTTGTCTATGAATATAGACTCTGTTGATGGAACCATTTACTTTATTTTTCAGCCTGAGGAAGAAACCTTCAAAGGTGCAAAGAACATGGTTAACAGCGACTTCTTTTCTGAATTAGAACTAGATGAAGTTTATGGATTACACATTACAGCTTTACCGGTAGGAGTTATCGCAACTAAGCCAAATGAAGTATTTGCATATCAAAAAAGAATACAGTTTAATTTTGACAAAGAATTAAAAGAAGAAAATATTTCTGAACTTTATTCTAAGATTAGAACTAAAATTTCAAGAGTTAAAGAAAAAACATCACCCTGGAAAACTGATCTAGCATTTGATCCCGCCATAGGGATAACAAATCCTAAAACGATTTTTAACGATTACCTTTTCATGGAAGAAAACTTTATTCTAGATTCTACTGAAACAGAATATCAACTTAAGAGTTTCCTTTATGAAACTAATAATTCAAATGTTAATAATCTTTTACCAGAAATAGAAAACATAATAAATAGTACAACATATAGAGAAAATTACAAGACAAGCTTCTACATTCAAGAGAACCCAACTGTTTTAAATGATAAGAACTTAACTCAAGCAGCTACTTCTACTCTCAACCTAATTTATGGAGATCAAACGGTACAAAAAGATTATGGCCAAATTCCCTATTTTAATGATGATTTTTATTATTTCCAGCAAAAAACTCCAGGAGTTTACTTTTTGCTAGGTGGCTCTAATAATGACAAAGGAATAATTGCAATGAATCACGCTCCTAACTTTCAGGTTGATGAAAAAAGTATAAAAACAGGTGTTCAAGTATTCTCTTCATTGATAATAGAAAGATCTCAAAACTCACAAAAGTAGAAATTGAGATATGCAGAGATGCACCTAAGTCTGAATAATAAATATTAAAATAGCAGGTCTATAAGCCGGATTCTGTTCTTCAATTGCTTGAATACCTTATCATTTATCTAGAACAACGATTACTCGCTGTTTCAAACTGCCTACCCTTCAGAATCGCGCGGATAGCGCTCAAGCTCTGATTTACGCGACATTTCACCACATAGAGTTTACCTGGTTTCACTACAGCATTATCTGTACATACTTTCTGTTGCACTAGTCCTATCTCGCTTTCGCGAAAGCGAAAACAAAACGACGGCCGTTAGCCGCTATGTTATCCTATGGTGTCCGGACTTTCCTACCTTGCTTGCGCAAGATCGATAAGGCGACCTGCTAAGCCGCAAAACTAGTTAATAAATGTTGATAATTTGCATAAATAATACGCTCATAAAGTGGACCTAAAAGTTCGTAGAAAAGTATCTTTGAATTATGGAACCATTTATAGTATCGGCTAGAAAATACCGTCCTGAAACCTTTGAAGATGTCGTAGGTCAAGGCGCTATAACACAAACTCTGGAGAATGCAATTAAAAGCAATCACCTAGCACAAGCCTTGCTTTTTACTGGTCCTAGAGGTGTAGGTAAAACTACTTGTGCACGTATTCTAGCAAAAAAAATCAATCATGAAAGTGGTGATTATGATCCCAATGAGGATTTTGCTTTTAATATTTTTGAGCTGGATGCAGCATCTAATAATGGTGTTGATCAAATAAGAAGTATTGTAGATCAAGTACGTATACCACCGCAGGTAGGAAAGTACAAAATTTACATTATTGATGAGGTACACATGTTATCAAATGCCGCCTTTAATGCATTCCTAAAAACGCTGGAAGAGCCACCTGCGCATGCTATTTTTATTCTTGCTACCACTGAGAAGCACAAGATTATACCTACAATACTTTCTAGATGTCAAATATTTGACTTTAAACGCATTACAGTAAGCGCAATGCGAGAGCATCTGAAACTTATCTCTATAAAAGAAGGTATTACAGCAGAAGAAGATGCACTTCAAATAATAGCTCAAAAGGCAGATGGTGCTCTTAGAGATTCACTTTCTATTTTTGACCGTGTAGTAAGTTTTTCTGGTAAGGAACTTACGGTAAAAGCAGTAACTGAAAATTTAAATGTACTTGATCGAGAAACTTACTTTAAAATTACTGACCTTTTACTAGAAAATAACATACCGCAATTACTGGTAGACTACGACGTGATCATGGCCAAAGGTTTTGATGGACAACATTTTGTAAGTGGTCTGGCATCTCACTTTAGAGATTTAATGGTAGGTAAAGATGAAAGAACCATACAGCTACTAGAAGTAGGTGAACAGACTAAGGCAAAATACATGGAACAAGCTCGTAGAGTTGATCTTCCATTTTTAAGAAAAGCTATAGAAATAGCAAATCAAGCAGACTTCAATTATCGATCGAGTCGCAATCAACGCTTACTTGTAGAATTAACTCTTATGCAACTAGCCTCTATCAATTCTGATGGAGAAAAAAAAAATGATGTAAAGTACATCATACCTGCCACTCAATTTGAACATGCGACTGCCACTCTACCCAAAACGGAAGATTACAACACAGTAGTTGTAGAGAAGAAAGAAGAAATTGATTCCACTTTACATATAAGTAAAATGGAGAGTATCACTAGCTTGAACGAAGATATACCTTCTTATAAAGCTCCAAATACATCAGAAAAAGCAGTTGATAAACCTGTATCTGTTGAAAGAGAAACAAATCATGAAAAGGATTTAACAAACGATCATCCTACAGAGACCAATACCTCTCTAGAAGAAAAGCGTAAAGCGCTTTTAAACAAGAGTAAAAAGAATGTAAGTGGATTATCTCTACAAGGAATTGAGGCAAAGAAATCATTACTTGCAAAGCAACAAGGAAGAATAATTGAAAAAGATAAACTACCTGAAGATCCATTCACTCAAACTCAATTGAATCAAGTATGGTCTAATTATGTAGTTCATCTTCAAGATAGAGGTCAACAAATTTTAGCCAGTATTTTAAATGCAGATCAACCTAAACTTCAAGGCACTGTTATACACTTACGATTTCCTAATAGATCTATGAAAGAGGATCTAGAAAAATCACAAGGTCAAATTTTAGAGTATATTCAAAGAGAACTTAACAATTATCTCATAAGGTTTAAAATAGATGTGGACACTACAGTGACTAAAAAATATGTCTATACCGATCAAGATAAATTCTCAAAACTTGTAGAAAAAAATCCCGCGGTTGATGTATTACGCAGGACATTTGATCTGGATTTCTAATTCAGACACTTGTTGCTAATATTTAATTATATATACAGTTTGAATTTTTAATCATAAAAAAAACTCCCTAAGGGAGTTTTTTTATGATATCTGAAAAATTAAAAGTTATAACTTATAAGATACTCCTAATTGGAACCAGCGGTTACCAGCCTCTGCGGTTAAATCGTTATCTAAATTAGGGATTCCATAACCATATCTAGCGTCTATGGACCAGTTATTATCTAGCGCATAACCCAAACCTAAGATTCCCGCAATTTCAAAATCATAACGATTTCTATTTCCATCAGTTTCTGCTACACTGACTCCTAATTGTGGACCAACTAAGAAATAAATTTTCCTATTTAAATTAATTTGCGCTAGTAAGTTAGAATGTAACCAGTTTCTTTTAAATGCCGTTACTTCACCATTAGGTTGTCTAAATTCATTCTCATTTACACCTAAAGCAGAAACTCCTATTTCAGGTTGCAAGGAAAAAGTATCATTTAAAGGAATGTTAGCAAAGAAGTTTGCGTGCAACCCATATCTTCTATTCTCATAATCTACATTATCTTGTTCTAAAGTAGATGAATTGATTCCTAATCTAAATCCATAGGTAACGTCATCATAGCTTTGGGCACTCATAAAAGTTATAGAAGCTATACAACTGATTAATAGTAAAAAATGTTTCATTTTATATCATTTAGTTATCCAAATTTAAGATATCTAAACAACTGAATCCTTGAAATTATTGAAACGTTTGAAATTATCGATTATCTGCGTTAAAAACCGATTTTATGATACCATCGGTGAGTCCTATCTTAGGAACATAGATGTTTTTTGCACGGCTCCACTTCATTGCTCTTAAGTAAATACGGCAGGCAGGTATAATTACATCTGCTCTATCATGATTTAAATTAAGATGGTAGACGCGTTCTTCATAATTATAATTTTGCAGCTGTTCATAGTAATTTAGTAAGTAAAAGTAAGAAAGAGGTTTCCCCATGCTTTTACCACTACTCTTAAAAATATTATTGATATTACCTCCAGAACCTATTAAATCGATGCGCTCATACGGTGCTGTAATTTCCTTAATCCACTCTTCTGCTTCGTCCCATAATGATTTTTTGACCATATCATTAAGCAGTCTTACTGTACCTATTTTGAATGATTTTGATGTCAGTTCTTCTCCATAAGCATATAACGTGAACTCAGTACTACCACCGCCTACATCTACATAGAGGTATACCTTACTATCGTCTATTACAGCATGTAGATCAGTCATCGCGATAATGGCAGCTTCATGAGATCCATCAATAATGTCTATATGTATTCCTGATTCTTTTTCTATTTGTTTAACTACCTCATTGCCATTTTGTGCATCTCTCATGGCACTAGTAGCATAAGCTTTATAACTTTTTACCTTATGAACGTTCATTAAAAGCTGGTAAGATTTCATAGAACTTACCATGCGTTCTATATTTTCTTTAGAAATTTTTCCTTCTGTAAATACATCTTGTCCTAATCGTATAGGTACTCGTACTAAGCTAGTCTTTTTAAAAACAGGAGGTTGATCGTTATATAAAGTTACTGTAGCAATAAGTAATCTTATAGCATTAGATCCTATATCTATAGCTCCATATTTTCTTATTTCAAACGACATTAATTTAATATTTGGTTTTTATAATACTGGTAAGTGGCATATTGTGATCTA
>NZ_MAAX01000195.1 GCF_002162835.1 Nonlabens dokdonensis
TGCCCATGAATTGCAGTAAATCTTAAATCAAAGTCTTGAAAAAAAGACAGCTTCTCTTTAGTTGCATGAAGTAGAAAAGAATTGTCCTCTACTATAGCATATCTTATTTTCATAGTCTTGTTTTTATAATTGCTCCCAGATGCGTTGATAAGTTTTCAGAAGAAATGAACACTCTAATGCAGCTTTTTCTAGTCCTAGGTTCTTAAAATCCACATTGTTATTATTTTTAAAAGTACTAAAAGATTTGTTGATGGCGTCTAACTCCATAGACATAAGCTTATGAGAGTTATGGTTGCTCTGAGTAGTTACAGAAAGCTCGAGCTGTATTTCAAGATACCTACTCTGTAAGGAGCTAGCTGCCTTAGCTGCTTTAGTTTCTTGTCTTATTACTAACACTAGAATACTCACGCACAGCAATACCAGTCCATAGTAAATGGGCTGGGAAGAATGTAAGGCTGGAGCTGCTATGTATGTAAAATGCATGAACTGGGATACTATTTATCTTCTTACTCTCATTTCAAATAACGTATCATAATCTGTACTTCCTACACTAGAACCATCTTTATAGAATAGTTTTCTAAAAATCATACGACTGTAATATGGATCTACTTTGTATCGCTTTGTCCAGTCAGGAAAGTTGACATCTTTTGATTCTGATATTTGTACCAAAGTTTCATAGTCTTTGTAAGTCTCTCTCATGTACTTTTTAAAATTTTGTGGATCTTTATGAAAGATTTTCATCAACTCTGGTACTTTTTTATAGGCTTTTTTTTGACCAAATTCAATTCCTTTAGTCATTAATTCAAACTCGTGGTATACCACTTTAGTAGCATCATCTTTAAAAGAAAATAACGGTTGACCATTTGCATAGTAAATGTATTTGATAGTGGCGTCTTCCTCCTTACTTGGATTAAATTCTGACTGTTCTACCCTTGTCAAAACTCCATTCTTGTAGAAATAATCGGCCATTTTTTCTAAACCGGTTTTATTTTTATTGTGAATACGGCTTATTCTACCATCCTTATCATATTCATAACTTGTGGTGTAATTTGTATAAACTCCTGTAGCAGTTTCTTTACTTATTCTTCCTTTCTCGTCATGACTGTAAACCACATCCATATTAAAATTTACAGCACTTGCTTTCTTTATTAAACTGTCTAGTTTACCTTTTTTATAAATATTTTCATACAAGGTCTCGCTGGCATACTTTCCGATAATGCGTGTATAGGCTTTATCTAACAAACCATTATCATTAAATAGCAACACTTTAAGCATTGCTGGCTCATATCCAGTACTGTCTGATTTGTAATAAACGGTCTCTGTTTTTGTCACTTGCTTATGGATACCATAATCTGAGGCTTTTAAAAAAGGTAAAGCCAGGTGCAAATTGATATCTTTTTCATAGACAGCTTGTTGTGAATTCGCTTTCGCGAAAGCGAGAACCAAGCAAACTAATGTAATATGATATAATACTCTTTTCATAACTATTTTTTACTGAATGGACTTGAGCGCCTCTTTAATCTCTGCATCAGAGATAGATGCCTTAGTCGTTCCTAGAATCTCGCGCACTTTAATATTTGCTACATCTCCAGATCCATAGTCTCGTATATCTTTAGATACTCGCAATACCCACGAGTTATCTTTATAGGTATAATAGTACCCAAAACTCACTCTATCTCTATTCATATTATTATCAAGTGTCCATGACTGAGTCATATTACCATAGTCATCAAATTCTTTTTCAAGACCGCTACTTAGTTTACCTTCTTTATCATAGTTGATTTTTTTAACCTCATTACCATTATCAAGCTGGATGATTTTCTTGTAACTAGGATTTCCAGAATTATCATAAGACTGCACTGTTACCTCATTCTTTTTATACATTTCTAGTTCTCTAAGAACACCAGCATTATTAAAGACTTCTTTTTTAACAAGTCGGTCACCATCATAAGTATTTATTATTTTAGGAATGTAATTAGGTCCATTTTCTATATCTATTAAAATAGTTTGTGGATTAGTTCCTTGATAAGTATACGTGGTTATAGAATTGTTTTTAATTCTAGCTACATAGGCATTTATAGATTGTAACCTGCCTTGCTCATCGTATGAATATTCTTGGGAATTTCTCCTACCGTCTGGAAAAGTCTGTACGTGAGTGAGGTAATTACCATCTTCATTAAAAGTATAAGTAGAGGTACTTCTAGGTTTTATTTCGTCAGTTTTATATTTATAGATCATGGTTTTTTCTATCAGCTTTGTAGTTCCATGAGGTAAGTTCATTTTAGAAAGATCACTATCTGGCTGACTTTGCATTTGATCGCAGGAGACTAAACTTAGTATAACGATTGCTAGTACACCTAAGTAATTTTGATAAAGCATAAAACACTTTTTTGAATTGACTCTACAAAGCTATAGACAACAAAGACTTAATAACATAAGGCAAATGCCGTATATCAATAGACCACTTGTTCTAAGATCTTTGTTGATCGATCATTAAATAATATTAAAAAATAGTGCCCCTAGAAGAGCAAAGACTATTGCTGCCATTTGTAATCCTATAATCACCTTAATAGCTTTATTTTTTGAATCTATTTTATATGCCATAAAACCACTTAAGATAGATAGCAGTAGTGCTGGCATACTAATATATAAGCAAAAATAATACAACCATATCCAGCTCGTGCACAGCGCAAAAACAGCTAATATTATAGATGGAATTGAAAACAAATAGAAAGTATTCTGACTAGGATTCTTAGTCTTAATGTAAAATGAGATTCCTAAAACAGATATACAAATGCAAAAAATAACCGCTATGTTACCTACTATTCCCATTATTTTAATCTACAATTTTAAGGGAGCGTTGTTTTTCAAAAACCTCATTACAAATATGTAACTGAACTTTTTCATCCTTAAAAATCTCCAAAGAGGATAAAATAGAAACCGCGTTAAGCGCATAATCCATAGATTCATCTTTAAAATACTTCTCTTGCGTTACCATATTGATATGTACGATACTATCTTTAACCAGTTGAAAACTTACATCGCCATCTTTACCATATCCATTTCCTGACATTAATTCTGAAAAAGCTTTTGCTTGATCTTTCAAAGTATCTGGTTTGTAAAACACCTCTACACCATTTGTTTTTACATGAGGCCCGTAACCATCTATATCACAAGAAACCAGCAGTGTAAAACAAAGAATCATTAATAAATTTTTCATGATCAATTATATTTTAGAGTTCAAAACTCCTTTGATTCCTCGATTAAAACAATAAGGCATTTGTCCTAAATAGGTCTATTGATCCTACGTGAATAATAGAAGATAAATGAATTACCGGAGTCAGTATGATCTCGCTTTCGCGAAAGCGGAATCATATAAAACTTTTCATTATTATAAATTTAGGATTCTATTTCAAGAAAGTATCGCCTACTTTAGACGTCTATTAAATAAGTAGATATAACAAAAAATAAACTCAAAATATGTTCGGATTATTTAGTAAAAAGAAAAAACAAACTATTGATAGGTATCTCAAAGAAGGAGCGCAGCTAGTAGATGTGCGTACCTCGTCAGAATTTAATAGCGATCATATCATAGGCTCTAAGAATATTCCGGTTCAAGGTTTTGATCAAAAAATAGAAACCTTAGATAAAAGCAAGCCTGTTATTGTCTATTGTGCCATGGGTGGAAGAAGTAATATAGCCGCATCAAAGTTAAAATCTAAGGGATTTAAAGTGGTAAATGCTGGTGGTATAGGCTCCATGAGAAAACACCTTAAGTAGTAATGTATTTATTATATATTCTTCCTATTTTTATCTTATGAAATTAGACTATCATAATATAAAAGACGAAGGAAAATTTACGATCACGAGTTTTCAATGCGGCCCATCACTTCAATTGTTGCAAGAAAAAGGATTGTATAAAATAGTATGGTGTACTGAAGGTGAAGAAAAAATAGTCGTAGATGGCTATGAGGTTACTCTTAAAAAAAACCAAGTGTTGTTTTGTACTCCAGTAAACATTGTAGATATCCCAAAAGATAATTACGGTCTCATAGCATTTGTATTTAATAGAGAGTTCTATTGCATCCAGCACAATGATCCAGAAGTATCCTGCATGGGACTTTTATTTTATGGCTCAAGCAATGCGCCTATTATAGATTTAAACGAGAAAGACCAGCGCAGTTTTAATGCATTATTAATTTTATTTCAAGAAGAATTTGAAACAAAAGATCATATTCAAGGCGAGATGTTGCGCACCCTTTTAAAAAGAATGTTGATCACCTCAACCAGACTTATAAAACAAGAAACTAATCAAGCAGATCTTTCTATAAAACAAGTAGACCTCATCAGAAAATTTAACATTCTAGTAGAGCAACATTACAAAGAGAAACATCAAGTTGCAGAATATGCAGAGTTACTCTATAAATCACCTAAAACACTCTCTAATTTTTTCAAAAAACACAACGTAAGTTCACCACTTAAAATTATAAATGAACGCATTGCTGCAGAGGCTAAGCGATTGCTTTTATATTCTGATAAAAGTGCTGAAGAAATCGCCTATGAGTTGGGCTATAAGGAACCTAGTCATTTTTCTAAATTCTTTAAAAAACAAACAGGAAGCTCACCGCTTGCTTTTAGAAAATCCTAATTAGGAAATTTTCTTGCAGTAAAGCCTTTTGGGATCATGAGCTTTTCAGAATCGTACATATTGATGTAAAGAACTAAAGTGTCTTTACTTCCTTCATGGTAAACAGCATATTTATCAAGAAGTGCCTGACCGTAAACAGAATTTTCTGAAGGTTGAGCACAACAACTGCCTATCCTGTAATATTCTAGCTCTTCTCCTTGAGGACCTGCCAGCGCATTAAGAAACCTGCGCTCATTAGTTGGACCTTCACTTTGAGCAACACCACCTACTTTAATGGCATTTTCTGGTTCATATCCATAGGATTTGTCATCAGCATATTTTTCTACTAGAAACGCATATTTATTTACTAAAATCTGTGGATATCTACCATCACTCTTTCTAGTAGCACTGTCATTTGCATTAGAAACTATCGCTTTTTGAGAACCGCAAGCTGTAATAAAAAGAGCAATTAAAATGGTGTAAAGAATATTCTTCATGGTTGGTTTTTGTTATAAATATAAATAAAACAGGCTTATTCTTAATGAATAAACCTGTTTCAACTAACCAACTATGAAAAACTAATTCTGAAATTTTTAAGCAGTTTCTAATTCTAGAGCTGGAGCTGCTGGAAAATCGACTGGCACATCAGTAAGATTATGGATATAATTTGATATTGTTTTTTCACCTACTAAAACAATAGTGTCAATAAGGTTTTCTTGCGTATAACCAGCCGCTAGAAATGCATCTACAACAGTCTCATCTGCTTTACCTCTATTTTCTGTAATATTTTTTGCGAGTTGTGCTAGAGCATCATAACTGCTTTGGAAAGAAGCTTTACCAGCTCTTAATTCTAAGATTTGCTCTTCTGTAAAACCATTTCCTTTTGCAATTGCTGTGTGAGCTGCCAGACAGTAAGAACAGCCATTCACTTCACTTACAGCTAGGTTGACCACTTCTTTTTCTTTATTGTTAAGAGACGTTTTAGATCCTGCAAAAGTCAAGTAATTGCTCAACGCATTATTAGAAAGTGCATAGGTCGCATATAAGTTAGGTACAAAACCTACCTGCTTTTCTAGGTTATCAAAAATTCCCTGATTTGTTTCACTTACTTCTGCTCTACTCGGTACATTAAATGTTGCCATATTATGTTGTTTTTAATTATTGTTAATTTTAATCCCTTAGGACAAGACAAAGATGTGGTTTTAAGTAGATTGAAAATAGAAAGGTATTTCCTCGTTGCTGGTTGATTATTCCCTATATTCTGCAAATGGCTCCATTCGATTAATGCATAGACATTTGTTTGCAAACTAATAGTCGTAAAATGTATTCTTGTAATCCTTAGCAAAACCAAATGAAACTTAAATTAAAATCCTATCAAGAACAATTAAAAGAATGGCCTCAAGAAGGTCATCATATCATGGCACAGTACGATGAAGAAAAGGTAATTGTATATCAATCCTACAGACCAGAAATCGGAAATTTTGCAGCAAAGCATCAATACTTTGGAGGTGCATTCAAGCGTACTAGAATGACGTGGATCAAACCTAATTTTCTGTGGATGATGTATAGAAACGGTTGGGGAAAAAAGCCAGGCCAGGAAGTAATTCTAGCTATGCATTTAAAACGAGAAGCCTTTGGACGCTATTTAAGTAAAGCGGTTTATTCTAATTATCAAGAAGATCTTTATGAAAGCAAAGAGCATTGGCAAGAAGAAGTGAAAAGCTCAAGCATCAGATTACAATGGGATCCAGATCACGATCCTTATGGAGGTAAATTAGAACGTAGAGCCATCCAGCTAGGAATACGTAATGAAGAGATTGTTGCTTATTCAAAAGATGATATTCTAGAGATAGAAGATATTTCTGAATTTGTAAGTGAGCAATATCTATTTGTAAAATCGCATGAACTCCACCGATTAATATTGCCTGAAGAAAAACCCTATTTACCTAAAGATATCGAGGTTTCTAGACGTTTGAGGTTAATCTAAAATATCATCTTAAAACCTAACCTCAGCACCCAAAACAAAACCATCAACTCGTATTCCTCCTAACGAGTAGTTATTATAACCAGCGTAATACCCCATTTTCTTTCGGTGATATTTCAATTGTAGCTGCAGTTGATCTATACTACTATCGTTGATGAATGACTGCTTATAAGAACTGTGTAAACTTATAGGTCTCAAAGCATACACATCTAGTCCTACTTGATAAGAAAAACCAGTCGTATCCACTTCATCGCCTACATAAGTCGCTCCTATTCCCCAATATCCAGTGACAGATCGTTCTCTGATTCGGTAATACTTGAGCATTAATGAAGTCATGTTAAAATGATCTGTATTGCCTGAAATATTACTCTCAAACAAGCTGGTATGCGATAATTCTGCTCCTAGAACTGGAATAAATCGATAGTTAATTTTAGTCTCAAAGCCTTGAATAGAATTGGCTGTAAAATAATTAGCATTAGCGTTTAAAAGACTTCTTTTATCACCTTCTATAGCGCCAAAATCATATTCACCATTCACATTATCATAATAATACGGATGTGGTGAAAAGTGACGTGCATCAAGATTACCAAATAAACCTTCATAACCTACAAAAAGAAAAAGATCTATAAATATCTCTGCAAATAATCCACCTACAAAATCATCATCATCGCTAGAGCTAGAACTGCTAGAACTAGAACTGCTGGAAGAGGAGGAACTGGAAGATAAATTTTGTTTGGCACCACTTAATTTGCCTTGTGAGTAACCTATAATTGGAATAAAGAATAATAAAAGTAAAAGCTTTTTCATAGTACAAGATTGATCTTTTAGCTTTATCAAGGATCATGCCTTTGATATTTCTCTATTTAAAAACGCGATCAAATTTTCTTCCCCTTTCCTAATAAAAATCGCAACCATTATCTTTTTGAAAAATTATATCACCATGAATAAACTCTATTAGCTTCTTTTTGTTTTTACTGTTTTCGCTTTCGCGAAAGCGGAATATTAACAACAAGACAAGCAGCATTTATTTTATATAGCTACAGGTGTTTATTTCTAAGGAGCAATCGATAAAGTAAATAAAATATGATAGGCTATAAATGAAGCAAGAAGCTTATAACCAAATTATTATCTTATGTACACACTTTAAAATATCGAACTATCAGTTGCACTAGTAAATTGCTCTAGAAACTTCATACCACGGTAAGAATTACCTTTTTTATTTAATCGCGGACTCCACACAGCAATCGTGTATTTTTCTGGATGAACAGCTATAATGCCGCCGCCTACACCACTCTTTCCTGGCAAACCTACTTTAAAAGAGAACTCGCCAGACTCATCATAAAAACCACAAACTTGCATGATGGCATTAATACGATTAGCCTTAGTCTCATTTAGAATCTTGTTATTTTGCTGACTGCGGTATTTACTAGAAACCAAAAACATAAAAACACTCGTCAGTTCTTCACAAGTCATTTCTAGCGAGCACATAGTAAAATAAAAATCGAGCACCTCATCAGGCTCATTTTCTATATTTCCGAAAGATTTAATATAATTACATAGAGCTACATTGCGGTATCCTACTGACTTCTCTGAATCAGCAACTTTGTTGTTATACCCTATATTCCTAGCTCCGCAGCAGTCCTGTATAAAATCTAGAAAATCGGCTTTAGGATCTTCTAGACGACTTACAAGAATATCACAAACCACAATAGCACCAGCATTTATTAATGGATTACGCGGTATACCTTCATCATCTTCTAGTTGCACGAGCGAGTTGTATGGATTACCAGATGGCTCTACTCCTACACGTTTCCAGATCGCATCGCCCTCGATTTGATAAGCGAGTGATAAGGATAAAACCTTAGCAATACTTTGAACTGAAAATTTAGTTTGATAATCGCCATAACCATAACTATTTCCTTCTATAGTATGTATATGAACGCCTAACTGATCAGGATCAACACAAGATAATTCTGGAATATAATCGGCAACGTTACCTATATTTTTACCGTTACAGATATCGTTATAAGTATCCCGTATAATCTTTTCAAAATCATCCATCAACAATTGTATTTTTCTCTTTTATAAAGTGTTATCAAAGGTGCTATATTCAATATTACAACAAACCTGCTGTTTCATCCTCAACATTTATTTTCATTTAACATCAGGATGAAAATTCCGTGCAATTTGATTTATATTCTCGCTTTTGCGAAAGCGAGATAAACACTAAGAATACAATATCAAAAACACACCTATCATAATACCTGCAAGCGGTAT
>NZ_MAAX01000177.1 GCF_002162835.1 Nonlabens dokdonensis
CGAGCAAGTAAATGCTTAAAATAAATTTTCCTGCAACCATAAGTTTTGAAACTTACCATCGCCGTCATAGCGATTTGCTTGAGATTTTATATTAAAAGTTCTATTTCTAGGATCATTTCCTACGCCGCTGTTATACATCCAGTTTCCGTAGTTAGAATGCACGTCATAATCTATAAGAATATGTTCAAAATAAGCGGCACCTATTCTCCAGTCTTGTTCCTTGTGCATAGACCAATAACTAGCTACATTTTGTCGACCTCGATTACTCATAAATCCTGTTGCTGCGAGCTCTTTCATGTTTGCGTTTACAAATCTCTCATGCGTTTCTCCTTGAATCCATTTGCTTAATTCTCTTTCACTAGATTTCCATTCATAATCTTTCTTTAAAATGCCGCCTAATTGAAATATATTGCTTTCATGTTTTAAAGAAACGTATTTGAAGAAATCTCTCCAGATCAACTCAAATATCAACCAATAGGTATCCTGATTTTTTTTAATCTCTTTTTCAAAGTGCTTTACTTCCCAATAAATTTCCCTTGCGCTAATAGCACCTATCGCTAGCCAAGCACTGAACTTGCTACTGTAATCTGTACCTACTAATCCATTTCTGGTTTTTTTATAGTATTGAAGCTTTTTAGTTTCCCAGAAATAGTGATCGAGTCGCTCCCATGCTGCAGTTGCGCCACCTTTCCAAGGAAATGCGCTACGATGATCTTTTTCAAATCTTTCAAGACCTAAATCGTTCAAAGTAGGTAGTTCTGTTTGCTCTACTTCTGGTAATTCTTGTTTATAATCATCAATATTAACTAAATCTCTAACCTCAGACTGCTTTTCACACTTCTTACGGAATTCAGTAAAAACTTTAGGTATTTGATTAAAGTTCTCAAAAGGAACATCATCAGGATGAAATAAAAACTGATCGTAAACTCTGTGTCCTTTTACCTGATCTTTTAAACCTGCTTCTTCTAAAGCCTCGCCTAGCTTTTCTTCTTGCTGTACTTCATCTCGTGTCCATTCTTTTTGCAAAAAAATATGTTGAACCCCAAGTTCCTTAATCAATTCTGGAAATTCTTGAGCTGGTGACTTATGAAAAACTAGTAATGGAATCCCATGATTTTGAAGTTGTTTCTTTAAATCTTCTAGCGCTTCAATTATAAATTGTGCTCTGTATTTTCCAGTTTTGGTGAATGGTAATTCAAAGTCTAAATCAAATCCAAAATCACTTTCTTGATAAAAAGCTGGATCAAAACAATAAACTCCTATGACATCGCCTTCCCTATCACAAGCAGCTTTTAGACTGTGGTTATCAGTTACTCTCAAATCATTTCTAAACCAGACTAGGTTACTCATACTCTATAAATTAAGTTTTTCTAAATGGCAGAATGAATTCTACCTCTTTTCAATTAAGCTGCTGCCTTATAGCGGTCTTTTTAAGTCGAACAAATTCGGCTTACTTATTATAACTGCATTTTTTACTACAGTACTTTACCGTTTCCCAATTCTTTTCCCATTTCTTGCGATATGTGAACTCTCGTTCACAAACTGGACATACCTTAGTAGGTAGATGGTGTTGATTGCGTGCTTTTTGTTTCATGATCATTTTCCAGTTTCCATGGAAATTTCTTCCAGCTCTTTATCAATTTGTGCATAGCTTAATCGTTTTTCCACTTTTGTAGTAGCATAGCCGTCCAGACCATTTATCGTTACCGTACCAGCTTTTGCTATGTCCACCCAACCGTCATTTGCGAGGTGATTTTCATGTAAAAAGATATCTGTAATTTTACAAATCACAAGAATACATCGGTTCTCTTTTAGATAATACTCATTCACATACTCTGCAGCGAGCTGCACCGGAGACGCCTTTACAAAAGGAGCAATAAACCCTTCTCTATCTATCTTTTCTATATCCAGTTGCTCAAACTCTGATATGGATGCATCATACTTAGCACTCGATTGATGCGCACGATCTACTAACGACTCAGGCAAATGATTCAATGTAATCTTACCTGTTTCTTTTAGGTTGTAATAAGTATGACCTACGCCATGTCCCAACGGTCTTTGCACAAAACTGAATAAAGCCGGATTGCTCCCTAGATGTGTCACACTACTAAAAATAGCCACGTTATCAACACCATCTTTAGACCTAGTGGCAAGAAGATTGGCACTTTTAAATCCAGTGATACTATTTACAAGATTACCTCGATAAAAACGGTCATAATCCTGTAATTCTTTAAGGCTGATATGTTTCATTTGTTTAACTTATTAGCTCAAATATAAAACAAACTACAAGTTTGGCATTCATTTTAAATGTTTAAACTTTATTAAATTGCCGTATGGATTTACAAAAGGCATTTGAGCTTAATAGGCAAACTTGGAACACAAAGACAGCTGTTCATTATGAAAGTGATTTCTATGATAAGCACGCTTTCGCGAAAGCGAAAAACTCATTAAACTCCTACGAGATCAACGCTCTAGGAGATGTTACAGGAAAGAAAATGTTGCATTTGCAATGCCACTTTGGTCAAGATTCTTTGAGTTGGTCAAATAAAGGAGCGCAAGTAACAGCTGTAGATATCTCTGATAAAGCCATTGAATTAGGGAAGAAACTAAGTGAAGAACTAGAATTGCCAGTGGATTTTGTATGCTGCAATGTTCTAGAAACCTCACAACATATAAACGATCAATTTGATATTGTTTTTACCAGTTATGGCACCATAGGCTGGCTACCGGATTTAAAACCTTGGGCACAGATGATTGCAGAGCGTTTACTACCTGGAGGTATTTTTTACATAGTAGAGTTTCATCCTATCATATGGATGTATGATTATAACGAAGAGCAACCATCTCTTAAGTATCATTATGCACAAAATGAAGCTATTTATGACGAGTATCAAGGTACTTATGCAAATCCAGATTCTAGTATGATTTCTAAAGAATACGGCTGGAATCATTCTTTGAGTGACGTGATACAATCTTTAGTTGATGCTGGATTAAACATAGAACTTTTTGCAGAACATGACGGCAGTCCTTACGATGTCTTCCCAGATATGGAATTGCGTGAAGATGGACTTTATTATTTAAAAGATCAATTGTTTCCTACTTTGTTTGAATTGAAGGTTAGGAAATGAACTGGAACTTGAAAACTAAAAAAGTAGCTTGGTAGGTGTTTAATGCAAAGTTTCAGATCCATTATGGTTGGGGAACGAAAACTTGATAATGATGGTTTAAATCAATATAATAATAGAAGTCTAGACAAATTAAAAAATCCCTTTTCATTAACTTGAAAAGGGATTTTTAAATCTCGTAGGGTTAGAGCTTATGACTCTACAACCTCAGCATCTGGTGCATTTTTCATAACACTTTTAATACCGTTATCACACGCAGCATCTGAGTTGTACATCTCGCTTTTACCTATAACTTGACCATTTGTAGCTGTTAGGTTAAAATACGGTTGATCTGACTTGCTCATTCCTTTTTTGAAACGTTTTTCATCTTGAGAGTTCTTGCGTACAGACTCGATTCCATTATCTCTAGCAGCTTTTGTAGTGTAACCTTCACTTGCTAGAATACTTTGCCCGTTAGATGCTTTTAATCTAAATCGGAACTCACCTGATTTATTAGTATAGATTTCAAATTTTCCCATAACTTATTTTAATTGAAGTCTAAAGATAAAACACTTTGATAACTCAATATTAGAATCTAGCGATTAATCCTGCATTAATCCCAAAAGGATGACCAGGACGAAGTCCGGCAGGTTGTCTAGAAACTGCGTACTCATTGTCAAGTACATTTATCATATTTAAGGTACCAGTTAAATTTTTATTGAAATGATATCTCCCTGAAAGATCTATGAGAAAGTTGCTGTCTACTCTTTCTGATGCAGCAATACTACCAGTTCCTGCTTGAGTTCTCATTTCTCCCACAAATCTTGCATTTGCGTTTATATCAAATTTAGCATGAGAAATTCCTGCTAGAAAGTTCCACTGGTTCTCTGCAATATATGGTATTTCATCACCTACAGCTACTTCTCCATAAATATCGCTATCAAAGGCGTTTTGAAATTCTGTTTGAGTGTGCGTATAGTTTAAAGTAAGTGGCACCGACCACTTTTGATTGTTTTGCAATAAATCATATGTAAAGCTTACTTCTATTCCTGCAACATTTACTTCACCAGCATTAAACATATCAGTTGTTCCACCGCCGCCACCAGCTGCAAGGTCACTACCTAATAAATTACTGTAATCGTTAAAGAATATGGTTGATTCTCCTCTTAATCCACCTATTAAAAATCGAGAACCTAATTCATAGTTAACACTTTCCTCAGCATCTACGTCTGGTGCGCTTCCTGGTGGTGAAAAGCCTTTGTGTACACCTCCAAAAACAGACCATAAATTACTAATACGGTAATTTGCTCCTACTCCAGGAATAAACACATTTACACTGTTTTCTCTAGAGCTTAAGTCCACTCCAGTACGACCAGGATCATTGCTACCATAATTATCTCTAGTAAGTGTAATGTCTTCATATCGCAATCCTGGAGTTAAAGTAAGTTTTCCAAAATTCATTTTATATAAGGCATGAAGCGCTAACGCCTGAGCATCAGACACACGATTTGCATCAGTTCCTCTTGTTGCTGGTGAAGTAAGAGCTAACTGCCCATTTTCTACACCGTAAAGATCTACCCATTGAAATCTATCTTCTTGATCTTCATGATAACGTACACCTAATTCAAGATCACTTAATACATCAGTACCAAATTTGAAGTTCACCTTTGATTGAATGCCACGAGAATAATAAACTCTGTTATTTGCCTTTACTCCAAAAACATCCTCTGCAGTATCCTGACCACTTTCTACAGCATTGTATTCGTCTGAAAATGTTACTGGATCTGTAAGAAGGTTGTTGATCCCTACATTACCATTACCAGTATTTACATAATCTAGTTTATACCAGTTTCTTTTAAAATTGTTAGAGTAAGCTGTAGTTTGAATTACAATGTTTTGAGCTGGTTTTATTAAATGGGTTAATTGTATTTGATCATGCTCTGTTGTAATATTATCTGCTGCGCTAGCAAGATATCTTCTGTAAGGATTTTCATTAAAATCATCGTCAGTTAAACCTAAATAAGTTTCATTATCAAGTCCTTCACTGTATTGCAGTTTTAAAGTAAGGGACTGCTGCACTTTTGCAGAGGCTTTAGAACGGTAAGTAAACTTTGCGCTATAATCATTGCGGTCAAAACCGGTATTACCACCGTTATCTAAACTTTTAAAACCATCACTGCTAAAATTCAAAAAGTCAACCATATAACCCCATTGCTCACCGCTGTCACCTACGCGCAACTCTGTTTGCCTAGAATTGTAATTACCTAAATTCACTCTTGCATATCCCTTCAATTCATTAGGTATAGAACTGGAAACAAAATTAATGGCACCACCAGTGGTAAAAGGTCCATACTGCACCTGACTGCTACCTTTAAGTACCTCTATAGCTTCCATACGTCCTACATTAGGAAAATAATAAGCTGCAGGAGCAGAGTATGGCGCTGGAGCGATAAGAACTCCATCCTCCATTAAGGTAATCTTTGAAGAACGCTCAGCTTGAGTACCACGCAAGGAAATGTTAGGTCGCAGTCCAAAACCGTCTTCTTCAGTAACATTTACACCTGGAATGGATAAGAGAGCACGATTTACGTCAGTATAATTAAACTTAGTTAAATCACGCTGTGACATGTAATAGGAGGATCCTGTTCTATTGCGAGCTTCAAACTTGCTACCTATTAAGGAATTAGGCTTTAAATGAATGACTTTTAGATTCTCAACAGAATCAGTTGCTTGTGAATTTTGTGCGGTTGCGATTTGAAAGATGCAACTTAATGCAAGACAACAAAATAACTTTCTCATTTATTTAGATTAAATATAAATAATTTCTAATTGCGGTTGCAAAAATAATATGCTTATTTAGATTAAATAAATATAAGTTAGCTTTTTAACAATTGTTATTTCTTATAACTATGCTTAAGGCTATAGGAAAATTGTATAGAATTATTCTAAATAAGATGTAAGGATAATAAAATGACTTATGATGTATTGTTATTTCGCTTTCGCGAAAGCGGAAAAATACAAACCTCCTTAATGAAGATGAGCCTCAAAAAGCTCTGTAAAATATTTTTTGATCTTTTCCTTGATTTCGTTAAGATCAACTTCTCTTTTGAGTTCGGCAGCCAGAGAGGTAACTGCTTTATCATCGATACCACATGGAATGATATGATCAAAATAGCCTAAATTAGTATTTACATTAAATGCAAATCCATGCATGGTCACCCAGCGACTCGCTCTCACGCCCATTGCGCAAATCTTGCGGGCAAATGGCGTGCCCACATCTAGCCATACACCAGTCTCACCATCGCTGCGTTCTCCTTTAAGGTCATAGTCAGCGAGTATTTTAATGAATACCTCTTCAAGAAAGCGCAGGTACTTATGGATATCTGTAAAGAAGTTTTCTAAATCTAGAATAGGATAACCAGTAATCTGGCCAGGACCGTGATAGGTGATATCGCCACCACGATTAATTTTATAAAAAGTCGCACCTATATTGTCAAGTAGCTTTTCATTTGCTAGAAGATTATCGATATCGCCACTTTTACCTAAAGTATATACATGGTCATGTTCCACAAACAGTAAGTGGTTTTGAGTTTCTAGACCTGCATCTTCTCTCCTATTTTTGATTTTGGTATCAATAATAGACTTAAACAGTTGTTCTTGATAATCCCAAGTCTCCTTATAATCTCTACGACCTAAATCCTGAAAATTGACGGTTTTATTCATATTACAAAGGTAGTTATTCTAAGATTTAGTATGATTACAACCATTAATAGATTACTAAGAATCTAATTTTATAATTTGTTCTGAGAGCAGCTCATTTAGTTCGTTTATCTTTTTGTAAAGTGTAATCAACTCGTATTGATAAGCATCGTAGAAGATCAACTCTAAATATGCGACTCGATTTCTGAAATCGTTACTTTCATTATGGTATTCAAGGCAATCATCATCACATTCTCCTTTAGATAAAAAAGCCGCAAACCATTTTGTATTTGATTTTAAGTATTCTAAATTTTCTGTAACTACACCTGTCCCTAATTCATCATAGGTCTCTTTTACTTCAAGAAAAGCGGTGTAATCAAGTGCTAACCTATCTGTAATTACACTTATACTATCTGCTACAGTAGGCAATTTATCAATTTGTAAAATAACCTTTTCATTAATATAAGGAAATGAAAGTCCATAAAGAACGTCTTTACACGACTCGCAGTTTTTTATGGGTTCGTCAGATTTTGTCTCGTAAAGAATTTTTATAATTAAACTGTCATTCTCTTTCCATGACTCAATAACGCGTTTGATTTCTTTTTTATCAGCTTCAATGGATGCACTTATACTGTTCAATGTTTTGAGTCGTTCACTATTTAGATCTTGCTCTCTATAATAATTATTAACCCATATAGCTATTAGAATCCCTATAGTAACAAGAAGTATTTCCCCTATAGCATAACCTATATATTTTTTAATGGAAGATGACGTAAGTGAATTAAATCTAGATTTTCTAAAAAATTTCATTTGAATACTGATTGATCAGTGAAATATACACCAATATAATTTTTTTGTCAGAAAACAATTAGAATCAGTAAAACTTAGGAATATAAAATTTGATACCCTATAAAACTTATCGTTCAGGATTATTAAGAATAATCAATGCTGCAATAACGCCAGGAATCCATCCTAGTAGAGTTAATAGAAATACTATAATGATAGAGCCACAGCCTTTGCCTATAACTGCAAGTGGTGGAAAAATGATGGCAAGAATGACACGCCAGATACTCATACTTAATTTTTAAATCGTTAAAATGAAAAGTCATACAAGGCTTCATTTAACAACTATAAACTTGAAATAACAGCACTTGAAATACACAAATAGGACGACTCAAAAACATATTTGTTACAGCGTTAAAACTTAGTCATCGTTTTAGACTTATATTTTGATTTTGACTTTGATTTTATTTTACCTTTGCAAGCTTAATTCAAACAAATATTATGCAACTTTCTGAACAAGAAATCGTACGCCGTGAGAAACTAGGCAAGCTGCGTGAAATGGGAATAGACCCTTATCCAGCAGCACTTTATCCAGTAGATATTACTTCTAAAAAGATTAAAGCCGATTTCAAAGAAGGTAAACAAGTGGTAATTGCCGGCCGTTTAATGCGTAAAAAAATTCAGGGAAAAGCTTCCTTTGGTGAAATTCAAGACGCTGAAGGTCGCATACAAGTATACTTTAATCGTGATGAAATTTGTCCTGGTGAGGATAAATCTATGTACAATGATGTATTTAAAAAGCTTCTGGACCTAGGCGATTTTATAGGCATTAAAGGAGAACTTTTTAAGACACAAGTAGGAGAAATCACAGTAAACATTAAGGAGTTTACTATTCTCAGTAAAGCATTGAGACCACTTCCACTTCCCAAAACTGATGCTGATGGGAACACCTACGACGAGTTTAATGATCCAGAGACTCGTTACAGACAGCGATATGCAGACCTCGCTGTTAATCCACATGTGAAGGAAGTTTTTGTAAAAAGAACTAAGCTTTTTAATGCGATGCGATCGTTTTTTAATGAGCGAGAATATTTTGAAGTAGAGACGCCTATCTTACAACCTATTCCTGGTGGAGCAGCTGCTCGACCATTTATGACACACCATAACTCGCTGGACATACCGCTTTATATGCGTATTGCAAATGAGTTGTACTTGAAGAGATTGATTGTAGGTGGTTTTGATGGCGTGTATGAGTTCAGTAAAAACTTCCGTAATGAAGGAATGGATCGCACACACAATCCAGAGTTTACCGCGATGGAAATCTATGTAGCCTACAAGGATTACAACTGGATGATGGACTTCACTGAGGAACTACTTGAGAATTGTGCAGTAGCGGTAAATGGAGCTACTACTAGTCAGTTTGGAGAGCACACAATTGAATGGAAAGCACCTTACCCTAGAGTAACCATGCGTCAATCTATCATTGATTTCACAGGGTTTGATATTGATGGAAAAAGTGAGGAAGAGTTATACGCTTTCGCGAAAGCGAAAGGAATAGACGTAGATGAAACAATGGGTAAAGGAAAGCTTATTGATGAGATCTTTGGAGAAAAATGTGAAGGCAACTACATCCAGCCTACGTTTATCACAGACTATCCTAAAGAAATGTCTCCTTTGTGTAAACAACACAGAGATAACCCAGAACTTACAGAGCGTTTTGAGCTTATGGTATGCGGTAAAGAAATTGCAAATGCCTACTCAGAATTAAACGATCCTATAGACCAGAGAGAGCGTTTTGAGGCGCAATTAAAACTAGCTGATAGAGGTGATGACGAGGCGATGTTTATAGATCAAGATTTCTTAAGAGCACTTGAATATGGAATGCCACCTACATCAGGTTTAGGAATAGGTATGGATCGATTAATAATGTATCTTACTAACAATCCGTCGATTCAAGAAGTTCTGTTTTTCCCACAAATGAAACCAGAAAACACGGTATCAGTAGAGCTTAATGATGAAGAGCAACTGGTTTATGACCTGCTTAAAAAAGCGGAGAAAATAGAGCTTAACACATTAAAAGAACAAGCTGGGCTAAGTAATAAAAAATGGGATAAATCTATTAAAGGTCTTACTGGTAAGAAAGTAGCAAAAGTCTCTAAAACTGAAGAAGGACTCTTTGTAGAAACACTATAACTAGAGACTTTAATTGAAATTAAAAATCAAAATTAAAACAATCATAAATGAAAAAATTAATGAGCGTATTAGCCTTAGTACTAATACTTACATCTTGTCAAGAATCACAAAAAATAGCATTTGTAGATAATGTCAAAGTATTTGATGAATATCAAAAGAAAATAGATCTTGAGGCAAATATAAAAACCCAGCAAGAAGCATTTAAAGTGAAGACTGATAGTCTTAATCAGGCTTATCAAATGGAGGCTGCACCATTACAAGCAAAATTTAGTAATCTATCTCCTCAACAACAACAAAGTAATTCTGAAATACTTGCCTTCAGTCAAAAATGGAATCGTGTAAATACTGAAGTAAAAGCGCAAGAACAAAAAATGCAAGAGCAATTTGAAAAAGACTTAAAAGAACTTGATGAAATGGTTGAAGAGTCTGTTGCTGATTATGCAAAGAAAAATAACATTTCTTTTGTTGTAGGTAAAAACGCATCAGGTAATTTAGTTTATGGTACTGAAACAGCTGACATTACTGAGACCATCATCAAAGAATTAAATGATGCCTACAGTTCTAAAGACGATTCTCAAACTAACTCTGAGGATTCAACTGAAGATACTACTAAATAAATAAGAGACTTTAATTTAAGTAGAAATTGCATCTTAAAACTATGGAAGCCAGATATAATATCTGGCTTTTTTTGTACCTCTAATTAAACTTATGCAAATATCTCAGGTCATAGATGTATAACATAAAAAAGAAAAAGATGAAAAAGTTAATGATTTTAGTAGCGATACTAACGGTAGGATTTGCAAATGCACAACGCGGAATGAGAGATTCCTCTCCAGAACAGATTGCATCTATCAAATCCAAAAAAATGACCTTGGCATTAGACCTAAACACGCAACAACAATCTCAAGTTGAGTCTATTTTATTAAAAGAGGCAAAAGAACGCGCTGCAAATAGGTTAACCAAGGAAGAAAGAGCAGAACTCACTAAAGAGCAAAAAGTAGCCAAAATGGAAAAAATGCTTGAAAAAAGAATTGAAACTAAACGTCAAATGAAATCAATTCTTAATGCTGATCAATATGCTAAGTTTGAAAAAATGATGGCAAAAGATGCTCAAAGAAAAATGAAAGATGCAAAGAAAAGAAGAGGTAAAAGAGACTAGTACGTAGGACACTCAACTACATGGTTAGATAGATTTTAAGGTTAAATTTAATTCTTACCATTCTGAAACTGGATTTTCAATAAAATCCAGTTTTTTTTGTTTTTAAAATTAATCGTAATAGTCTTATGCATGAAATGATAAAACCACTTGACTTTGCCATTACTTTTTAAATCATTACTTTTAAAAACTTTAATAAATTAAACAAAATGAAAAAATTACTTTTTATAGCTGCTCTTTTAACAGGAACATTTTCTTTTGCACAGCAAGAGATTACAAAGGCACAGCAAGAGTTAACCGCAAAAAAAACAGAAAAAGTTAATACGTTTAAAGCTGATCTTGACCGACAGGTTTCTTCTATTATTGCGATTACAAAGCTGGATAAAAAGAATCATTCAGAGTTAAGAGAAATTGTAGGTTTTAAGGAATCATCACTTCTTAAATTAGAAAGAGAAGGTGAAGCTGCGGTAGACTATAATGGTAGACGCAATGATATCTTAGAAGATTACAATAAAAAAATGGAGCAACTCCTAGGTAAAGAAAAATTTAGCTTACTACAAAGCAAAGCAAATCCTAGATAATAGAAGTTATAAAATTTTAAAAGCCATTTCTTATTAGAAATGGCTTTTTTATTTAGTTCAATGAAATATCTAGGATAATCAAAATAAGATGACGTTTTATTTAAAGATTGTTTTCGCCTTGAGCGAGAAAAAAACGCCTTACCAGTTTGCAACCACTTCTCTACTCGCTTCTATGGTTTTATCTAGATCTTCATAAGTTAATGCATCATTCAAGAAATAGGATTCAAATGCACTCGGTGGCAAGTAGATACCACGCTCTAAAAGTCCATGAAAGAATTTTTTAAACCACTCGTTGTTACCTGTTGCAGCACTAGAAAAGTCTACCACATCTTGGTCTGTAAAATGTACGGACATCATAGAACCATAACGGTTGATTTTATAATCGATTCCTTTGTCAGAAAGAACGCTGTCGATTCCTTTGTGTAGGTATTCCGTTTTCTCAGCTAGGCTATCATAAATATCAGGATGATTATTTAAATGAGTAAGCATAGCCATTCCAGCACTCATCGCCAGCGGATTACCACTTAAGGTTCCTGCTTGATAAACAGGCCCTAGTGGAGCAAGATGATTCATGATCTCTTGACGAGCTGCAAAGGCTCCTACTGGTAAACCACCACCTATAACTTTTCCATAAGTAACAATGTCTGCCTTTACACCTGTTGTTTCTTGTGCTCCACCACGAGCTAGCCTAAAGCCCGTCATTACCTCATCAAAAATAAATAAAGCACCATGCTCATCACACAAAGATCTTATTCCTTCTAGAAAACCATTTTCTGGAACTATACAACCCATATTTCCCGCAATAGGCTCAATGATGACACAAGCAATTTCTCCTTCATTTTTTTTGAAGATCTCCTCAACTTGATCAAGGTTATTGTACTGTGCAAGTAAGGTATCTTTTGCTGTTCCTTGAGTTACACCAGGACTGTTAGGACTACCGAAGGTTACAGCTCCACTACCAGCCTGAATCAAAAATGAATCACTATGACCGTGATAACAACCAGCAAACTTGATGATTTTATCTCTTCCTGTAAATCCACGTGCAAGACGCACAGCACTCATGCAAGCTTCTGTACCAGAATTCACCATACGTATTTGGTCTACGTTAGGCGCCATGGAAACGGCAAGTTTTGCTATTTCAGTTTCTAGCGCAGTAGGCATCCCATAAGACGTTCCTTTTTCGGTCGCTTTTACAACCGCTTCTACTACCGGTTCAAACGCATGACCTAAAATCATAGGTCCCCAAGAGGCGATATAATCTATGATCTGGTTGCCATCTTCTGTTTGCAGGTATGCGCCTTTTGCTCTTTCTACAAAAACAGGATCGCCGCCTACGGCATTAAAAGCTCTAACTGGAGAATTTACTCCACCAGGTATATATTTTTTTGCTTCTTGAAATAGCGCACTACTTCTTTGGTAACTAAATGCCATGAAAATTTTAATTATTTTACGATAAGTACTTGACCTATACTCAAATCGTTTGATTTTAAATTATTGAGTTTTTTTAATTGCTCAACAGTTGTATTGTATTTAATTGAAAGTCGGTATAAACTGTCTCCTTTTACAACTACGTGTTGTTTTACAAAACCTGAATTTTGGGTCTCTTTCACTTCTTCTATTACTCGAGGCTTCTCGTCTACATCCTTGCCTAAAGCTATGTTGTCATATCGATACAATTCATAACGCTCAATGAGACTAATTAATTTTTGCGGATATCTTCTATCAGTAGCATAGCCTGCCTTTCTCAAGCCTCTCGCCCAGCCTTTATAATCGTCAATGTCTAATTGAAATAAGCCAGCATAACGCTTACGATCCTTGAGAAATAAAGAGTGATCTCTATAAGAATAACTGGCATCATTATAAGTTCTAAAACATTCTTGATCTTCATCGTCATCATGATAAATACGTCCACCAGTCCACCCTTTGTGGCATTTAATCCCAAAATGATTATTTGCCTCTACAGCAAGTCTACCACTTCCAGAACCGCTTTCTAAAATACCTTGTGCAAGTGTAATACTTGCAGGGATTTTATAGAGTTTCATCTCTTCCATCGCAACCTCTTTAAAGTCGTCTATATAGTTCTGTACCTTATCTCCACTTCTAGGTTTGATGGTAGTGGTCACTTTATCATCATCTTTCTCTTCTGAAGTAGGTGTTTCATTTTTAGAAGGAGCAGTCGTAGTGGCTACAGGTTTAGTAGGTTTTCTAGTAACTACGCGTTTTTTAGAGCCACATGAAGCGAGTAACATTCCTAGTACTATAACAGTAAATATATATCTAAACGTAATTTTCATAACTTATCTTAAGACGTCCCTTTTTTTCTAGCATTTTATTATATCCAGCAATCGATTGTAAACCGCCGGTATGAATGGCTAAAATACGAGTTTTCCCTTTGATAACGCCAGTTTTCACCATATGTTCTATTCCATACATCATTTTACCTGTGTAGATGGGTTCTAAAGATATTCCGCTTTCGCGAAAGCGAGAATTCATATAACTTATTAATCCATCATCTGACTTTGCATAACCTCCAAAAGCATCTTCATTAACCACCTCAAAATCTTTTCTAATGGTATACTTCTCAATTTCAGCTTTCATAAAATCACCTTTTAAAGCGGAGAAAACCATAACTTTTTGATGCTCAGAAGCAGTATTTATTATTCCTGCGGCGGTGCCACCTGTTCCAGCTGCCACGCAAATAAGGTCATAGTTTATTTTATCAAACTCGGTGAGTATTTCTTCTGTTCCTTGTACCGCAAGAGCATTTGTTCCTCCTTCAGGTATGTTATAAAACGAATTAAATACAGCCTTCATTTTATTTAAAAAATCTTTAGACTCTTTCTGCCGATATGCTTCTCGAGAAACGAAATGAAATTGCATACCATTATCATGAGCTAATTTTAAAGTTGAATTACCAGACAACGTTTTTTCCAGATCTTGTCCTAATTCTTCTCCTCGTATGACTCCTATAGTTTGTAATCTTAAGATTTTTCCAGCTGCAGCTGTCGCAGCAATATGATTTGAAAAAGCACCTCCATAAGTGAGAATCGTGTCATGACCTTGCTTTTGAGCTTCGATCATGTTGTATTTAAGCTTGCGCAGCTTGTTGCCAGATACTTCTTTGTGGAGCACATCTTCTCTTTTAATATCAATAGTTACACCAAGGTCTTCAAATTTTTTGAAGGTTTGGTTAACAGCTTTTTGCGGTAAGAACAATTCATTCATACCGGTATTTTTTACTGTAAAACTTTAGAAAAGAAAATAGCTTTCTACTCTTTAAATACTCAGGATCGGTTTCCATTTCATAGGCTTCTCTTTCAAAAACGATATTTCTATAGGCAAGGTTATGATTTCTATGTTTTATGAGCTTTATAAAGTAATCTGCCGCATACCAAATATGAAAAACTATAATGAGCAACTCTTTTTGCTGTACAGCATGAATGTTTTCATGATTCATAAAAACTTGATCGCCCAACTTAGATTTGTGCCTAATCAGTAAAAAAGGCCACAGCGTCATGCCTGTATAGTTATTTAGATATTTAGTTTTTAATGGAATCATGATTGCAAAGTTATTGAATAACTTATATGCATTTCTTAAAATATGACAACATACTTTGATTAAAACATCTACTAGACCATTCTCTATTCTATGGATACTGTTGTATTTTTATAAAATGAAAAAGATTATTCCCGTAGAGGAAGGCGATTATTATGTAACGCCTCAAGGATACCGCTGTTTTACAGAGCAATACCACCTCAAAAGAGGTTATTGTTGTGAGAGCGGTTGCCGTCATTGTCCTTATGGTTATGATAAAAATACAAACAGCCAAAACTAGATGTTATGAGTGTAGATAGTTCTTTAGCACGCTTTCGCGAAAGCATACAAATAGGAATTCCTGATACATTGCCTCCAGCTCATCAATACGATCCAGCAATTAATCATGCTCCTAAGCGTAAAAAGATTCTCAGCCCTGAAGAGGAAAAGTTAGCTTTGCGTAATGCGCTGCGATACTTTGATGCCAAACATCATGAAGTTTTATTACCAGAATTTAAAGAAGAACTAGATACTTACGGTCGTATTTACATGTATCGTTTCATGCCAGATTATGAAATCAAAGCAAGAAATATAAGCGATTATCCTGCAAAATCAACTCAGGCCGCTGGCATCATGTTAATGATTCAAAACAATCTGGATCATGCTGTAGCTCAACATCCTCATGAACTAATTACCTACGGTGGTAATGGTGGTGTATTTTCTAATTGGGCGCAGTATTTACTCACCATGAAATATTTAAGCGAGATGACAGAAGAGCAAACACTCGTCATGTATTCTGGACATCCCATGGGATTGTTCCCTTCTCACGAAGGCGCTCCTCGTTGTGTGGTGACAAATGGGATGATGATCCCCAACTATTCTCAACCAGACGACTGGGAAAAGTACAATGCGCTAGGAGTTACTCAATATGGCCAGATGACTGCTGGATCTTATATGTACATAGGGCCGCAAGGAATAGTTCATGGAACTACTATTACTGTTTTGAATGCCTTTAGGAAAATTGAAAAATCGCCGACTGGAAACATTTTTGTAACCTCAGGTCTGGGCGGTATGAGCGGTGCACAACCCAAAGCAGGGAATATCGCCGGTTGTATCACAATTTGTGCTGAGATGAATCCGAAAGCGGTGCAAACCAGACATTCTCAAGGATGGGTAGATATAGTGATAAAAAACACCCACGATCTCATAGCACGAGTTCATAAAGCACAAAAGAACAAAGAAACTGTCTCCATCGCCTACGAAGGAAATATTGTTCACGTATGGGAAGCGCTATTCCATGCCAAAATACATGTTGCTATAGGTAGTGATCAAACTAGTTTACATAATCCTTGGGCAGGTGGCTATTACCCTGTAGACCTCACATTTGATGAAGCAAATGAGATGATGAGTAATGATCCTGAGCGATTCAAAAAAGAAGTTCAGCATTCCTTGAGACGCCATGTAGAAGCTATTAATAAGCATACAGAAAAAGGAACCTATTTCTTTGATTATGGTAACGCCTTTTTACTAGAATCCAGCCGTGCAAATGCTGATATTGCTGGAGTGGATAAAGAATTCCGTTATCCGTCTTATGTTCAAGATATAATGGGACCTATGTGTTTTGATTATGGTTTTGGACCTTTTAGATGGGTTTGCGCATCAAATGATCCAGAAGATCTTAAGAAAACAGACCGTATTGCGACTAAGGTTCTAGAAGAGTTATCGCAAAAAGCTCCAGAGCGCATCCAGCAACAAATGCAGGACAATATAAAATGGATCAAAGGAGCGCAGGAAAATAAACTCGTTGTAGGATCACAAGCGAGAATTTTATACGCCGATGCAGTAGGAAGAATAGAAATTGCACGAGAATTTAACAATGCGATTGCAGCTGGAGAAATAGGACCAGTTGTTCTAGGTCGTGACCATCATGATGTTTCTGGAACAGACAGTCCTTATCGAGAAACTTCTAACATTTATGACGGCTCTCGCTTCACTGCAGACATGGCTATACAAAACGTTATAGGAGATAGCTTTAGAGGAGCTACTTGGGTTTCTATTCACAATGGTGGTGGCGTAGGCTGGGGAGAAGTGATTAATGGAGGTTTTGGAATGGTAATTGATGGTAGTAAGGAGTCAGAAAACAAGTTGGAATCCATGCTGTTTTGGGATGTAAATAACGGTATTGCTCGTAGAAACTGGGCTAGAAATGAAAACGCCGTTTTTGCTATAGAAAGAGCCATGGAACTCAATCCTTCTTTAAAAGTCACGATACCCAATGAGGTAAGTGATGATTTGATTAAAAATATATAATCCGTTTTTAAGAGAGTGGTTTTGGATTCCGCTTTCGCGAAAGCAAACTAAAAATAAAAGCAATGAAAAAATTAGTAACTCTTTTGGTGGTATTTACTCTATTAGTGAGCTGCCAAACCGTGCGTGTTTCTCAAGACTATGCGCTTGAAGCCAATTTTACCAATTATAAAACCTATGCTTATTTCAAAGCAGGAATCGATGACGCAAATATTTCAGAGCTAGATAAAAAGCGAATTCTTAGAGCGATTGACACTGAAATGGCTGCAAAAGGCTTTGTAAAATCGGACGATCCAGACATGATGGTAAGCATATTTACAGATTCTAAAGAACGTGTAGATGTGTTTAACAATTGGGGTTGGGGCTTTGGCGGTGGCTGGGGCTGGGGCTTCGGTGGTGGCTGGGGTAATAACGTGAGCCGTGTTACGGAAGGTGTTTTATATATAGATTTGATAGACGCCCGTAAAAAAGAATTAATATGGCAAGGTGTAGGAACAGCACCCCTCAAATCAACTCCAGAAGAAAAAGTAGAACGCACTAACAAAATTGTGAAAGAAATATTGAAACAATATCCACCTATGCCGCAAAGTTAAGTGAGATTTAAGAATTTAGAAAAAGCTTTATCCTATAAATTGGGATAAGGCTTTTTTTATAACACTATTTCCCAAGTTATTTCCACACACTTATCAAAACTCTTTGAAACTGAGCAATATTTTTCAAAACTCAAATCGGCTGCTTTTTGAGCTTTATCAGGATTGATATCGCCTTCTAGTAACACAGTCACATGCATAGATTTAAATGGCTTAGAATCATCTAACTCATAACGCTCTCCTGTGACCTCTACTTTATAACTAGTAATGTCTTGGCGTTGCTTTTTAAGAATAGCGATAATATCTATCGCACTACAAGAGCCAACACCCATGAGAAGTAATTCCATAGGACTCACGCCTTGAACGGTTTCCATACCGCTATGATCTATCATTACGGTGTTTCCAGAAACACCTTTTGCTTCTAGTAGATATCCTGTATTCTTTCTTTCTAGGGTTATTTTCATCCTTTCTAGCTATAATTTTAATTGAAAAACTTATTTAACTCTAACTTTAGGTCGGTAATAAGAAATCGTTTCAGAGTTTCCCCATTTGATTTTTAATTCTTTTTGAGTATGAAATACAAGTTTACCTGAATAGACTTTCCCATTACTGAAATAGAAAATACTATCATTTTTCAAGAGATATTTTTGATTCTCATTTTTAGTGAAGTTATTTTCCTTGTTTAGCTCATATCCATCTTTATAAATAAGGTACTTCTTGTCTCTTGGATAATTAGTGAGCCATTTACCCTGAATCGCATCTTTATTAAATGTGAATAAAGTGTCCGTTGGTCGCAATTCGTAACCAGATGCTTGGACGTAAGTAAAGTTCTTTGTTCCACAAGAAATGATAACAAAAAATAGTGCTACAATAATCAAACTTCTTTTCATATTTAATAATTAAGAATTTCCTTAATCTTAGTTTTTACTTTCTCTGTACTAGGAATCATCGTTTCCTCAAGAACAGAATTTAATGGTATCGCTGGCATATTTTCAGATCCTATGACCATTACCGGAGCGTCGATGTATTTGAAACACTCTTCTTGTATGCGACCTTGTAAGGCACGTGAGAAACTATTCTCACTAGGTTCTTCAGTAACTACCAGGCATTTACCACATTTCTTCACACTCGCAAAAACCGTTTCATAATCTAGTGGATGCAGCGTTCTTAAATCCACTACTTCTACTCTGTCCTGTAAACCAAGTTCTTCTGTAGCATTCATTGCCCAGTGCACGCCCATTCCGTAAGTAATAATACTCAAGGTTTCTTCTTCCTCTTTTTTCCAGATTTCTTGTAGTACCCATGCTTTTCCAAACGGCAACACATAATCATCACTAGGTTCTACACTTGTAGCGCCTTTAGTTCCTTTTACTTTAGACCAATACAATCCTTTATGCTCAAAAATCACCACCGGATTAGGATCATAATAAGCAGCTTTCATCAGTCCTTTTAAATCGGCGCCATTTGATGGATAGGCAATCTTTAAACCTCTTATATTTGAAACCACGCTTTCCATAGAACTAGAATGGTAAGGCCCACCAGAACCGTAAGCTCCTATCGGCACTCTCAAGACCATAGAAACCGGCCATTTTCCATTACTTAAGTAATTAGATCGAGAAACCTCTGTAAACAGCTGATTCAATCCAGGCCAGATATAATCTGCAAATTGCACCTCTACTATAGGTTTTAAACCTGCAGCACTCATTCCTACCGTACTTCCTACTATAAATGCTTCTTGAATAGGCGTGTTGAAAACTCTATTATCGCCAAATTTTTGCGCTAGCGTTGCCGCTTCTCTAAAAACACCACCTAATCGTCCTCCTACGTCTTGCCCATATAACAAGCATTCTGGATGTTTTCTCATTAATTCTTCAATGGCGAATAGTGCGCAATCTACCATCACCACTTTATCAGCACCTTCTGGAGATCGCTCTCCTTTTTCTTCTGTTATCGGTGTTGGTGCAAAATCGTGTGTGTATAAATCTGATGGCTCAGGATCGGGCATTTTCATTGCTTGCTCTAGAGCTTTTATAGATTCCGCTTTCGCGAAAGCGTCATAACCATCCACATCTTGCTTACTAAATCCATTATCGAGCAATAACTGCCTCATACGCGGATATGGATCACGGCTTCTCGCCTCTTCCAAATCATCGCGATAAAACTCCATTCTTACACCACTAGTATGGTGATTTAACAATGGCACTTTAGCGTGAACCAAAAACGGTCTGCGCTCAGTTCTTATTTTTCCAATCACCTCGTTTAAGGTGTTGTAACTTTCTTCAAAATCTGTCCCATCGATAGAAATAGCTTCTATACCGTGGAATCCTGCAGCATATTCGGCAGCATTTTGTGCACGAGTTTCTGCAGCATTTGCGCTGATATCCCAACCGTTATCTTGCACTAGATATAAAATAGGCAATTGCTTTAAAGCTACCATTTGAAAAGCTTCAGCAATTTCTCCTTCTGTGACTGATGCGTCACCTAGAGAACAAACTACAATGGAATCAGAACTTGAACTTGAACTCGAACTTGAATCAATAGCAGCTCTTTGTTCTTCTGTTAAACTCTCACGATAATGAAATCCTAACGCTACACCAGTAGCAGGAATAGCCTGCATTCCTGTAGCACTAGATTGATGTGGTATTTTAGGTTTATCGATATCATTCAACGATGGATGTGAGTAGTAGGTACGTCCACCAGAGAAAGGATCATCTTTTTTAGCCAGCAATTGCAACATTAGATCATAAGGTTTCATACCTATGGATAGCAACATCGCGTCATCGCGGTAATATGGAAAAGCATAATCTTGTGGTAACAACTGCATTCCTAGCGCAGTCTGAATCACCTCATGACCACGACTTGTGGCGTGTACATACTTAGAAACTGTTTTAAAGTTCTCTTCGTAGAGTTCTGCCATGGCTTTGGCAGTGGTAAGGTTTTTATATCCGAATTCTAAAATTTCTTTACTTATTTTCATAATATCTTGAATTTCCGCACTCGATGCGGAATCTGATTATACTTACTCAATACTAATTAATAATTCTCATCATCCCACCAAGCCTCTGCAAGATCTAGCCATTCTGGATTATCCTTTTCAATAAGGTCTATTTTCCATTGCCGCTTCCACTTCTTCAGCTTCTTCTCTCTTGCTTGTGCCTCTTGAACCCATTGAAATTCTTCAAAATAGACCAGTTTTTTAGTCTGGTATCGTTTTGAGAACGCTTTCTTATACCTTTCTTCTTTATGTTGTCCAGTTCTATGCTTCACATCATCTGTCATTCCAAGGTACAAAACACCATCTTTCTTATTAGAAAGTAAATAGACGTAATATTTGTGCTCATATCCAGCCATGAAGTAAAACTAGCAGTTTCCGCATCGAGTGCGGAAAATCAATTTCATTAATAACCTTTATCAGGAGCAGCTTCCAGATTCAAAGCCACTTGCTTTAAAAAACTACCTCCTAAAAATCCATCTACTACTCTATGATCAAATGATAATGATAACATCATCATACTTCTTATCTCAATACTGTCCACGCCATCTTTGGTCATGACCTCAGCACGTTTTTTAATGATTCCTGTGGCTAGAATAGCTACCTCTGGCTGATTGATAATCGGTGTACCCATTAATGAACCAAAAGTTCCCACATTTGATATCGTAAATGTTCCTCCTTTAATATCGTCTCCACCTAATTTGTTCTCACGTGCTAGGTTTGCCATGCGGTTCACATCTGCAGCGATTTCTTGTAGAGATTTCTGGTCAGCATTTTTAACTACAGGTACAATTAAATTTCCTGAAGGTAATGCGGTCGCCATACCTACGTTGATATTTTCTTTAACAATGATATTGGAACCATCAACACTAGCGTTGATATTAGGATATTCCTTAATCGCTCTCGCTACCGCATCTACAAAAAGTGGTGTAAACGTTAATCGCTCATCGTATTTTTCTTGAAAAGGTCCTTTGTTTTTATTACGCCAGTTCACTAAATCTGTCAGATCTGCCTCTACATAAGCAGTCACGTGCGGACTGGTATGTTTAGAATACACCATATGATCTGCAATCATAGAGCGCATGCGGTCCATTTTAATAATGGTACCTGTTCCTTTATCTAGTTTAAGTTGAGGTATACGATATGCGGTAGGATCTGGTTCATTATTTACTGCTTGTGCAAATTGAAAAGGCCTACCATCATTGATATAATTAACCACATCACTCTTGCGTAATCTACCTTCATGACCAGTAGCTGGTATGCGAGCTAGTTCTTCATAAGACATATGATGTTTGCGCGCCATACTATCAATTAGCGGACTCACAAAAAGATCCTGATTAACATAAGAGTTAGAAACAGAAGTGGTTTTTGAAGTTGCCTTTACTGGTTTAGGCTGCTCACTTACAAGCACATCTTTCCTTGTAGCTTTATTAGACTCAGCAGGTTTTGGAGAGGCAACCGTCTTTACAGACCCATCTGACTCTTCAAATTGAGCAATCACGCTACCTATTTCTACCACATCACCGTTAGCGCATAAATGCTTAGACATGATCCCTGCGGCTGGTGCTGGCACTTCATTATCTACCTTATCTGTACCTACTTCAACAAGGATATCACCTTCTTCAAAAGCTTCTCCTTCTTGAACCAGCCAGTTAAGTATCGTTCCTTCTGTTATCGATTCTCCCATTTTTGGGAGTATAAAATCCATAGTCTTTGCCATGGCATAAAAATAAGAAAACTAACGCTTGTTAGTAGTGAAAAGTTTGTTGTAATTCTGCTTTCGCGAAAGCGGAATACTTAAAATCAAAAAATCATTACTTATTTTCACGTTGGTAAAGAAGAAAGAATGCAAATTCAATATAAAGAAAAAGCGCTGCTGGCTAATAAATATAAAATTGAAAGAGCAGAACGCAGCAAGAACTGGATAGGGCGTAATTGGATAAACGTATTATTATTTGGTGTTTTCATCAGTTTTGTGGGACCTGCTTATACAAGTGAAGCTGATGGTATTTATAGAAGAGAGAGTGTTTCAGCTTTAGAGCTTAGCGATTTTGGCTATTTCGGAACTGTATTATGTATCGCAATATGGTACGCTGCATGCATGACCATCGCATATTTTACATGGAAATATCAAGACAATCGAAAAATTAAAAATCTTAAAAAACAACGAACTGAATTATTAAGAGAATTAGATCTTTTGAAGAAACAAATCTGAACTATTTCCCTTTTATTTCCTGAAGTGTCTTATAAAAATCTTCTTGAACAGGTCTATTTTCAGGGATTTCTCTAAGTGGCTCTACCTCTTTCATCGTCTCGTGACAGTCTGCAGGAAGTTGTTGATATAGTTTGGTTCCAGCAGTTTTCCACTCGATCATTTGATCAGAAACCTCTTTGATTTTTGTAGCTGGATTACCTACTATAAGACTGCGAGGTTCAAAAATAGCCTCGGCTTTTACAAACGCCATGGCGCCTACTATGCATTCATCACCTATAGTTGCATCGTCCATAATGACACTATTCATACCTATCAGACAATTGCGACCTAGGTTGGCTCCATGAATAATTGCTCCATGACCTACATGGGCACTTTCTTTAAGCGTGATGCTTTTCCCAGGAAACATATGTATTGTACAATTCTCTTGCACATTAACACCATCTTCTAGAATAATCTCGCCCCAATCACCACGAATTACAGCTGATGGTCCTACGTAACAATTCTTACCAATAATTACATTACCGATAACGGTCGCTTGTGGATGAACGAAACTGGACTCGTGAATTACTGGGATGTGGGATTTGAAAGAGTAGATCATAGAGCTATGAGTTTTGAGCTATGTGGTATGTGGTATGTGGTATGTGGTATGTGGTATGTGGTATGTGGTATGTGGTATGTGGTAAATTATTATTTCTTCAATCGCTGACGTATTATAGATCGCAAACTTGTCAGCATTTTCTGTATTATGGTGATTTGTTTACGAATCTCTTCTCTTTGTTCATAGGAGATATATTCACGCTTTAAAGCTTTCTCATTTGCTGACACACATTCGTTTGAACTATGCAATGCGTGATTAATATGCTTCACAAATTGTGCATCACTTCCTGGATAACCTTCTGCAATGTTAAGTGCAATAGAGTCAGCTGCTCTTCTAAATTGAGAACTTAAAGCATATAATTCTCTTTGCGGAAAATTAATTACCAGTTGGTCTACTTCCTCACCAAAACTCATCGCTTTTTGATAGACCAACAAATCTTCAAATTTAAAATGATAATCACTTTTCATAATTCTCTATTTAGAAAGCCTCATCCCGCATCCCACATACCTAACTCCTAGCGAAAGCGCTTCAGCGTTTCCTTAGTGAACTCACTCAAAACAAGTCTCCCTGAAATCTTTGCTCTCTCAAAAAGTAATTGATCCCAGTTTTCACAACCAGTCCAGAACATCTTTTTCATTTCTGCCATAGCATCTGGATTATAAGTACAAAGATTTTCGGCAAATGCTTTTATTCCTGCGTCCATTTCTTCTGTAGATTCATACACTTCAGCAAAAAGACCATTATTTTTTGCCCATTGTGGTGAGTAGAATTCGTTTGCGTTGATGGCAATTTGGCTCATTCCTGTTAAACCTAATTTGCGTTCCACCGCTGGACCTACCACAAATGGTCCGATTCCTATGTTGAGTTCGCTTAATTTAATACTGGCAAATTTAGTCGCAAAGCAATAGTCCGTTGCACTTGCTATACCAACTCCACCACCAACGGTTTTACCTTGTACACGACCTAATATAAATTTAGGACATTTGCGCATGGCATTGATCACATTTGCAAAACCAGAGAAGAATACCTCTCCTGTTTTTGCATCGTTTACCGCAATTAATTCTTTAAAGCTAGCTCCTGCACAAAAAGTGCGTTCTCCACCAGATTTTAAGATGATCACCTTAGTAGCGTCATCGTTACCAGCATCTGTAATAGCTTGTGCTAGTTGTGCTAGAATATCACCTGGCAACGAGTTGTGTGCTGGGTGGAAGAATTCTATGGTTTGTATTTGATTTTCTGTTGTTGTTTTTACGTATTCTTTAGTCAAAATATATGTCTTAATGTCAAGCCGCTGCAGAGCGGCTTCGGTTATAATTTATCTCTAGAGCTTTTAAATTTCAAGCCTTATTTAATTTATCTTAATGTTTATTCAAATTTCTCTTTACTCGTTATATATCCAGTAAAATCCCATTCTTCTGCCAAATCCTTCCATTCAGGATTTATACTTTCCACCAAATTAATCTTATACTCTCGTTTCCAATTTTTTATTAGCTTTTCCCTACGGAATGCTATAGCTGGTTTATCATGCTTTTCAAACCAAACTAACTGCTTAATATTAAATTTACCAACATGAGTTTCAAAAGTAGCATTCTTATGGTCAAAGACTCGTTGTTTAATATTGTTTGTCACACCTACATAGAATAGCTTATTTTTAACATGAGCCATGATGTAGGTGTACATTGTTTTCATAATCTTCTCGTTTAATATTGAGCGAAGCCGTCCTGCGACGGCTTGACATTCTAAACGTCAATCCGATCAATAATGGCTAAGATTAGTCAATCAGCCCAAACTGACTTAGATGGTGATATACATGCTTACGTTCCAACAAGGTCCATTCATACTTACTCAACGGTCCAAAAACAGCATTCTTAGTAGTTGCTTTTGGATTCTTTTTATAGAAATCTAGATATTTATTTCTAGCTTCTAACATTTTAGTTTTTGCCGTTTCTAAATCTCCATGTTTTAAGTCTTCAAGTGTTCCATCTTGTTTCATAAGTGGCATTTTATGATTCTGTGGCATTTTATCGTAATTCCACAAAGTCGCTGCTACTTTTTCTAGATATTCATCTGGTGTAGCCACTTCAAAATCTTGAATCTCTCCACTAGCAATTCTATAGCTCATCTCGAGATGTTCTACCATGTGCTGTGGTGTCATTGTACCCCATTGAGGTTTAGCGTTTGCATCTAATTTCGCTAAAGCTGATTTGATATAACCTTCCGTGATTTCTGGAAAAACCGTTTGTTTTTTCTCTACCATGGTAAGAATAGTCGCTACCGCTACAAGTGCTGTTGCTTCTTCATCAGTCTTACCATTTTCATAATCTACTGGCTCTGCATCAAAAACTTCAACATACCATTTTACAATTCCAGATGGGTGCTCACGACCAGCAACGTCTCTTTCTCGTTTTTCTTTACAAGTTAAACGTACATAAATCGTGTCATTATGATATAATGGTCTCAAAAATCTAATATCTTCCAGACCATAATTGGCGCTTACCGGACCTTTATTAGGATAAACAAACAATCCTGCTGCTGCACTGATTATAAAGTATCCGTGCGCTGTACGTTTCTTAAAAATACTACCATCTAAACTGGTAATATCTGTATGTGCATAGAAATGATCCCAAGTTAAGTTTGCAAAATTCTGGATATCATTATCAGTCAATGTTCTTTTATGAGTTTCTAGGCTCATTCCTGGTTTAATATCTTCATAATGGTATGAGAATGGATGATTCTCTGCTTTTTTATAAGCTCCATTAGGCTGGTAGATTCCTGTGATTTCGGTAAGTGATGTTGGACTTCCTTGAACGGCACATCGCTGCATATAATGTTTGATACCTCGCAGTCCACCCATTTCCTCGCCACCACCAGCACGTCCTGGTCCGCCATGTACTAACAGTGGTAATGGCGATCCGTGACCTGTGGATTGTGGTGCACTATCTCTATTTAAAGTCAATATTCTACCATGTGACGATGCTGCGTTTATGGTGTACGCTTTCGCGAAAGCGTCATCACCAGTAACCACACTGCTTACTAACGAGCCTTTACCCATATGAGCCAGTTCAATCGCCTCATCTAGATTTTTATAAGGCATCAACGTACTCACGGGACCAAAACATTCTACTTCATGAGCTGCGGTATTTTTAAACGGTTGATCTTCTCGCATTAAAATAGGTGACATAAATGCCCCTTTTTGAGCGCGATCTCCTAAAATCTCCACTTCATCTAGGTTACCATAAACCATTTGAGCAGTCTGGGCAATTTTTGAGATTTGAGATTTAGTAGTTTCTCTTTGATCGTTATTAATAAGAGCACCCATGCGAGTTTCTCTTAATAATGGATCACCTATCACAGTTTTAGAAAGTTGTTTCCCTAATGCGATTTGCACGTCTTCCATTAAGTTTTCTGGGACAAGAATTCTTCTAATCGCTGTACATTTTTGTCCAGCTTTAGAGGTCATCTCTTTACGTACTTCTTTTACAAATATGTCAAATTCTGGAGTTCCAGGAACAGCATCTGGTCCTAAGACAGAAGAATTCAATGAGTCTGCCTCCATCGTGAATGGAACTGATTCTTCTAATAATCGTGGATGTGCTTTTAATTTTCTACCTGTATGCGCACTACCTGTAAAGGTTACCACGTCTTGCGAGTTTACCGTATCAAGAATACTTGTGGTAAGACCACTTAAGAGTTGTAAAGAACCTTCTGGAAGGATTCCTGAATTTATGATTTCACGCACTACAGCTTCCGTTAAAAACGCTGTTTGCGGCGCTGGCAAAACTACTGCTGGCATACCAGCCATCCAGTTTACAGCACATTTTTCTAACATTCCCCAAACTGGAAAATTAAATGCATTGATATGCACGGCGACACCTTTGCGAGGTACTAGAATGTGATGTGCCATAAAACGACCACCACGCGATAAATCAATAGGATCACCTTCTACGGCATAACTCTGATCTGGAAAGAGTTTTCTCAAACTAGCATTTGCAAATAGATTTCCAAAACCACCTTCTATATCTACCCAACTATCTGCACGTGTAGCACCAGTTTTGTAACTAATGTCGTAAAACGCTTTTTTTCTTTTATTGAGATAAAGTGCTAATTTCTTAATCATATTACCACGTTGCTGAAAGGTCATATCCCTCAACACCTTACCATGATCGCGACCATATTGTAACGCACTAGCAATATCTAAACCTTCAGTACTTGTAAGACCTATGATGTCACCAGTAATGGCGTCATACATATTACGTGTAGATTTCTCTTCACCAGCTTGCCACTGGCCATTGATGTAACTTTCTAAGATCATATTCTTTTTAATACATGGTTGTGATCTCGCTTTCGCGAAAGCGTAACACAAATTTCTGATCACGAAAATACAAAAAGTGATCATTAAAGACTAACGATTGTTAGTTTCTACAAATAGCAAATTTTAAAACGTTAATTAACTGTTAACCAAACACTTTTAGGTTAGTCAACGGTTAATTATACCTCTTGTAGAAAAAATAAATTTTTACTGTGAAATCTAATTTTAGATGCTCAGGTATACATTAGTTTTGCACTTTTTAACCAAAGGTAAATTACATTTTGAAACTTAAATTGCTTCTAATATCATTCCTGTTTTTATCGCAACTAGCTTTTTCTCAGGTAGGTATAGGGACTACAAATCCAGCGGTAGGAACTATTCTTCATATAGAGGATGGTAGTGGTACTAAAGGTGTAAAACTTCCTAACGCAGATATAGAAGATCTAAACACAATAGAGCCGTTACCTGCGGGAACCGAAGAAGGAATTATGGTTTACAATACAAACGCTTTTACCGGTAAGGGACATTTCTATTGGAATGGTTTTGTATGGGCACCTATTCAATTATTTGCAGACAGATCTGCAAAATTTAATCATGCAGGACCTATAGAAACAGTAGCTGCGGTAAACCTAAATAAAACCGGTGCAGGAGTGGACGCTGAGCTCATGGACCAAACAGTTTTTGACGAGGCATCAACACTTTATACACCGATTGCAGATGCAAATGGACGTTTTACGAGTTTAGAAGTTTCAGATGATGGAAGGTATAGAATCACTGTGTTTATAGGTTTAGAAAAAGATGCTGTATCTGGCGGTGCTTCCATACAAGGAAGACTAAAGATTACAGATAATGATATAATACCGGTCACGAGGTATGAAGGCAGTTTTCATAGAAGTTCTGAAATGGATCGGACAGGAGATCCTGGAGGTGGAATTGATGATGATGGCACCCTATATTTTACTGAAATTATAGAATTAAATGCGGGAGATAAGGTTGCTGTAAACTGCACAAGAGCAGAAGGAACAACAGCAGTTTATCAACGTGACCCAAATCGTTCGGCTTTTATCATTGAAAAATTGAGATAGCTGTTTAAATTAAAATTATCTGAAACTAACTTACCATGAAGATATCTCTTATAACATTCTTATTAATTTTAGGAAACTTGTTTTTTGTAAATGGACAAGTAGCTATAGGAACTGACACACCTGCTACCGGAGCTGCTTTAACCATTGAAGATCCTACAGGAACTTCTGGAGTATTATTTCCTAAAGTAAATATTGTTGATCTATCTACTGTTGCGCCTTTACCGACTGGAACGCAAGAAGGAACTATAGTATATAATACTAATATTACTACTGGAACAGGTTATTATTTTTTCAAAAATAATCGCTGGGAACCCATTTTTGGGGTTGTGGGAGGAATGGCTAAGTTCAGAAATACTGTTTTTGGTAGTACCTCAAATAACTTTAATATAAATACTGTAGGAAGAGATGCTCAGATATTTGGGAATGTATATTTTAATGATAACGCAACTGTATACCATGTGGCAAATAATACTACTTTAGAGGTAAGAGAAACTGGTAGGTATAAAATTGTGATTAATTTATCTTTTGAGGCAGCCTCAACTAATACGGTTGCTCGATTGCTTGCAGTAGAAGGCCGACTACAAATCAATGGAACTAACGAAGGAGGGATTTATAGAAGTCAAGAGATGAGCTCTGCAAATAGCACTAGTCCAGATTATGGTAGTATAACCATAACTGAAATTGTTAATCTGAACGCTTTTGATGACCTAACAGTGCGCGTGAGTCAAACTCAGGATGCTGGACGCGTGAACCTTAGAAGTATTAACACATCTTCTTTTTTTATTGAGAGATTAGACTAGTAATTAAGAACAGGATATTAATCTAAATTCAGGTCGATTACTTCATGAATTAATTGGCCATTACTAGTAACTCCTTCGATTATGAGTTTGAAGGCTTGCGACCCATTGTACCTACAAGAGAAGTTCACATTATTTGAATTACTAATAGACAATTCTTCTTTCCAATCATAAACAGCATAGTAGTTATAAAAATCTGAATTGATCAAACTATACTTAGGTTTATAAAATTCTTTATTAGAACTATAATGTATAGGAAAACTAAATTCTGATATTCTATCTAATGAGATTTTTCTTCTCAATTTAGGATTAGTTGTAATTTTAATAACATCACCTTGATTAGGTCGCTTATATTGAGGTGCTCCCGTACCATTTCTGAAAATTTCAATATAATCAACTTGATCAAATGTAAAATTTATTAAAACAGAAGTATCTCTGTATATAGCTCCATCAATAACGATTATAGGAGGACCATTTGAACTACGCCTGGGATCCTCTAATATAAATTGCCCATTATAGTTACTTGTTCTGTAACCTCTATTAGATAAATAAGTGACAAGTTGAGTACTGTTCCTTTTAAAATCATTAAAGTAATCTACCGTACCTCTACTAGTATTTTTTAAATTTCGCTCTCTTATTTTATCTGCATTAATAACTATGGTTTCCAGTTCTTCTGCATCTTCAAAAAATGGTTCTGAATCAACTTTTATAGTCGGTAAAATAGCAAACCCCAGATCTGAACTTTTGTTAAATGATGGAATAGAAGACGGTGAAAAGTATGCATTTAGACTAGTCCTCTTTATCTTCCCTGAACTATTAATATAACTTAGTAATAATTGCTCCTTTTCCTTCGGAAACAATCCATTTATTTTAAAGGATTCTTCGTTTTTAGGTATTTCTATTACATCTAAATTAGTATGCTGCAATTTGTGAATCATAAATTTTCTATGATTCCTTTTTTTTATTTCAAGTCGAGCTGTGATACCTGTTTCAAAAACATACTTTATTTGTTGATCTTTTTTAAAAATTGAATCCCAGCTATAAGAACTCCAACCTTGGGTCAATAATAGCAAATCAAGCTCGTATTTCTTTTTCCTATTTATCTTATTAAAATAATATGGTGCTTTTTCTATTTCTCCTTTTACATAGGGTTTTAAGTATATTTGTGAGTAGATATCGCTATTCTCTTCATAAGCTAATGTTTCTTGTGGTAAAATAGAAACACTTAACTTACTATAACCAGTTGAATCGTTAATAATATTTGCAAATTCAAGATTAAAAAATACACTATCTGTTTTACTTTTACTAACAGTAGCTTTACTTATGTAGGCTCTATTCTTTTCTTTATGGATAAATAGTAAGCGCTCCAAAATAGGAACATTTTTTTCATTAAAAACTGTGATTATTTGAATGCCTTCGTCTAACTGGTCTTTGTCAATAATCAATATCGTTTTATAATCTTCTAACTGAGTATCTATAACAAAAGATTTACTTCCATTATGAACCATAACCTTATAAGTATTTCCCTTTATGCTTTCTAGAGTACTTTCGTTAGTATTAAGTTGTATTATTATTTGATCTTCACTGTTAACAGCAAGACTAACACCTCTTTCTCTTACAATTGGAAAATCAAATTCTACATTGTGGTTTGTTAATTTCAAAACTGCTTTGTAGTTGACTCCTAACTTAGGTTTCATAGTTAGAATCCCTATACCTAAGTGGTTGGTATAAAATTCAGTTATTTTCTTGTCATTTTCTAAAATATAACCGGACGCATTTTTAAATGCCCGACCATTTTCTTTTTTAACAACAACACCTACTGTATTGATGACACCTTCTAATAAATGTCCACCTTCTGGGAGAAACTGAGCATCGATGTTCTCTACTTCATTATATTCATAATTGTTGTTCAGTTCTTCTCGATCAACTACTGTAAAATTTGCCTCAAAATGATTGTTCTCTGGGAAATTTCGTAACCAATTTGTGTAGGCTTTAAATGTATAGGTTCCTGGTTTATATTCTTCTGAAATATCAAATTGATTAGATACTGTTCCATTTACAACTTTTAACATTTTTACACCTACTCTATTTTGATCATTATCTAAAATCTCACAATATAAAGTGGTAGTTGATTCTGATAACTGTTTTGTTTGTTTTTCAAAAACATAAGCATTGAAAGCCAGCGCTTCTCCCTTAACGTATAAACCTTTGTTTAAATGAACAAAAATTACTTCTCGTGGTATATTTATGTATTCTGAATATGTCTTCTCAAGTTCATCACTTGTAGAAGATTTATCTTGTGCCCAACCTATAAAGCAAAGCAATAAAGTAAAAACAGTTAATTTATTTTTCATAAGCAGGGAATATTCATTTAATGACAAATATTCTCAACTAAATTTATGAGATAGCTTTTTCCTATTTCTTAATATTTTCTTAATAACGAAAATGGGTTACGTGAATCTGTTGGTTTAGAAAACTAATAAACTTGATCTTATGAACTAATAAATCTCTTCTTGCTATGACTGAATAAGACAAAAAAGTTATCATATTACCTACAATGATAAATAGCTTTGGAGAACAACTAAATTTTTACTTTAAAGAAAATATTAAATTATTCTTTCACAAATCGCAATACCTTAGTCTTATCTAAAATATGAATTTGAATAATATACATTCCAGACTTAAATGTATATATGTCTATGAATTCATCGTATAAATTTGTGTTCAATAATTTTTTACCACTGAGATCGAATATCGTAATATCTGTAATGTAATCTATATCAAAACCTTTAAGAATTAATCTATCTCTAACAGGATTAGCGGCAAGTAATACATCGATTTCACTTGTAACCTCATCGATGGATAATGGCACACTTCTATATTGGACATAATCACCATTTGGGTTTGTAATAGTTAAAGTGGTAGTATTAGTAATACCTAGCGTGGCGATATCATAGTCAAAATCAAGGGATGTTCCGGTTGCAAAAAATTGCATGTACATACCACTATAACCTGCTAAATCTATACAATCTTGATCAGGGTTTTGGATACCATTGGGGTTAGGGTCGCAACAAAGTGCTAGCGTTTGTGCTACAAACTGAAGTGTCATGGTATTTGTAGTCGCGTTAGGATAAGCAAAAGTACCAGCTATGTCAGCCGCTCCAGGACACACAGATGTTTCAAATTGATAATTTGTGCCAGTATCTGTAAAGCTCAATTCCACATTATAAGTAATGTAATTGATGTCAGATGGTAAATTAGAATTACCGTTTACGTATAGATTTTCTAAGAACCAGTCGTTTGCAGTTAGGACTGGATTTTGGGCCTGAATAAAACCACTGAATAATATAAAAACTATTAAATACGTGTATAATTTTTTCATGTGGTTTTATTTAAATGACTCACTTCAAGTTAATTAAAATTTTAAACATTCTCAATCACCATAGCATAGCCTTGTCCTACTCCTACACACATAGTTATTAAGGCATATTTCTTATTAGTTAATTGAAGTTCTAGAGCCGCACTATAAGCTAGTCGAGTTCCTGTAACACCTAGTGGATGACCTATCGCAATAGAACCACCGTTAGGATTTAAACGTGGATCGTCATCTGCAAGTCCCCAAGCTCTTGTGCAAGCAAGTGCTTGTGATGCAAATGCTTCATTCAGTTCAATCACGTCCATATCTGCTAGAGTCAGGCCTGCTTTTTCTAAAGCTTTGTTACTAGCTGTAACTGGACCTATTCCCATAATGCGTGGCTCTACTCCAACTACCGCACTACTTACCACTCTTGCTATCGGTTTTAGGTCATACTTTTTTACAGCATCTTCACTAGCAATAATCGTTGCTGCAGCACCATCATTCAAACCGCTGGAATTCCCTGCAGTTACAGATCCACCTTCTTTTTTAAAAGCTGGACGTAGTTTTGCAAGAACTTCTTTTGTAGTAGTTGGTTTAATGAACTCATCATCTTTAAAGATGATTGGGTCTTTTTTACGTTGGGGAATCTCCACGGCTACTATTTCCTTAGCAAGTCTTCCAGATTGTTGTGCTGCTGTGGCTTTATGTTGGGACCATGCTGCAAATGCATCTTGATCTTCTCGAGAGATCGTATATTTCTCTACGAGGTTTTCAGCCGTGTTTCCCATACCATCTACACCGTACATTTCGGCCATTTTGTGGTTGACAAATCGCCATCCAAAACTAGAATCGTACATCTTTGAGTCGGTACCAAAAGCGCTACTAGGTTTTGCAATTACTAATGGTCCACGAGTCATGTTCTCTACTCCACCAGAAATAAAAACATCTCCATCGCCAGTTTGTATCGCTCTATGAGCATGTACAATGGCACTCAATCCAGAACTACATAATCTGTTCACCGTTTCTCCAGGAACAGTCACTGGCAAGCCAGCCAATAATCCTGCCATGCGAGCGACATTACGATTATCTTCTCCTGCCTGGTTGGCACAACCCATGATCACGTCTGCATAAGCATCTGTTGGTATGTTAGGGTTTCTTTCTACTACCGTTTTTATTACATGAGCTGCAAGATCATCTGGTCTTATAGTAGATAATGTTCCCTTGTAATTTCCTATCGGTGTACGTATACCGTCTATTATATATGTGTTTTTCATTCGTTTTTTTTTAGTCCGCTTTCGCGAAATCGGAAACTCTTCCATCTATTTTACCCAAAAATACATAAAGAAATTTTCATACCATCTAGTGTTCCTATTGATATAAATCAATTTTGATCTTATTAATTAAGGTTCTACTAAACCACTTTACATCTAAAATCTACGACATCATTTTAAAAGATTTGAATTTAATTTGCTTCATAAGTTGTATTTTTACTTTACTTTACTTTAGGTCGTATTAACTCAAACTTTATTTTATGAAAATTTTATTTTTAAGTTTTGCTGCTATGGCCATGCTATCTTTTAGTAGTGTTTCAGAAGCGATCGAGGAAGATTTTGGGGATTGCCCTGCTAATTCTACTGAGATAAGAGCAACATGTACAAAAGGTTGTTATTCTGTAATCGTAGGTGGTACTGCACAACCGCTTAGTTCAAGTCAAACAGACGAAGCTGAAAGGAGATTACAAAATTACTGTAATAATCGTCCAATAGTTGAAATCATAGCTCCACCGCCACCATTTCTTTAGATGAATACAATGACAACTGTTTTAAAAATATTCATAGCAGCATTTATGTTGCTAGGAATTTACTTCTCAGGTCTAAAAGATCAAAAAAAAGATTTTCAGGTAAAATCTCACGCATTTCTGTACAAATTTGACTTTAAACACTATACCAATCGCCCAGATTTAATTCTCACCGATTATGTTTTAGTTAATAAAAGGGGTGATACGACGTTCACATCATTTTACAATCAAATGAAACGTGATTCTATTAGTTCCCTTAGAAAAATGTCTAGTCAGGAGCGATTTGATAATAGAGTTAATTCATTGCCATATTATATTAAGACAATAAAAACTAAGTCAACTTTTACGTCAAAAGTTGCAGATCAAAATTTTAAATATGTGGAACAACTCAAATTCAAATGGAATATCACTGATTCTATAAGGAAGATCAATTCTTATACTTGTCAACTTGCTACTACAAAGTATGCAGGCAGAAGTTGGAATGTTTGGTTCACAAAAGATATCCCAATGGATGTAGGTCCATATAAATTCAAAGGTTTACCAGGTTGTATTGTTGAAATGGAAGATTCTGATAATATTTTTAAATATTCACTTGTTGCATTTAAAGAAAAGAAAGTTGTTCGATTAGAGCATTTCCCCAGTTTTACTAAAAAGTCTTTGAAAGTAACAACTCGTAAGGATTTTAATACGCATCAGCAAGCATATCAAGCCCTAAGTTTTGATGAACGTATGGCTTATTTAAGTCGAGGACAAGCAGGGTTAATTCAAGGAGAGTTTAAATCTGAAGATGGTGAAGTAGACTTTAACAGTAAATCCCTTGATGAAATGGATGATTATCAATTTATAGAAATAGATCATATTGAATAATTCTCATATCTCCAATACCATTTATGTAGTGGCGCTCTTTTTATGGGTGCCATTTTTTTGTAACGCTCAAAATATAATTAAAGGTACGGTTATCGATTCTGTAAAACAGCCTTTATCGTATTCGATCGTTACGGCTTACAAAGATTCAAATTATGCATCTATTGTTGGTTTTAAAACAACTGATGATCTTGGAAAATTTTCCATAGAAATCTCAGAAAATATAGACACACTATTTCTTGAAGCGAGACATATCACCTATAAATCAGAGCAATTCATCATTACTGATTTTAATAGAGAGCATGATTTAGCACTTTACAGGCCCAACAATGATTTAAAAGAAGTTCTCATTAAAGCCAAACGCAACATAACGATAAAAGGTGATACGGTACGCTATGATGTAGAAGCACTTAAAGAAAAAAAAGATTATACCATAGAAGAAGTTATTGATCGCATCCCTGGAGTTACTATTGCAGAGAATGGACAGATTTCCTACAACGATAGACCCATAAGTCATCTTTATATCAATGGAGTAGACTTGTTAGAAGGTCGTTACAATATTGCAACTCGTGGCATACCAGCTGGCGCTGTAGAAGATATAGAATTATTAAGACGACATAATCACGCACGTATTGAAATAGGTAAAACCCTAAGTAGTGAAGTTGCTCTCAATTTGAGAATTAAAAAAGATCAAAGTCTGGTTTTTGGCTCTTCAAAGGCAGATGTAGGAACTCCTATCGTCACTGCTCGTGGCGAGGTTACTCCTATCTATTTACAAGATAAATTACAGAATCTAGCAAGTTTACGAGCTAACAATTTTGGTAAATCTTTACAAGACTTTGGCACATCGCTAACCAGAGGAAATCGAGATATTTATCAATTAAAAATAAACAACACCTCAGTTATAACACAACCAGAAGTTAATGGCAATACTATTTCTAACAGATACTGGTTAGACAACAATTCCATATCTGCAACAAATGATATTCTAACCACTTTACCCAAAGACCTAATCGTTAAAGGATCTATGGATTATAATTATGAAGATAGTGAGATAGAAAAAAATAACAGAAGTGTGTTTTTTACTAGAAGTGATAGTTTACAAGTTGATCGCAGTTCAAGAAATAAGTTATTGCAACGACGTTATCAGTTAGGGAATACCATAGAGTTAAATAGAGATGATTTATACATCAACAATAAACTTTCTGGTAAATTTTTAAATCAAAATGGTAGTTCTTCAAATCTTTTGAATGGTAATACTACACAAACAGGTTTTAACAACACCGAAAAAGCCATTACTAATATTTTAGAGCTCAAAAATAGCATCAATAATCAAATAGTAGATAGTGGTTTTTTATTTGAATATAGATCAACAGACGAACAATTAGCAACAAATCCAGCTGTATTTACCGATGTGATACCAAGTGTAAATCCTATCCTGACTACACAAGATGTGTCGATAGAGAAATTAAACTTAGGCGCATATACAGGTTATACATTTCAATTTCTAGATATAGAATGGAAAGCAAAACAACGTGCACGATGGTCTAGAGAGCAACTTGAAAGCTCCCTCAAAAACCAGAATAATAATGACGCGACATCGCCATTTGCTACTGATTTTAGTCTTGATACTTTTGAATCACAAACACAACTATCATCTGCGTTTAATTGGAAAAGGTTTCGATTCAATCTCAACCCAGAACTTTCTTACTTTAATATAAATCGTTTAGAAAACTTAACTGATTTAGATGAAAAGGACAATTATCTTTTTATGAATATGTATGTGCAGGTATCCTGTAATTTTAATAGGAAATGGGATCTAGGTATAAGCGGTTCTGTAAAAAATTCTATTTCAAGATTTGAAGAATTATATCCTGGAATTATTTTAAGACAGTTTGATAATTTGAATATAAATCCACAAGATATAAATGTTACACGCACAAATGACGTTTCTATTTTCTTCGGTTATAGCGATGTTCTAACTGGGATTCTTTTAAAAAACAACACTTCTTATAATAAGGCTACTTCTCAATTCATTTTTAATAGATCACTGAATGATAATGGATTGATACAAATAAATGCGATAAGACGCGATAATGAATTCAGCACACTAAGAAATACATTGACTCTAACTAAGCGATTCTTCAAACATTTATCTACTCAAACAAGTTACAATTTTGACCTTTCAAAAATAGAACAGATATTTAATGGAACGGCACAAGACAACACCATTATTAATCATACATTAAGTACAGAATTGAGTTGGAGTACTGGTGGTTCTTACGCTTTGAATTATAGTGGCACAATCAACTTTGGTTTATCACTAATAGGCAACTCGCGAGCAACTAATAATTTTCAATTACACGAATTAGGTTTAGATTTATATTTATCAGATAAAGCGCGATGGAATTTTAATACAGAAACCGCAGTCAATTTCTTTTCTAGCAGTGACAATACTAATATCAATTCTTTATTCAACACCAGTTTTTATTATAAACCTCATAAAAAGCTCATTCTACGAGCAGAATTATACAATATTTTCAATGAGCGTTTTTTCACGACTGCAACGAGCAGTTCTAACTTCATAAGCCAGTATCAGTTCTCCTTACGCCCATTACAATTTACTCTCGGATTAAATTATACGTTGTAACTAATTGACTATACCACATGCCTAATTTCCCCAATCCTTATTAGTCCTATAAACCACACCTTTAAAAAGAGCCACCAACTCATCGCCTTTTTTTACCTCAACGATGTTGAAACCTACTTTAGTTTTGGTTTTGTCTAGAGTACATTCTGCTGTGATGTAGTCGCCTTCTTCTAGTGCTTCTATGTGGTTGATGCTGGTCTCTATAGAAACGGCAAATTTACCATGCGTGTTTGATGAAAAACCAAAAGCAGTATCTGCCAGCGAGTATGTGATGCCACCATGAGCTTTTCCCATACTATTGAGCATTTCTGGTCTTATGGTCATTCCTAACTTTACACAACCTATTTCAACCGACAGGATTTCAATACCTAACCAAGTTGAATATGGATCAAGTGAAAGCATTTTTGCTGGAATCTTTTTTCCTTTTAGTTTTTGAGTCATTGAGTTGGTGAGTTGGTGAGTTGGTGAGTTGGTGAGTTGGTGAGTTGGTGAGTAAAAGTCTTATTTGTTCTTGAGACTTCTTCTTAATGCTGAAATCATTTTTCCTATTTCAGTTAAGTCTTTTCTGTTTTCTTCAAAAATTTCATAAGTGATATACTTTCTTAAGAAAGCTTTAGAGTTCCAAGTTACACATTCATGACTGCTATCCCATGCCATTTTGAGATATCTATTAAAATTAGTATCAGTGCTTCCATAACCTTCTGAAATATTTGCAGCAATAGAATCAGCAGCACGAGAATACTGCGAGGATAATCGATACATTTCTTTTTTAGGAAATTGTTCCGTTATTTCATTAATTTTTTCACCGAAAGTCATTGCCTTTTGATAAACAATTAAATCTTCAAACTTAAAATGATATTCACTTTCAAACATCTTGTTAGATTTTAAACTCAAAGACTCAAAGACTCAAAGACTAAATTCTCGGCTTTCATCTTACGCAATATCGGCGAGCATCTGTAGCGATCTTCTCTATATAAATCATACATCGCGTCCAGTGTGTTTACACACCAGTCGATTCCTTTTTCATTTGCCCAAGCGAGCAATCCTTTTGGATAGTTCACACCTTTAGTCATCGCGCTATCTATTCCTTGCGCGGTTGCGATGTTTAAAAATAAAGCATCCGCTGCTTCATTGATGAGCATTACGAGTACTCGATCTTGGATTTCTTTTATGAGTTCAGGAGATTTTACTGGTTCCGCTTTCGCGAAAGCGTGCTCACTATCCACATTTACATAATCATAAAAACCACGTCCAGATTTGCGCCCTAACCAGCCGGCTTCCATCAATCGTTTCTGAGTTAACGACGGCTTGTAACGTGGATCAAAGTAGAAAGCTGCAAAAACAGTTTCGGTCACCACATAATTCACATCGTGACCTATATAATCCATCAATTCAAAAGGTCCCATTTTAAAACCAAGTCCTTTTAAAGCGTAATCTATAGTGGCAAAACTTGCTATTCCTTCTTCATAAATACGCAAGGATTCACTGTAAAATGGACGCGCAACACGATTGACTATAAAACCAGGAGTATCCTTTGCTACGGCAACTACTTTTTTCCAATTCTCGATAGTAGCCACACAAATATCTGTAACGTTTTGGTCTGTTTGTACAGCAGGAATTACCTCAACAAGTTTCATTAATGGCGCTGGATTAAAGAAATGAATTCCTATACAGCGCTCTGGTTTATCGAGTGATGCTGCAATACTGGCAATGCTTAGACTAGAAGTGTTAGAAGCAATAACGCAGTCGTCAGACACGTGAGATTCCAATTCTTGAAATACCTTTTTCTTAATATCTAGGTTTTCAATAATCGCCTCGATAGTTAGATCAGAGTCCGCTAGATCCTTTACCGTACTTACATAAGAGATATTAGATTGAATGCGAGTTTTCTCAGCAACATCTATTCTACCTTTCTCAATAAGTCGGTTCATTATCTTTTCAAGAGCTTCTTGCGCTTTATCCAGTTGCGCCTGATTTACATCAAACAATTTCACTTGACAACCAGCTGTGGCAGCTACTTGAGCAATTCCACTTCCCATTGTCCCTGCTCCTATGACTCCTACTTTATTAATTTTCAAAATTATTTCTATTTATAAAATTATTGAATTGTATTACCATGCAATTTTGGCAAGGAATACGATACCTCATCCATCTCTCACAAAGATATGGATTTTGATTTCGGTGGTTTTAAGTTTCCTTTTTTAAAATCTAAACTTTCAACAATTATATTTGACTAAAGAAAACCAACACCATGACCAGAAAATTACTCACACCATTCCAGAAGTTTGTTCAACTAGAATCTTTTAGTGGTATTTTACTTGCCATTGCTACCGTAATCGCACTTATCTGGGCAAACAGCTCTTTTTATGATAGTTATGCTGCTTTTCTAAATTTTGAAATAGGTTTCAGTTCTGACTTTTTCAGCCTTAAAAAACCATTGATATTATGGATTAATGATGGTTTTATGGCTATATTCTTTTTCCTTATAGGATTAGAAATCAAAAGAGAAGTTTTAGTAGGCGAACTCAACTCTACCAAAAAAGCATTATTTCCTTTTTTTGGTGCCTTAGGTGGAATGAGTGTTCCTGTTTTATTATTTTTCATTCTCAATAATAATCCAGAAACACAAAGCGGTTGGGGAATTCCTATGGCTACTGATATTGCTTTCTCACTAGCCATTCTCAAAGCACTAGGGAAACGTGTACCGCTGGCTTTAAAAGTATTTTTAACAGCATTTGCTATTGTAGATGATATAGGTGCTGTGCTGGTTATCGCTATATTTTACTCTACTTCTTTACAACTGGATTTGCTCCTATATGCGCTTCTAATTATAGGATCTGTAACCCTATTTTCTCTTAAGGTGCGCTACTCAAAATACATCAACATTTTTGCTGGAATTATAGCTTGGGTATTATTTCTTAAGGCAGGAATTCACCCTACACTAGCTGGAATTTTAATGGCATTTGCCGTTCCCATGCATCGTAAGATCAAAGGAACTGGCTTTATAGAACAACTTAAGAACCTGACTGATAAGATCTATTCTAACTCAAATCCACAAGCTGTGTTGCTGACTAATGACCAAATAAAAAATATAGATCAGTTAGAGGACCTAACAGAAAAGTATCAATCTCCTTTGCAAAGCCTTGAGAACCGACTACATGATTGGGTGGCTTATTTTATCATTCCTGTTTTTGCTCTTGCCAATGCCGGCGTAGCGCTGTCTAGCGATGTACCTCTAGAATGGACTCTCATTATGAACCTTTCTATTTGTCTGGTTTTAGGAAATAGTATAGGTATAAGTAGCATAGTATTACTTGCTCAAAAATTAAAACTGGTTCAAATTCCTCACGGAATTACAAAACGACATATCATAGGCGCCTCGTTTATTGCTGGAGTAGGTTTTACCATGTCTATTTTCATAGCCACTCTTGCTTTTTATGAAACACCACAATATGTGGATAGTGCCAAAATAGGCATACTCATAGGTAGTTTAGTAAGTGGTGCCATAGGAGCCACGATACTATATATCTCTGGATCTAAAAAAGATGATCAAAAAGCAGAGGTTGCTTAAAATTACTTTCCTTTAAATACAGGCTTACGTTTCTCCATAAAACTCGCCACGCCTTCGGCATAGTCTTCTGTAGAAGCGCTTTCTATTTGCAGTTTACTTTCTAACGCAAGTTGTTCTTCTACGGTATTGTTATACGATTGATTAAGCGCTTTCTTTGTATTAGCCAGTGCTACTGTAGGCAAAGCAGCTAGTTTTTGTGATGTCGCTTTCGTGAAATCGAGAAAATCTTCATCCTTTACCACCTTATAAATCATTCCCATTTGGTCAGCTTCTTGTGCTGTAATTTTATCGGCAAGCATCATGGCAGCACTTGCTTTACCAAAACCTATTAATCTAGGCAAAAAGAATGTCCCAGCACTATCTGGAATCAGTCCTATTTTTGAAAACGCCTGTATAAACGCGGCACTTTCTGTGGCAATCACAACGTCACAGCATAAGGCTATATTTGCTCCTGCACCAGCGGCAACCCCATTTACAGCGGCAACTACAGGTTTTTCAAGGTTTCTTATTTTAAGAACTATAGGATTATAATGATCATCCAGAATGGCTTTGAAACCTGGATTTAGTTCTGGATCTGTTATTTCCTGAATATCTTGTCCAGCACAAAATGCCTTGCCGTCACCTATAATCATTACCGCTCTCACTTCATCGTTTGACACACATTGATCCAGCGCATCTTGCATCGCAAATGCCATCTCACGATTAAAAGAATTGAATACTTGTGGTCTGTTTAAAGTTATAGTTGCAACGCCATTCTCGACGTGCATAAGGATAGAATTTGACATTAAATGATGTATATTAAATATCGTCTTCGACAAACTCAGACTGACATTTTAGTTTTAAAAATTTATTATAAAGATAGTGGTTGTTACGCTTTCGCGAAAGCGAGATAAAAACTATTAATTCTATTTAAAATTACAATTAACAAGCACAAAATTGCTTCCTGTAAACAAATTAGTATTTTTATAAAAAATAACCAACATGAAACTTTCTCACTTACTGCTATTTACCTTGTTTACTATGATTACTACAGCTCAAAATGAACTTGATTTTGATATGGATGTAACAAATGCATGGTTAGGAGGCTACAGTAATATTACTTATGTAATCACCAATAATTCTTCAAGCGATATAACTAACATCACAATAAATCATCCTGATGCGTTAGTAAGTAGTTTTGTATTAAACCCTTCTACTCTAGCTCCTGGTGTAACTGCGACTGCGACTGGAAGAGTGGCCATCGCAGGTAACCGAGTAAATGGAAGAATACCATTTTTAGGAAGTACTCAGGCAACGGCAACTGGTTTTTTTAATGGAGCAACCATTACAGAATTGTCAGACGGAAACGATACACAAGGAAACAGAGTCGATGATGGTTTTTCTCATTATTTTATTTCAGAACCTCAAAATTATGGACTTATTTTCATAGATGACAATTTAAACGGTCTTTATGATATAGGAATAGATACTGTTTTTCCTGGAGCAATTATAAACGCTGCTGACGATCTCGGTAATCAAGCTGTACTTCAAACTAATGAAACTGGCTGGTGGTATTTACCTGACGGATTACTATTTTCAAATAATAACCTTGCTGTAATAGATAGAACTTCCTTTCCTTCAGCATTTGCTAATTATGAGCCGCTTAATGGCGACATTCCATTTAGATTACAACTTACTCTTGCGTCTCAGTTTAGGTATGAAAATGGTTACGTGGCAAACAGTAATATAGGAACTATGGAAGCAAAAGCTTTTTTAGACACAAATCTTAACGGTATGCGAGATGCAAATGAAATTAATGTTCCTAATATTAATTTTGAATTTATAGCAAATAATGATCCTGCAACAAGTACAATTATTAATAACGGAAGCGGGAATCCTATTTATAGACTTGATTTCTCTCCAGGTGTTCAACTTAACGACGTTATTGCCACTACAATTAATTCTAGTTTTTTCACCGTGACTACTCCATTTTTTGATGATGTATTAACGACTAGTGGTTCTACTACTTCGTTTGATTTTGCAATTAGCGAAGTTTCTTCTTCAAATAGAGATGCTGCTGTATACCTCACAAATTTGAACTCGCCTAATCCTGGTTTTGAAAGTGCAACAGCAATAGTTATAGATAATCTTATTAATGGAACAGCAACTGGTACATTACAGTTTAACAACGATTCAAGAGCTACCATAACTTCAGTTATCGATCAAAATGACACTGACCTTCTCGCTAACGGTAGTGCGACACTCAATACTAGCGGCTTTAGTCTATCCTATTCTATTACAGATTTTGAACAGCAATATGTTTATGTGATCATGTCCACTCCAGTAACAGGCGTGCAAATAGGAGATACTTTTACTCACACGGCATCCATCAACTCTACTTCTATAGATAACGATGCAACAAATAATAGCGCATCACTTGATGTGGTTGTAATTGCGTCGTTTGACCCTAACGATGTTACAGAAAGACGTGGAGAGACCATTCCTATAAATACATTTTCTAATACCGATTACTTAGAATACACTATCAGATTCCAAAATTTAGGAACCGCAAGTGCACAGTTTGTAAGAGTACTTTCTGATTTGAACTTTAGACTCGATTCTTCTACTTTTGAAATGATCTCTACTAGTCATAATTATACGTATCAAAAAGATGGAAATTCCTTAGATTTTTTCTTTGATAACATTCAATTACTACCAGAAGTCGTAGATACTGAAGGTAGCAATGGTTTCATAAGATATCGTATCAAACCACTGCCAGGATATGCAGCAGGAGATGTCATCGCTGCAAGTGCAAGCATCTTTTTTGATTATAACGCACCTGTAATTACAGAAACTTGGTTCACCACGTTTGATGTTCCTGCTTCTCTAAATGATATTAATAAAATCGCTGCTTATCCTATTCCCATGACAGGCAACACACTTTATTTAAATAATTTTGAAACTGGTGAAGCACAACTTTACTCCTTAGACGGTAAAGAAATATGGAATGGAAATGTAGAAAATGGAATTATAAAATTCAATGCAATTAATACTGGGCTTTATATTTTGAAAATCGTGGCAGGTCAGAAGGTTGTGACAATCAAATTATCTAAAAAATAATTGATTAAGGATTCCACTTTCGCGAAAGCGAGATTATTTCAAACACTTAAAATAATCAAACGGCTCTAGACAATCTTCACATTGGAACATCGCCTTGCATGCGGTAGATCCAAACTGGCTGACCAGCTTCGTATTTTGTGAACCGCAATTAGTACACTTTACCTGTTTCTTATCGTTGAGCAACACATCTTTATCGGCTGTTTCTTCTAGTGGAGCGGCGATACCGTATTCCTCAAGCGCTTTACGACCACGCTCCGTAATCCAGTCAGTCGTCCATGGTGGACTCATTATTAATTGAATTGTTGTAGAATAACCATGAGCTGCAAATGCTCGTTCTAGATCATCGCCTATAACATCCATCGCCGGACAACCGCTGTAAGTAGGCGTCAATTTAATAGTAATCTCTTTTCCTTCTACTATAACTTCTCTAATAACTCCTAAGTCTACTACGTTAAGTACTGGTATTTCAGGATCCTTAACAGATTCTAAAATATTTTGAAGGTCTTGAGATATGTTATAGTCTTGGATCATAAGAATAGCGAATATCGATTAAAGATTAACGAATACTGAAATTTTTGAATTAGGAATTTTTAGCTTTTGAAGTTTTAATACTCGCAACAAGTATTGAAATCAACTGATTCTTCTCATCAATCAGTTTTTCTACTTCAGTTTTATTCTTAATAAGTGAAGCTCCTTTTTGAATTTTAAGGTTCACCATCGACTCTCTTAATTCTTTTAATGCGATTTTCATTTTATGAAGAAAGTCTTTGTGTGACTCCGCACTTTGTGCTTCGCCATAATTTAATGCTGCGGCCGTGGAACTTCTTATCAATTGCTTACACAAATGATTTGACGAATAACTATTATTCATTGAATGGTCTGCTACTTTTATAATATCAACCGAGAATTGAATCAAACGACTTTCTAAATCAAATTTCATAAATTCTCATTTTTAAATTTCGATATTCAATATTCATTATTCGATATTCGATATTGGATATTTCTCTAAATAATTCGAGGTCAAATTCAAATTTGAGTTCAACTTGTTACCATTTCGAGTCAGGATAAGCACGCTGCATATACTGCATATCGGCAAGAATATATCCCATGTGTTCACTGTGTAAACCTTCTTTTCCGCCTTTTTGGAAATATTCTACTTCTGGAATTTCTAGTGTTGCTGTAGAAAGCAACTCACCTACTTTATCATAGTAGTATTCTTTTAACTGTAACATATCTGGTGCTACACCAGAAGCAATCATTGCATCATCTGCATTGGTGGTGTGAAACAACTCATCTGTATAAATCCAAAGATCATTTACCGCTTGTTGTACACGTGTTTTACTTTCTTCAGTTCCATCACCTAAACGTTTTAACCAATCTCCAGAAAAACGCTCGTGATAACTTGCTTCTTTGATTCCTTTAAAGGCCAATGCTCTTAAAGTCTCGTCTGCACTTTGTTGTAAAGCATTTAAAAATAACCTATTGTAAACATCAAAGAAAAACTGACGTACAATTACATAACCAAAATCTGTATTAGGCTGTTCTACCAATAACACATTTTTATACTCACGTTCTTTTCTTAAAAAGGCAATATCATCTTCAGTAGTTTTATCACCTTTCAATTGTGCGATATACTGATAAAAACTACGTACTTGACCTAGCATATCTAATGAGATATTAGTCAATGCGATATCTGGCTCTAAATTAGGTCCGTGACCACAAAGTTCTCCTAGACGTTGTCCTAAGATCAAATAGTTATCTGCCACACCTAAAAGATAGTCGATCAGGTGTTGTTTATTTTCCTTGGACTCTAGGAATTGTGGATTTAGTTCTTTTATTGGTTTCATATAAAAGTTTAAGTTGAAGTTTAAGATAAAGCTTAACTCAGCCTTATTTAACTCTATGACTTAGATTTGATTATTGCTCGTAAAATTTTAATTAATTCTAAAGACTCTTGTGATAATTTCTCAAGCTCAGTTTTATCATTTAATTCTGCTCCTATCTGAATTAAAAGATTATTTCGACATTCTTTTATCTCTTTATGAGCAATGCTGAGTTTATTTAATTTATCTTTTTGACTACTTGCGCCTAAGAATTCACCAAAGTTTAATGCTACAGATCCTGAAGAACGAATGATTTGTTGTTGATAATAACGGGAAGCATAATCAGTCCAGTCCGCTTGACGGGAAACTTTCACCATATCTACGGCAAACTTGATTAATCTATCCTCTAAATCATATTTCTTTCCATCCATATTTAAACTTGACCTTAGACTTAAGTTTATGCTTATAGAATTACATGTGTTTTAGTTCTTCAGGCAACTCATAAAAAGTAGGATGTCTGTACACTTTATCGCTAGCTGGTTCAAAAAGCTCACCACTGTCGTCTGGACTACTGGCTGTTATATTTTTAGATTCTACTACCCAAATGCTCACACCTTCATTTCTACGTGTGTAAACGTCGCGAGCGTTATTCATTGCCATTTCAGCATCTTCGGCATGTAAGCTACCGCAATGTCTGTGTTCTAATCCGTTTTTAGATCTTATAAAAACTTCCCAAAGTGGAATTTCTTGACTCATATGATTTTAAATTTAAGTTTAAACTTAAGTTTAAGTTTAAAAAATTGCTCGTATGCTGATTAAATAGCTTGAGCGGTTTGTGTTTTTTGTTTTGCCGCATAAGCCGTTGCTGCTTCACGTACCCAAGCTCCGTTTTCCCAAGCATTGCGACGGTCGTCGAGACGTTTCTTGTTCATCGGTCCGTGGCCTTTTACCACTTGCCAAAATTCGTCCCAATCGATTTCACCAAAATCATAACTTCCCTTTTCATCATTCCATTTTAAATCTGGATCCGGAATAGTAAGTCCTAAAAGTTCTGCTTGTGGTACTGTTTGATCTATAAATTGCTGGCGTAATTCATCGTTGGTCTTACGCTTCAACTTCCATTTCATGGATTGCTCTGTATGCGTACTTGCCGCATCTGTAGGACCTAACATCATCAATGACGGCCACCACCAGCGATTCAATGCATCTTGTGCCATTTCTTTTTGCTCTTCACTACCGTTACATAGGGATAACATAATTTCATATCCTTGGCGCTGGTGAAAACTTTCTTCTTTACAAACACGCACCATCGCACGAGCATAAGGTCCAAAAGAAGTACTACACAATGGTACCTGATTAATAATCGCAGCACCATCAACTAGCCAGCCTATCGCTCCCATGTCTGCCCAAGTCATCGTTGGGTAATTGAATATCGAAGAATACTTTGCTTTACCAGAATGTAAATCTTCATAAAGTTGCTCACGAGTAACACCTAAAGTCTCACAAGCACTGTATAAGTAGAGTCCATGACCAGCCTCATCCTGCACCTTTGCCAGTAGCGCTACTTTGCGTCGCAATGACGGTGCACGAGTAATCCAGTTACCTTCTGGTAACATTCCTACAATTTCAGAATGGGCATGCTGGGATATTTGTCTGATGTGCGTCTTGCGATACTTCTCAGGCATCCAGTCCTTAGGCTCAATCTTTTCATCTCTCGCAATTTTAGCATCAAATTGCGCTTCTAAACTTTTGATTTCTGCTTCACTCATGGTTTATATGTTATTGACGCATCGCATGCGTCTGTGATACTTCGTTGTGGACGCATCGCATGCGTTTGTGATGTTCGCATGCGATGCGAACTTACTTTTCTTTCTATATACTTGTTGCGGTTCCGCTTTCGCGAAAGCGATATAACAACATACTTTTTTTATACTCTAGACATCGTAGTCTACAACAAGTTTCTTACTCGTTGGAACACTTACACAACTAAGCACAAATCCTTTCTCAACTTCTTCATCAGTCAGTGCATAGTTCACCTTCATGGCTACGCTGCCTTCTACCACTTTACATTTACAGGTACTGCACACACCACCTTTACAGGCATATGGCAAATCTGCTCCAGCACCTATGGCACCATCTAGGACGTTATCATAATCATCATCTAGTACAAAATGGAATTCTTTACTACCGTCTATAATGGTCACATCTACACCATCGACCTTTTTCTCTAGTGCTGCCGCTGCTCTAGCTTTATCTTCTTCACTTAATCCACTAACAAAAAGTTCAAAATGAACATTTTCTTTCTTCATTCCTGCAGCGACTAATTCATCTCTTATTAAGAAAATCATCTCTTCTGGACCACAGATAAAAGCATGATCTGTATGTGGTGCGTTTATTAACGTCTGTGTGAGCGTTTGTAATTTTTCTTGGTCAAAACGCCCATTAAACAATGGAATATCTCTATGCTCACGACTCAAGAAATAAAAGACCTCAAAACGACTTAAATACTTGTTTTTAAGCGCCTCTATCTCTTCCTTAAATATAATCGATTTTACGGTTCTATTAAGGTAGAATAGCTTGAATTTTGCATTAGGTTCTTGAGCTAGATGTGTCTTTATAATACTCAGCATAGGAGTAATTCCACTTCCTGCGGCAAATGCGATATAGTTTTTAGCCTCATTTTCTCCGTATGGTTCAATTCCAAAATCGCCGCTAGGTGCTGCCACTTGCAACTCATCGCCAGTTTTTAACTCGCGATTTACATAAGTAGAAAATTTACCTTCAAAAATTTCTTTGACCGCAACCTTCCACTCATTATCCAGCGGACTGCTGCATAAAGAATAACTGCGTCGCACATCTTCACCATTAATCATAGCGCGCAAGGTCAAAAACTGACCTGGACGATAGTTAAATTCTTCTTTAAGTTCTTGCGGAACGTCAAAGGCAATTACCGTAGTATCGTCAGTCTCTTTATAGACTTGAGATAATGTTATGTTATGAAAGTTGCTCACAGATATTAGGTCGTTAAGTTTACACAAAACTAACACTTGTTAGTTTGGAAAGCAAGCGCCTTTTTTAAGGATGCATTTTACAGTATCGTTAATTAACCTTTAACGCTATTTTCACGACATCAAATCATTACCTCTCGTATATTGCTATATATGCAATACCCAAATATTACAGCTCCAGATTCCATCTTAAAAGAAGCAGAAAAAGCGATGTCTTTTTATCCTGCTTTACAGAATACTGAAATTGAATTTAAGTTCAATGATATGGTGCGCAAGAATTTCATGCAAGCGCAACCAACTTATAAAAGTATTTTTAAATCACGCCATAATCGCAGTTACATCATTTTAATAAGCAAAGAATTCAAAGTAGAAAATGAAATTTTTACTATTAAGGAAATCCCTAGCGATGTATTAACTGGATGGTTGGGTCATGAATTAGGTCACGTAATGGATTATCGATCACGTTCTACCATAGACATGATTTTCTTTGGACTTAAATATCTTTATTCTCATGCACATATTCAAGAGGTAGAACGTGCCGCAGACGACTATGCCGTGCGCCACGGTATGGGAGAATATATTTTAAAAACTAAAAATTTTATTCTTAATCATACCAGCCTGTCTGAAAAATATAAAAAACACATGCGTAAATTCTACCTGTCTCCTGAAGAGATTTTAGAATTGATTAACCGTTATGGAGAAACTGGAGAAAAGCCTAGTCAAGATGAACTAGCGCCTAATTAGTCGGTGAGTTGGTGAGTTGGTGAGTTGGTGAGTTGGTGAGTTTTTCTTTGCTGCGCAAAAAAAAATCAATTGGCACGGAATTATAATTTTCTCAATCACTCAAAAACAAAGACTCAGAGACTCAGAGTTAACAAACTCAAAGCCTACTCACAAACTCTTCCCAGGCTTTAAACTTCTCTTCATCCATTACCTTTTCCATTTTAACCTGACCACCTTTTTTCTTATTGTGATCGTTCCATTTGGCAAACGTTTCTGGTTGTACTTTATGAACTTGCACACCTTTTAGTGCCTTAGTTCTGGCTACTTTATAATTTTTATTAGCTTCTTGTAGCGATTGATCAAGAGCATCTGCAAGTTCATTTTCTGAGGTTTCTGTTTCAGTTCCTAGATACCATACATGCTGAAATTCTCCATTAATTTTCTTGGCAGAAACGGTAAACTCCTTAATGCTGGTATTGAATTTTTCTTGCAGTTCTGTAATTGCGGTTTCCATCTTAAGAACTGATAACTGACTACCTACTACGTTTAAGAAAAACTTAGTTCTACCGGTAATTTTAATTTCTGCTTTTTCTACATCTGTAAATTTTATTGTATCACCTATTAAGTAACGCCATGCACCAGATACTGTCGATATGATTAAAGCATAATCGACCTCTGGTTCTACCTCAGCCATGGTTAGAACTGGCGCATCATCAGTAATGCTACCATCTTGTTCTACATAGTCTGGTTGAAAAGGCACAAATTCAAAATAGATACCTCCATCTGTGATTAATTGCATAGCATCAGTTTCTGGTCTTTGCTGGCAGGCGATAAATCCTTCACTAGCAAGATAAGTATCAACTATCTGAACTGGCTTTGAAAACAGTTTTTCAAAACTCGAGCGATAAGGTTCAAAGGCTACACCACCAGAAGTATAAACCGACAGATTAGGCCATATTTCATGAATGGAATCAACATTATGATGATCCATTACTTTTCTGAGCATCATTTCTAACCATGATGGGATACCACTCAACATTCCTATATCCCAGTTTTTAGCCTCTTCGGCTATTTTTTGAACGCGTTCATCCCAATCGTCTATGGACGATATTTCTTTTCCTGGTCTGTAAAAAGAGTCTAAAAACTCTGGAATATTACTGGCAGATATTCCACTAATTTCTCCTATCGTAAAACCATTTTCTTCACTCAAATCTGTAGAGCTTCCTAGAGCCAGCACTTCGCTTTCAAAAACATCAGTAGGCAAGTCAAAATTAGTCAATGCGCTTACCTGTCTGGTTCCAGCAGATTTTATAGCTGCAATCATTTCATCTGTAACAGGAATAGTTTTAGATTTTTTTCCTGTCGTACCACTTGACCTAGCAAGAAATTTTGGTACGCCTGGCCATGTGATATTAGGTTTTCCTTCTTTCATGCGAGACCACCATTGCTCGTCCATTTTATGATAGTCGTAAAACGGTACCGCTTTCGCGAAAGCGTGCTCCATATCATCATCATCTAAAACAGCATTAAAATCATAATAAAGACCGAAAGAGGTGTTTTTTGCAGTTTTCAATAAATTTTTTAAAACCTTGTTTTGTGCTTCTACGTGATTTGTAGTAGAACTCACAGATTCATGTAGGTTTAAAGCTGTTTTAATTATAGGTCCTATTAACGCCATGGTAAGTTGTAATTTACTCAAAAATACATCTAAGCCTTTTTATAAAGGGTTAAGAATGTGGTAAGGTTTATAAAATTTTGTGTGACAGATGGAGGTAATCTTTGCGAGCCTTATACCTCATATTAAATAAGAATAAAAGCATTAATGTATTTAAAATGCGATTGTTATTAATGATACTTCGTAAAAATCTTAGTCGCTTCATTATAACTGCTTTCAAACGGCATAGCATTTACATTTGAATCTACTTTTGCAGCGCCAAAATAACTTACCATTTTCTCTGTAGGCATGTTTCCTGTAAGTTCGTCTTTTGCCATCGGGCAACCACCGAATCCTTGAATTGCTCCATCAAACCTGCGGCAACCTGCTTTGTAGGCGGCGTCTACTTTTTCATGCCATTTTGTAGGTGTGGTATGTAGATGAGCACCAAATTCTATATCAGGATATTTAGGTATCAAGTTAGAAAATAAATAGGTAATCGTTTCTGGATCAGAGGTTCCAACAGTGTCAGAAAGGGACAGAATTTTCACACCCATTTTATATAACTTCTCGGTCCACTCACCTACAATCTCAACATTCCAAGGATCTCCATAAGGATTACCAAAGCCCATAGAGATATAAACTACAAGCTCTTTATTATTCTTATTTGCGAGATCAATAATTTCCTGCAACAACTCCACACTTTGCGCTATAGTTTTGTGCGTGTTACGCATTTGAAAATTCTCAGATATAGAAAATGGATAACCTAAATATTGAATTTCCGAATGTTCGCAAGCAGCTTGTGCGCCACGTAAGTTGGCTACAATAGCGAGTAGTTTAGAATCGGTTTTTGAGAGGTCTAGTTTAGAAAGAACCTCAGCGGTATCCACCATTTGCGGTATCGCCTTAGGAGAAACAAAACTTCCAAAATCAATAGTATCAAAGCCGCATCGTAACAAAGACTGAATGTATTGCACTTTCAAGTCTGTAGGGATAAATTCTTTTATTCCTTGCATCGCGTCACGTGGACATTCTATGATTTTTACTTTTTCCATTGAGCTGCAAATATAAGCTTACGCAAAGGTTTGCGAAAATGATTTGACGACTTGATTAAGGAATCAAAATCGCTACCGCAATTCCTATAAAAACAACAATCTGCGTCCATTTCATAGATGGCGCAAACCATTTGGATGATTTGATAAAACTTGCTGCTTTGCCAGCTAAAAGTGCTATCGTATAAAAAGTAAGTAAAGAAACTAACATAAAAACACCACCAAGCATATAGATTTGAATCCAGTCTGAATAGGAATTCTCTATAACAAACTGTGGTAATAAAGCTAGAAAGAATAAGGTTACTTTAGGATTCAACAAATTCATGGTGATTCCTACTTTGTAGAGTTTCCATAGACTTTGAGAAGAAGCATTTGAATCGCCAAATTCTATAGACGCGTCTGACTTGAAAATTTTATAAGCGAGATAGAGCAAGTAAATGGCTCCAGCAATTTTTATAGAATACAACAACCATTCATTATCTCGAATTATAACCGCAAAACCTAATGCAACTATAGAAGTGTGAACGATACAGCCTGTAATTAAACCACTAGCGATAGCGATACCGTATTTAGAACCTCTTGCTACAGATTGTGTGAGTACAAAAATATTATCTGGTCCTGGGCTTAATGCGAGAAGTAAGGTTGCCAGCGCAAAGGATATTAGAGTTTCTAGCATAAAGTGAAATAAATTTCAAACTTACGTAAAACAAAAAAACTGCCTGAATCAACAGACAGTTCTTGTAAATTTAAGTAAATAAAATTACTTATCTTCAGGTAGACGTTCCTGTATAACTTTATAAACAATATTATTTTTAATATAATACGCTTCACCGACTCTAGTCGATGAATAGCCATCAGTATTTCTAAACGCTCTGCTATAAACATAAATCTCCACTTCTTCTTCTTGTCGAATAGCGAGAGGTTCTCCTTTTTTCTTTACTAATTCACTTTTAGTTTTTCCTTTCCATTTTTTAGTTGCATAGTCTTCTACAGTAGCGCAACTGAATATAAAAAATGCAAAAAGGACTGGTAATAAAAATTTAATGTTTTTCATATTTCTTAAAGTTTTATCAAAAAAACAAAAAAACTAGCGAGCTTTCCTAATTATTTCTTCGTTAATCTTCTTAATCAACGCTGGACCTTCATAAACAAAACCTGTGTACAACTGCACCAGACTGGCGCCAGCATTAAGTTTATCTATAGCATCTTGTGCGGTCATGATTCCGCCGACTCCAATGATAGGGAAAGCACCGTTGCTTTTATCGTACAAAAATGAAATGACTTCTGTAGCGCGATTTGTTAGTGGTGCACCGCTTAAACCACCGGCTTGATTTATGAGAGATTCCTTAGACTGCAAACCTTCTCTAGAGATGGTTGTGTTAGAAGCGATTACTCCGTCAATTTGAGTATCTTCTACAATTCCTATAATATCTAGCAACTGATCGTTAGTCAAGTCTGGAGCGATTTTAAGAAGTATCGGTTTTCTTTGAGGCTTTTTATTATTTAAGTCTTGAAGTGTTTGAAGTATATGCGTTAAGGGTTTTCTGTCTTGTAACTC
>NZ_MAAX01000010.1 GCF_002162835.1 Nonlabens dokdonensis
GGAGTATATGTTCCAGCAGCTATCCATATATTATCACCGTTTGTGTCGTTTGCGAGAGCAGTTTGAAGATCAGTATATGCGTCGGTCCAGCTTGATCCGTCGTTTGCTCCAGTCGCGCTAGCATTTACAAAAATTTGAGCACTCATGCTCAAGCTTAGGAGGAATGAGATAATGAGTAATGATTTTTTCATGATTTGAATGTTTAAGTTGATTTTCAATCACAAAAGTGTCTAAATCTAGCCTCGTATCATCAAATGCTTTCTGAATAGCAGTTTAAATTGCTGAATTGTAGCACATAAAAAACAGTTATTAATTAATAACTGTTTTTTATAAGATCTCGTCAAATCCTTCAATACGATATATAGTATATAGAGCTGTTTTTAAGTTTTATCTTGTAATCATTAAAACAACTCTTTAATCATACTAAAAAATTCTTCTCTTTTATCTCTAGAAATTGGGACTAACTTATTATTATCCATTAATAAGTGCCCGCCTTCTTTCTTATTAAATTCTTTGATGGATTGAATATTAATGAGGTAGGAGCGATGAGGTTTATAAAATATAGCACTTCCTTTTAACTGGTCTACAAAATGTTTTAAAGGTTTGCATATTAACTCCTTATTCCCATTTTTTAGATAGAAGGTAGTGTACATCCCATCAGCCTCTAGGTATAAAATTTCTTCATGATTAATAAATATGATGCCTCGCGGTACATCGAGCGCAATTTTTGTATTAGATAATTTTTTAAAGGATTCTTTGAGCTCTTTTAAGTTTGTGGTTATAGCATTTTGTTCTTTTAATGAAACTGCTTTTTGAACTGCAAGCTTTAATTCCATATAGTCTACCGGCTTTAATAAATAATCAACAGCACTTAATTTAAAAGCATCAATTGCATACTGATTATAAGCAGTAGTGAATATTATTTGAAAATCAATAATTTGATTTTCAAAGAAGTCTAATATTTGTAGGCCAGAGTATTTAGGCATTTCTATGTCTAAGAATACTAGATCGATCTTTTTTTCTTTAATGATTTCCACGCCTATTTCTAATTCTTCAGCATGAGAAAAGCTAGTGATTTCAGGACAATGCTCTTTTAATAGGGTTTCTAAAAGTTTACGAGCTTTAGGCTCATCATCTATTATAATTGCTTTCATAGTATTTGTGGTATAGTAATAACGACAAGCGTACCAGTTGCGATATGATCTTTCATTAAATCATTAACTACTACTGTAATTTTAGTTTCTCTTTTATTATTGAGTAATTGCACACGCTCATTATTTGCATAAGTAGCAAAACTCTTATAATGATCTACGCGCTGGGATTTGATTTGTTGAGCTTGTTTGCGACCTATTCCATTATCCTTAATGCTAATTATTAGATTATTATCTACTGGACTATGTTCAAATTTAACGAGTAGATGGCGATTCTTTTTTTTATGTAATAAACCGTGCTTCAATGAATTTTCTACATAGGGTTGAATAAATAATGGTGGTATCTTAATGACATCCTGATTTAATGAAGCATCGATATCTAGAACGTACTCTAGTTTTTCTTCAAATCGTACTTTTTCTAACTCTAGATAAAGTTTCATAGCTTGAATTTCTTCAGATAAGCTGATTTCATTTTCTCTAGAATGTTCTAAATACATACGTATCAATCTTGAGAATTTTACTAAGTAGGAGCTCGCCAGATTACGTTCATTATTTATTATATATTCTTGAATTGAATTAAGTGCATTGAAAATAAAATGTGGATTCATCTGCGATCGTAAATTTTCTAATCGTAGAGTGATGAGTTCGTTATCTAGAGCTAGCTGTTTCAATTGTTTGTTTTTCTCGCTTTCGCGAAAGCGTAATTTCCTTTTGTAATACCAAATTATAGGTCCAGTAATAGCAATGCATAATAATAGTAAGAACCACCATGTTTTATAATAGGATTGATAAACGTTAAGTGTTATGCTTTTATAATTTTCTGCATTTGCTGCTTTTAATTGGATTTGATAATCTCCAGCGGTAAATCCAGAAAATTGTAAAACGTTGCTACCTTGAGCAACGGGAATCCAAGGGGCGCCATTTTTAGTTCTGTAATAAAATTTACCATTAGATAAACCTCTTAGTCCAGTAGCGTTGAAGAATAAACTCATACTGGATTCGTCTTCACGAACTTTGATTTTACCTTTAAGTGCATGCGGTTTATTATCTACTAATAATTTACTGAAGTAGAAATTTGTTATGTTTAATGGTTTAAAGGAACTGTTTTTATCTATTTCAAAGAGTCCATTTATTCCACCTACAATAACTTTATTATCTAAAACAATAATATCTCTTGCCGTGGTAAAAGGAATACCATCTTTACGAGTTAATGTAAGCAGTTCATTTGTTATAACGTTAATTTGATGAATAGCTTCTTGTGTTACGATCCATAATTGTGAATTTGCATGGCTTATAGCATTTATATTATTACTACTTAAAAGGTCTGTATTTAAATGCTTTTCAATTTTAAATTTATTGATACCATAAACGCCCTGACTGGCGGTGCTAGCCCATACGATTCCTTGAGAATCTTGTGTGAAATTATTTGCTAGAATAAGCTCGTTATCTATTGTTTTTATTTGCGATATGATTCCATCTTTATCTCTTGCTATTAATCCATCTATAAATCCAAAATAGCTTATTTGATGTATGCTATCATAAAAACATGATAATATTCTGGTATTTTGCTCATAGATGGTTTCAGATTTTTTAAAATCTGAGCTAAATCTTTTTATTAATCCTGATCCTGAACTTCCTGTTATTAAATTAAAGTCGTCGATAAGTTTAAAAGATTTTGTATTTGCAAATTTTTCAATTTCTATAACTTTATTAGTCTCAAAATGATATAAATAAGTTTTTAATTTTTGAAAAATGAATAAAACATTTCTATGTTTATCGTAGTGCATAGTTGTTACACTCGTACCACTTTTTATAGGTAAGACTTTCCTAAGAGATTTTTTTACATCAATATACTCAACTGTACCATTTTCATAGCCTACACAATATGAATTGCTATTTACTTTTTCTAGAGATGCTACATATTTGTTTTCTATATCATAATTTTTAATATAAATATTGGGTAAGATTACAAGACCGTTTTTTAGAGTAGATATCCAGTAATTGTTATCGCGGTCTAGAATAATTTTGGTAGTAAAAAAACCTTTTAAAAAATGATTTTCAATATGTAACTTGTTGTTTTCAAGCCTTAATTGGATTACACCGTTTTCAGTAGTAAACCACAAATAGTCATTTAAATAAGACACTTTTAAAAATCCTTTGAATTCAATTAGTTCAAGAGGAGCTTCTACTTTAAACCATTTACCTGTCTTGAATCTAAAAGAGCGCACTGTTTCAGCTTGTTTGTGAATGAACAAATAATCGTCTTGTGCTAATGGAATTATTTCACCTACGTTAGGTCTATCTTTAAGTTGAAATGGTTTAAAAGGTATACTATCTATCTTCACTTTCTTGCCATCCCTAAAATTATAAAGCTTATTAGAATGACTGGTTAGTATTTTTTTTCCTGCATTTCCCAAATTGAAAAAGTTACCTTCATTTTTTTCTAATAGAAAAGTGGAGATTTCTTTTGTCTCTAAGTTGATACTAAGCTGTTTAAAATAAGTACTTACTATTACGTATTTTTCTGTTACTTGAAAAGAAGGCAATGAACCTTTCAACTCAGTACTTAAATCCATAAAGAGTTGCAAGTGATCTTCATTATCTACATAAAATAGTTGACCAGCCAAATTGATGCACCAAACACGATCTAAATGATCTACAAAGGGTTCAAAGACTGATAGACCTCTTTTTTCTGGATGAGTGTAAGATTTATAATTGCTTCCATCATAACGTATTAAACCATTGTTGCAAGCAATCCATATAAAACCTTGGTTGTCTTCCACAATATTGTATACTTCATTATCGGGAAGACCATTATTTTCATTTATAGTTAATTTAACCGGTTCTTGAGCATTAATATTTAATCCTGTACCTATCAGAATTAAGAAAAAAACTTGAATTTTATAAATAATGGAATGCATATCTAATTGTTAAAAATACAGTTTTTGAGATTTGTATTTTTAGTTAGTTGCTCAATTACAACGAGCGTTGCTGAATGGTGTTTTATTTATTAATGTTTCGCTTTCGCGAAAGCGAGAAAATTAGATTAAGAGAAGTGTTAAAGTTTAGGAATACTAGGGTAAATAACGTAACCTGCACTTATAACGCTATTGCGATTTGCTTCAAAAAACGCAAGATTATTTGTTCTGGTATTAATAAATTCTGGCTCGTATTCACCAAATAAAATTAATGGCTGTCTGAAGGAGTTTTGAACAGTAGGAAACTCTCCATTTGTTATTAATAGCGGCAACTTATTGAAGTTGATCTGGTCACTTTTTATAGTAGATTGTGCTGCTACTTCTGGAGATTTATACACAAAACATTTTGCAAACAACTCTAAATCTGCAACTGTTGTTGTGGGCTCAAAATTGATTTCACAAGATGTCTCATTTGTAAAAGGTAAAGTGGTTGCATTATTCTGACTAATGCCTTTAATGCCTACCAAAGCAATAAAAATAAGTACATATACTTTTTTCAAATTCATACCTTTAAAAAATCCACTTAAAGGTATGAATTTAAATTGTTTATAAAACTGAAAACTTCATTTTTATTGAGGTGTTAACCCTAAGCTTTTCCCTTTGTTGATCATGAATTCATAAGCTGCATCATGTTCATTAGGAATTACACCGTCTAGAATAGAGTCTTTAATGGCAGTTTTAATTTGTCCTATTTCACGACATGGCTTTAAATTAAAGGCTTTCATAATCTCTTCTCCAGTAACTGGCGGCTGAAAATTGCGCACGTGATCACGTTCTTCTACTTCAACGATTTTATCTCTTACTTTCTGAAAGTTATTATGATATTGCTTGAACCTACGAGGATTTTTAGTAGTAATATCTGCCTCGCATAAGGTCATTAAATCTTCTATATGTTCACCAGCGTCGTGTACTAGTCTCCTTACAGCACTATCAGTTGCGCTCTCATCTATAACGGCAATAGGTCTTGAAGACATGCGCACCATTAATTGAACAAACTTCATCTTATCATTTAAAGGCATTTTGAGTCTTTTAAACAAATGGTAAACCATTTTTGCTCCTTTGAACTCGTGACCATGAAATGTCCAGCCTACTTTTTTACTGAAACGCTTTGTAGGCGCTTTACCTATATCATGAAGAAGTGCTGCCCATCGCAGCCATAAATCTTCTGTATTACGCGATATGTTATCTACAACTTCTAGAGTGTGGTAAAAATTATCTTTGTGTTTTTGACCTTCTACTTCTTCTATTCCTTTTAATGCAATAAGCTCTGGTAAGATTAATTTCAATAAACCGGTTTTTTCAAGTAATAAAAAACCAAATGACGGCTCGTCGCACATCATGATTTTATGAAGTTCTGTAACGATACGTTCATTAGAAATAATCCTTAAACGGTGCGCATTACGTTTAATACTTTGAAATGATTCTGTTTCAATTCTAAAATTAAGCTGCGCTGCAAATCTTATGGCACGTAACATTCTCAACGGATCGTCACTAAAGGTAACATCTGGATCTAGCGGTGTGCGTATGATTTTATTACGCAGGTCTTCCATACCGTTAAAAGGGTCGAGTAGTGCGCCAAAACTATTTTTATTAAGAGAAAATGCCATGGCATTGATCGTGAAATCTCTTCTGTTTTGATCGTCTTCCAGGGTACCATCTTCTACAAAAGGTTTTCTACTGCCGCGATCGTAGCTTTCTTTTCTTGCTCCTACAAATTCTAGTTCTAGATCATCAGTCTTTACCATTGCCGTACCAAAATTCTTGAATACAGAAACTTTTGTACTATGTGGTAGTAATTCTTCTACTTTTCGCGCAAGCGATATACCACTTCCTACTGCAACAACGTCAATGTCTTTTTTCTGGCCTCTTTTTAAAAAGAAGTCTCTTACAAAGCCGCCTATTACATAAGCTGGCAATTCTAGCTCTTCTGCAGCCTGACTCAAGGTTCTAAAAACGTTTTCTTGAATCGCTTCAGGATAATGTGTTTTTTGATCCATGCTTACTCTCGTATGATTTTTATAATTCCATTATTGGAAATTTTCATAATGGAAGAAGGTTTGATGTTTTTGTGAACTAAGGGAAGATCCATAACATGATCTACTTTTGATTGTAATTCCTCACTTATATCAGCAAAATGAATTGGTGTTTCCTCACCATGAAAGTTTGCACTTGTAGAAACTATAGGCTTACGGAGCTTTTTAATGATAGATCTACAAAGAGGATCATTAGTGACTCTTACGGCAATAGAATCGTCTTCAGCGATGACGTTTTCTGCGACATTTTTAGGTCTATCATAGATAATGGTGAGTGGTTTTTTATTCACTTTAAGAACTTCCCAAGCCATTTCTGGAACATCTTCTACAATATATTCCAGCATCTGGAAACTATCGACAAGAACGATCAAAGACTTTTTTTTATCGGCACCTTTAATGTCATATATTTTTTGAACAGCTTCATAATTTGATGCATCACATCCTAGACCGTAAACCGTATCAGTAGGATAAAGGATTGTATCACCTTTTTTCAATGCGGTTACCGCTAGATTGATAGCCTCACGTGGTAATTCTATTTTTACTTGCTTATCTTTACTAGGTTTGCGGCCTCTTACTTGATCTCTTCTATTTCTACTTCTTTCACTTCTTCCCATGGTTTGCAAAATTACTTTTTATTACGATAACTGACACATAATCCTAATATAATAAAGTGATAAGAATATGATAGCTTTGCATCTTCCATGGCAAAGCTTAAAAACAATATTTTAGTCCTTCACAAGTCTGGCGCAAATTCTCATTATAAGGCTTTGGAGTTACTAGCACATAATGAAGGTTATACCATTATCTATAGAGAATTTTCTGTTTTAAGTAGAATGTTCAAATCTATAATTAAGTTAGACTTCCGTCTATTTATAAAGCAATGGAAAAACCTTTTTACTTTGCTCCAATTGTTATTCACATCTAATGAGAAAATTGTCTTAGGTATCGCTCCTTATGATAAAACCTTGCTTAGACTGCGCAACATGCTACGTGGTCATCAAATTTATTATCATACTTCATGGCCTATCTGGGATGGCACGCACTTTCCTAAGAAAAAAGGTGTCAACCATAAAGTTAAAAAGGAATGGAAAGCATTCTTAGAAGAACAAGTAAAACTAGTATTTGCGGTCACTGAAACAGCCAAAGAAAGTCTGAAGTCTAATTACAACTTAAAACGAGAACCTGCTGTAGTAGGACATGCTTTTCATAAAATTAATTTTTTTAAAGTTAACGATTCCATTCCTGTAGAAGGTATTAGCTTTTGCTATGTAGGTAGATTAGTAGAGCAAAAAGGAGTTATGGAGCTTCTAGAGTTTTTTAAAGGAAAAAATGAAGTGACTTTTACGATTATAGGAAATGGCAAGTTAGAGAATGAAGTGAAAAGTTTTGTGGATAAATATGATCATATAAATTATTTGCCTGCCACACATAATAGATCAGTCTTGAACCATCTCTTTAATACGACAGACTATTTGGTATTAAATTCTAAGAAGACGGCAAAATGGCAGGAGCTTTTTGGAATGGTAATTATAGAAGCCATGGCTGCCGGATGTATTCCTATTGCAACCGCTCACATAGGACCTAAAGAAATAATAAGCGATCAACATGATGGTTTTTTGTTTCAAGAAGAGCAATTTATAAATAACCTTTCTACCTTTTTAAATCACAAACCATCTCAAGAGTTGATGAAAAATGCCATCAAAAAGGCTGCAAACTATGAGATTAATGAGGTTGCAAAAAACTGGAAAGACATTTTAAAAGATTAAAAATGATAGATGTAAGCTGTATAATAATTAACTACAACACTTCTCAACTTACTAGAGAAGCAATACAGTCTGTCATGGATTTTACTCAAGATGACGTGAATTATGAAATTGTAGTATTAGATAATGCTTCTAAATATGAAGACTACATCAATCTAAAAGAGTTTGTAGACCAAGCGCCCGATTTTGTGAACATTCACAGGAGTAGGATCAATACCGGTTTTGGTGGTGGTAATATGTTAGGAGTTCAAAAAGCGCAGCCTTGTAAATATTATGCTTTTATAAACAACGACATTTTATTTGTTCAGGATCACACCTTATTAGACTTGTTCAATTTTATGGAGAACAATGATAGAATAGGTATTTGCAGTCCACAAATGCTAGATGAAAATAAAGAT
>NZ_MAAX01000134.1 GCF_002162835.1 Nonlabens dokdonensis
TTAACTTTTTGATAACAAAACTATTACCCCACTAAATTAGTGGGATTATAATTTAAGAAGAAAATCAGTCAATTTAATAATGATCCTCTCAAATTTAAAAAGTATTGATAACACTTAGATAGTAAATCTTGCATAATTAATAATTGCTCCTATTTTTAGATTCTCAAATGTTAATTAAAACCAAATAACATGAAAAAAACCCCTACTCAATTACTGCTAGCTTTAGTAGTTTTATTCTCTACATTTTCTTTTGCTCAAGAAAGACTTTGTTCTACACACTCAGACTTGCAACTTGCAATGGCTCAAGATCCAGTTTTAGAACAAAATGTTCAAGACGTAGAACGTTTTTTAAAGCAACGATCGAGAGAACTCATTTCAACAAATTCTGTTAATGGAGATGTAATTACTATTCCTGTAGTAGTGCATGTCCTTTATGGAAATGCTACACAAAACATAAGCGTAGCTCAAATACAATCTCAAATAGATGTTCTTAACGAAGATTTTAGAAGAACTAACAGCGATGCTGATAATGTATGGTCTCAGGCCGCAGATACTCAAATTGAGTTTTGCCTTGCTCAAGTAGATCCTAATGGTAATGCTACTAATGGTATAACAAGAAAGGCTTCTTCTGTTACGTCATGGAATACCACTCAAAATAGAATGAAAAGTTCTGCTACTGGTGGGACTGATCCTTGGGATACGACACAATATTTGAATATGTGGACTGTATCTGCTTTAAATAGCAATGGACAACCAGGTATTTTAGGATATGCACAATTTCCTGGAGGTAATAGAGCTACTGATGGTGTGGTAATGGGCTATAACTACTTTGGTCGTACTGGTGCTGTTTCTGCTCCATTTGATGGTGGTAGAACTACGACGCATGAAGTAGGACACCTCTTCGGTCTACGTCACATTTGGGGTGATGGACCTTGTGGAGCTGATGATTTTGTATCTGACACACCACTATCTGATGCTTCTAATGGAGGTTGCCAGATAGGATCTGTTTCTTGTGGATCTGTAGATATGGTACAAAATTACATGGATTATTCTAACGACTCTTGTATGAACTTATTTACTCAAGGTCAAAAAGCAAGAATGAGAGCAAATTTATTAAATGGTGGTTTTCATTCATCTCTTGCTCAATCAACTAAATGCACTCCTCCATCTGGTGGCGGCGGTACTGGATGTAATAGTACTATAAATAACTTCCCATATTCTAACGGTTTTGAAAATAGCTTAGCAGGATGGACACAAGATACTAGCGATACTATGGACTGGACGATCCAATCTGGTGGTACTCCATCAAGTAGTACTGGTCCTGCAGGAGCAGATCAAGGTTCTTTCTACGTGTATGTAGAAGCTTCTAGCCCTAACTTTAATAGAACAGCTATTCTTAACTCTCCTTGTTTAGATTTTGCTAGTGGTTCTACTCCTACTGCTTCATTTAGATATCAAATGACAGGTAATGCTGTAGGAACCCTAAGATTACAAGCAAGAACATCTGGTTCTTCTTCATGGTCTACTGTATTTACTAAGTCAGGTGATCAAGGTACGTCTTGGTTAACTGGTACTGCTGCCTTGAGCGTAAATACGGCTCAGGTAAGACTTGTAGTAGATACTACAGACTCATGGCAAGGTGATATTGCCGTAGATGCTTTTGACATATCTGTTGCAACTTCTGGCGGTGGATCTGGTTGTGCAAACGGTGTTTCTTCTTTCCCTTATAATGAAGGTTTTGAAAATACATTAGGTCAGTGGTCACAAAATAACGGAGACAGTTTAGACTGGACATTACGCTCTGGTGGCACGCCATCTGGTAGTACTGGCCCTTCTGGTGCAGCACAAGGATCTTTCTATGTTTATGTAGAAGCTTCTAACCCTAACTTCAATAAAACTGCAATCCTTGATTCTCCATGTTTTGACTTAAGCAATCAAAGTAATGCAATACTATCTTTCCAGTACCAAATGACTGGTAACGCAGTAGGAACTTTAAGAGTACAAGCGAGTACAGGTGGAGCTTACAGCACCATTTTTACCCAATCTGGTAATCAAGGAGCGGCATGGCAAACTGCTAATGTTAGTTTAGCTGCTTATGCTGGTGGTGATCTTCAATTAAGGCTAGTTGTAGATACAACTTCTTCATGGCAAGGTGATATTGCAGTAGACGATTTAGAAATTTCTGGAGCTTCAGCAGATAAGTGTGCTGGTGTTCCTGCTTACAATAGTGCTAATACTTATTCTGTAGGAGATCAAGTGGTGTATCAAAATACATTATTTGAATTAGCTCCAGGTCAATGGTTAAATTTAGGAACATGTGGAACGGCTAGAGAAGCTATTGCTAGCGAGGTTTCTATACCTCTAGAAATTTCTGTATATCCTAATCCAGTAAGTGGTTCTCAGTTATTCACAACTGCTACAGGTGAAAATGTAAACTATGTAATTTATAATTTAACTGGACAGACAGTATCTAAAGGCAACTTACAAGGAAATGCTATTAACGTAGCAGAGCTGAAAGCAAATGTTTACTTGATCCAAATTAATGATGGATCACAAACAGTGACTAAAAAGTTCATCAAAAAATAAAACTTTATTTACTTTAACTAGAAAGCCTGTTACATAATGTAACAGGCTTTTTTATGATTACTAGTTAAAAATTCCGCTTTCGCGAAAGCGAGATAAACAATCTGGCTTTATATAAATACTAATAGAATATTCTCATTCCATCAACATATTTTTGAAAAATTGATTTTATATTAGCTAATTTTTTAGCTTTAAAACCAACCCAAAATGACCGACATTGATAAAATTAATGAGGAATTAAGAAATTACAAACTTTATCAAATACAGAGGTTAAACACTAGAGAAGCAGAATTTTCTGAACTTAAATCTGATCTAACTACAATTAAAAAAAATGAAATATTCAATCTAATCGTCGTGTTCATTAATGCAGCATCCATTAGTTTTTTATTCTATAGTATTTTCAAGGTCAATTTGAACTTCGGTAAAATTGAAGTCACGGCGGAATTAGTAATCAGCTTTTCAATAACAATTCTATTATCCATTTATCTCAGCTACAAATTTGTCGTTTACAATCGTAAACTTAAAACGCATATTGAATCAGCAGAAAATGCAGTTGAATATTTTTCTGGTGAAAGCGATAAGCTTAAAGCTATATATGAAAACTATGTCGACACTTATCTAGCCGAAAATCATAAAAACAAGTTATAGTAAAGTCTATTAAGCTATCACCACAGTCTTTATATTTACAAATTCTCTAATTCCATAATGAGACAGCTCACGTCCAAAACCAGAGATACCAGTACCACCAAAAGGCAAGGCTGGATGACTTGCTACTTTGTGATTGATAAACACCGCTCCATCTTTTATCTGTGATGCCAGTTGTTCCATTTTCTTTAAATCTGTAGAAAATAAACTCGCTCCTAAACCAAATTTTGAGTTATTCACTAATTTGATAGCTTCTTCTTCTGTTTTAAAAACTGTTACGGCTATTAACGGTCCAAAGGTTTCTTCTTTAAAAACAGGCATGTCTGGAGTAACATTAGTCAAGATAGTAGGCGCAAAATATGCCTGATCTCTTGAGCCTCCATAATACAATTCGGCTCCTTTTTCAATAGATGTATTCATTAATTCTTCTAGTTCTTCAGCAAGATCTTCTCTTGCCATCACTCCTATATAAGTATCATCTTCTTTAGGATCTCCAGAAACCAGTTCTTTTACTTTTCTAGTGAACTTTTCTAGAAATTCTTCTGCAATATCTTCCTGCAACAGCAGTCTCTTTCCAGCAATACAACTTTGTCCTGTATTTTGAAATCTCGCATCTACACATTTTTGTACGGCATCATCAATATCTGCATCTTTAAATACCACTAAGGCGTTATTACCACCAAGCTCTAATACCGTTTTCTTTATTTGCTCACCTGCAGTTCCTGCCACTGCTGCTCCAGCAGGTTTAGAACCAGTTAAAGTAACTGCTTTGATAATATCGTTTTCAATGATAGCATTTACCTTATCGCTTCCTATCACAAGGTTTTGAAAGCAACCTTCAGGAAAACCTGCTTCTTGAAAGATTTGATCTATCATTTGAGCACAACCCATCACGCTGCTGGCGTGTTTTAAAACACCTACGTTTCCTGCCATCAATGCCGGAACGATAAATCTAAAAACTTGCCAAAATGGGTAATTCCATGGCATCACAGCGAGAATCACACCTAGCGGTTCATAACTCACGTAGGATTTAAAATGCTCGGTTTCCACATGCTCGTTTGCTAGATAGCCTTCAGCTTTTTCTGCATAAAAATCGCATAACCAGGCACATTTATCTAGCTCACCACGAGATTGGGTGATAGGTTTACCCATCTCCTTAGTCATTAATTTTGCATACTCATCCTTATTTTTACGGAGCAACTCACCTACTTTTTTAATATGTTTTGTGCGATGTTCGTAGCTTGTAGTTTGCCAGCTTTCAAAAGCATTTTGTGCTTTTTCTAGTTTTGCTTTAATTTCTTTTTTGGTAAGCTCTTCATATTGGTGCAGCTCTTTACCGTTATATGGATTTTTAGTTGTGATCATGTTTTTATTTTAAAAATACAATTAGAAAATATCTTTGAGGTAAGAGTTTAGATTGGTTTAACTCTTTGAATACATAGAAAGTTGATATAATTTTATCTCGCTTTCGCGAAAGCGAGAACCTCAACACATCTAAAACGGATATCCAATGGCAAAATTGAAAACTGGGTTTGCTACGTCAAAATTCCAGCGCTCACCTTCTACCTCAGAAGGGTCATGCCAAGGTGCGGCAAGGTCAAATCTAATTACAAATCCTTGTACATCTACTCGCAATCCTATTCCTGCTCCTATCCCAAATTCATTTATAAAATTACTTCCAAACTCGCCACCTTCTAATCCGTTACCTGCAGTAGTCCATACATTCCCAGCGTCTGCAAATATGGCACCTTTGAAGTAGCTGTAAATAGGAAATCGATACTCTACATTTGCTTCTAGCCTGATATTACCGGACTGATCAAAAAAGGAACGGTCGTCTGTATTTTCTGGGCTATAGGTTCCTGGCCCTAAAGAGCGTGTTCTAAAGGCTCTAACGCTATAAGCACCACCAGAAAAATATTGTTTACTGAAAGGTAAAACACTGCTATTTCCATAAGGTAAACCATATCCTGCAAACAGTCTTGTAGCAATTTTTGATTCTTGTGTCAAGCGATAATGGTATCTAAAATCAACATCGGCTTTTGCATATTGAGCATATTCTAGACCTAAGAATTCGTTTTTACCTTCGTCGTTTTCTTGACTAAGTAAACTGATGCTATTTCCAGCTATATCAAATGTACTGTGAATGTAAAAGAGTGATTTTTTATTTTGTCTCAACATACCATTGTAGGTAAATGCATAGGTTAATCCGGATATAAATTGCTGATCAAAACTACTTTCTAAGAAAACATTGTTGTCAAGTATCGCTTGAAACTCATCAGAGATATTTGATGGTCTAACGTAGTTTATGGATATAGGATCAATCTCATGCGTCACGTACTTGTTTGCTTGCCAGATGTAACCAAAATCTCCAGAAAACGTCAGTAAACTATAAAGCTGGCTTCTATTAAGTATATCTGCCTTTAGGCTGGCTTTTGTTTTAGGAATGGAATATTCAAAGTAGTTTTTGTCCACTTTAAAAGGAGCTAGCATTCTAGGGAAAATAAGATCTGCACCAAGACCAAATTCTGTACTCGTTAATCCTGCATCGTTATTTCCAGCGATTTGTACTTCATAGGTTCCTGTCGCATTGATATTGAGTAACTCGCCACCTTTAAATAGATTGCGATTAGAAAAAGTCACTCCTAAAGTAGGTCCTGTAAAATCGTTAGACTTAGTAACGGCCTGCAGTTCTGTTCTTATGGCTCGTTTATTCAATGGCGATAAGTAAATGTTTGCCTCAAGAAAATTAAGGCTATCATTTTCTTTTTTATCAATCTCTTTGTATTCAATATTTACGAACTTGTAAGCACCTATCGTACCTAACCTACGACTGGTCGCTTTAGACTTAGACGGACTATACAAATCACCTTTTTCTAGCAAAATAAAATCATCCAACCGATCTGGTCTAAAAAACTCTTCAGATTGAATGTAGTTCTTATTTGCGTACATCACCGTATCATTTTGCACTGAGTCCTGACCAGCAACATTATATGGATATACGTTTACTTTTTCAATGCGATAAGGCTTTACCGCTATAGATGGTACATCTTTTTTGAGTTTTACAAATAGATCAAATTTCCTGTTATCATATTGATTTGTATCTGCTTGAAAAATTAGAAAGCGAGAGTTGAAATTATAATACCCTTTGTTCTTAAGGTTGTTATCAATACGTTCTCTTTCTGTCTTCATTGCGCTCAGATCAAATCTAGATCCTATCTCAATAGGCGATTCTTTTATTTGCTCTTCTAGAACCTGATAAAATGGAATCGAATCTTTATCTACTTGATAGGTTTTTAATCGATAAGGATTAGGCAGATTAATGGAATAAGAAACTCTTCCTTCTTTACTCTTTTCGTCTTGAGAAGTTTTAGAAGTTATATTGCTGAAAAAGAAACCTCTGTTTTCTAATCTATTGCGCAATAAATCTCTTGTAGCTTCTTGCTCTACGTCAGCTAAATAAACGGGCTCTTCTCCTATTTTTCTGTTTAAAAATCGACTTATAAAACCTGCGCTGTCTTTATTTACTTTGTAATAATAATGAAGACCTGGTCTCATGCCTAAAAATGATGTATTAGGCTCTGGAGTAAGTACTTTTTGTAATTCTACTTTTAATGCGTCTATATTTTTTACGTCGGACACAGAATCTAATTGTACGTCAAGATCAGATCCTGTAAAGAGAAATTGATCTTCAGGAACATACTTTTTTACCGCACAAGAAGACAAAATGCTTATGATCAAAAAGACCAGAAGCGTTTTTAATAATAGGTTACTATGTAGAAAATTTGTTTTAATGATTTCAGTATTTAATTATTCTGTTTCTTTTTGACTTTATTATTTTGATCGCTTTTTTCATTGTCAGTCTTCCTATCCTTATTCTTATCTTTTTCAGACTTCTTCTGCTCTTCTTCTTCTCTTCTCGCCTTTTTCTGATCTGGACTTTCGGTACTATTAAATAGGTTTCTGAATTCGTTAAATTCTTTATTAAAAATTATAGAAAGACCACTTACTATAAGCTGTCCATCTACCACATTATCAAATTGGTTTCTTCTAAAACCTTTTAAACGCCACTGACCGGTTTCTGTGAGTAAATATTCAAGACTTACATTACCTATGGCTGGTGCTTCTTCTCCATCCTGCGCACTACCTTGTATATCAACTTCGCTACCTACACTTACTATTAATCTATCGTCGAGTAATTTTTTACTAGCTGTGATGTCAAGTTGTGTCCTGTCTTGAGATCCAGATCCTTGGTAGTCTGTATAACTATCTAGACCAAATTGCAAATCAATACCAGAATTACCTAAGAGCTTTCCACCATACTGATTCAATTGATCGCTCAACGCTTGATTCAAGTTATCTCTTGCAATAGTAGCCGTTCCTCCACTACTACCATCTGCGCCGCTGGTAGGAAAAAATCTATTTAAAACGAGTAAGGAGAATACTTGTTTATTAAGTTCCTGATCCTGTGAATTCAACTGCTGTAACCTACCATTTACCTGACCACCTACGGCACCTTTTTCATCTTCAGGTAACTCAATATTAAAATCCAGTTCTGGTTGCATTAATTCTCCGTCTATATTCAAATAAACTAAAAACGGTAATTCATTATTGAATTGATTTTTGGTATCTACATCTGCTCCACTTGTTTGAGTTGCCATTAATGCGCTAGCACTTGTTTCTACTTTGTACAAAGCACTTACGTCTAATATCGGCGCAAATGGATCGCCAGACCAGGTCACGCTACTACCTTTTGTCAACTCAAATTTTCTAGAAACAATGTCATATAAATTGAATTGATAAAAGCCATTATCTACTTCATACCTACCGGATAATGTCATACGGCCATTAGGCGTCATTCTGTATTTAAGATCACCTTTACCAGCAATTTGCAACTGATCTTCTGTAGCAGGATCAATTATAATGGTAATATTAGCATCTTTCTTAACCTTTATATTAGCCGATATATCAAATCCGGTTAGCGTTACAGATTCTTCTTCGGTTTGAGTAAGTATGGCGTCTGGATTTTCTTTGTTGACAAATTGTACTATTCCTTCTCGCTCCACCACATCCAGTTCTGTAGCT
>NZ_MAAX01000173.1 GCF_002162835.1 Nonlabens dokdonensis
AATCTTAAACTGTAAATGAATCCAGGAGAGTTTACAAGATCGGTTACTTCTCTTACTCGGTCGATGCGATTCAATAATTCTGGTTCTACTTTGTAATCAAATTCTACCTCGATGATCTGAGCAGCATCGCTTTTCAGGTTCTTTAAATAATCGTCTGCAACTATTTTACCTTTATTGATAATGATCACGCGATCACACATAGCTTCTACTTCTTGCATGATATGAGTAGAAAGTAGGATAGTAGTTTTTTGACCTACTTTTCTAATAAGCTGTCTAATTTCAACCAGCTGATTAGGATCGAGTCCAGTCGTAGGTTCATCAAGAATTAAAACTTTAGGTTCATGTAATAGAGCATTTGCCAGTCCTACGCGCTGTTTGTATCCTTTAGAAAGCTCTTGAATTTTTTTACCCATATGAGAAGTCAGCCCGGTTTCCTCGATCACTTCGTCAATGCGCTTTTTAGAATCGGTCAGTTTAAAGACATCGGCACTAAAAGACAGGTATTCCTTTACATACATATCTGGATACAAAGGATTATTCTCTGGCAAATACCCTATGGAGTTTTGTACCTCACGTTGTTCTTCAACTACATCATGACCATTTACTGCTGCTGTTCCTTCATTAGCATTTAAATAGGTGGTGAGAATGCGCATCATAGTTGATTTCCCAGCGCCGTTAGGGCCTAAAAAACCGACGATTTCACCTGCTTTGATAGAAAAACTAACTTCGTCCAGCGCCTTTTGCTGCCCGTAATATTTGGATACTTTGCTTACTTCTATAGACATATAGGTAAAGATAAGAAATGATTAGTAGAGGAATAGGTATTTTAACTTCGCTTTCGCGAAAGCGAGATCACATCTTTACCCTACTACAACGATAGAGTTCTAAATCTGATATAAAAGTTTGCGAAATTCACGAGATTTATAAAAATCTATTTTACATTAGCAACTTATTATGACATCAAACAATTATTTCTGGTACGGATTTAACTTCTATTTTATGGAAGCAAGGACGCTATTGTAATAATTGAAAATTATATAACACAATAAAGTCCTGATCTAATCAGGACTTTTTTTTTACTAAAAAATGAAAGTAGCCATACAAGGAATACGAGGTTCTTACCATCATCAGGTGGCAACGCAGCTATATCAAAATCTGGAATTATTAGAATGTTCTTCATTTGACCAGCTGGCACTTGCAGTTTCAAATCATGAAGTTAAAACTGGCATCATGGCTATAGGTAATTCCATAGCTGGAAGTATTTTACCTAATTACAGTTTAATTAAAGATTACGATTTAAAGATCATAGGAGAATATTATTTAAATATCCAGCACCAACTCATGGCATTGCACGGTCAGGAAATTAAGGATATTATAGAGGTGCAATCACATCCCATGGCATTATTACAATGTAAACCTTTCTTTAGCAAGCATCCAAATATTAAACTAGTAGAAACAGATGACACAGCGGCAGCCGCTCTTAGAATTTCTGAAGGGAACAAACGTGGTGTTGCTGCGATCGCAAGTAAGAATGCGGCACAATTATATGACCTTAAAATTATCAATGGCGATATTCAAGAAGTAAAAAATAATGCCACACGATTTATTATACTAGAAGCTAAAGAAAGGATTAATAATCAAGCTAACAAAGCGACGATCAGCTTTACTGCTAGTCATGAACCTGGAAGCCTTGCCAAGATATTGACTAAACTAGGAGAGCTGCATATCAATGTTTCAAAAATCCAATCGGTTCCTATTATTGAAAAACCATTTCTATTCTCATTTGTGGCAGATCTTGAGTTTGATAACGTGCAGCAGTTTGAGCAAGCAAGGTTAGAAATAGGGATCTTAGTGGAGTCCATGAAAATATTAGGGATTTATAAATCACATGAGCTATGATAAAAACAGCTACAAGACTTGATAGCGTTCAAGAATACTATTTTGCTACCAAGCTACGTGAAGTAAGATCTTTACTAGAAGAGGGGAAATCTATCATTAACGCAGGAATAGGAAATCCAGATTTACTGCCACCAGATCATGTTATTCCATCAATAACTACAGCGTTACAAGATTCCAAAGCTCATAGTTATCAAAGTTATTTAGGATTGCCAGAGTTAAGAAGTTCTATGGCAGGTTTTTATAAAAAGCAATACGATGTAACTCTTGATCCAGTATCAGAGGTTATTCCGTTAATGGGAAGTAAAGAAGGTATTTTACATATATCGATGGCTTTTCTCAATCCTGGAGATGCGGTATTAATTCCAGATCCTGGTTATCCTACTTATGAGAGTGCTACCAGATTATGTGAGGCTATTCCAGTTGCTTATGATCTTAAAGAAGAGAATCATTGGTTGCCTGATCTAGAAAAATTAGAACAACTTGATTTAAGTAAAGTAAAAATCATGTGGATTAATTATCCACATATGCCTACTAGTGTCTCAGGTTCAAAAGAGTTGTTTGAAAAACTGGCCCACTTTGCAAAAATGCACCAGATTTTGCTCGTTAACGATAATCCTTATAGTTGCGTAGGTTATGAGGATAAAATAAGCCTTCATCAAGTTGCAGGCTCAAAAGGTGGAGTGCTAGAGTTAAACTCCATTAGCAAAACATTTAATATGCCTGGCTGGAGAGTAGGAATGCTTACTGGAAATGCTAGTTTGCTTAAAGAAGTACTTAAAGTAAAAACAAATATGGATAGCGGCATGTTTTACGGTATTCAAAAAGGAGCCATTGCCGCTTTAAAAACAGATGCTAGTTGGCTAGAAAATCAAAATAATATCTACAAAACTAGAAGAGCTTTAACCATACAACTTGCCAAAACTTTAAACTTAAAACCTCAAGAACAAAACGGTGGTTTATTCCTTTGGTGCAAGTTGCCAGATGGAATGAAAGACGATAAGGCTTTTGTAGATAGGCTATTGCATGAAAATGATATTTTCATTGCGCCAGGAAGTATTTTTGGCAAGAATGGAGAAGGTTATGTACGGTTTTCACTTTGTGTAAATGAAAAGCTGATTCAAGAAATGATTCACCGAGTTTCTAAAACAGTAGAGGCATGAAGAACATTTTTTTAATAGGAACTGGATTGATAGGTGGCTCGATACTTAAAGATTTACGAGATCATTATCCGCAGGCTATTTTTTATGGTATCGATCAAAATGATGCTCATGCTAAAAAAGCAAAGCAAAACGGAATTATAGATGAGGTGGCGCAACTGCAAGATGTGAAAAATGCAGATTTGGTTATCATTTCCATTCCTGTAGATGCTATTTTAAAGGTTTTGCCACAACTGCTGGATTTAGTGAATGAAAATGCACTGGTTATCGATGTAGGTTCTACTAAAGAAGCGATTTGTAGGAGCGTTGAGAATCATAAAAACAGAAGACAGTTTCTTGCAGCACATCCTATTGCAGGAACTGAATTTTCTGGACCAGATGCTGCAATTTCAAATTTGTTTGTCAAAAAAACGCTAATTATATGTGAGGTAGAGAAAACCACCTTTAAATTGCAAGAATTGGCAAATGAGTTGTTTGAGAAACTGGAAATGAGAGTGCGATACATGACGCCTGCGGCACATGATAAACATATTGCTTATGTATCACATCTATCTCATATCTCTAGCTTTATGTTAGGTAAAACGGTCATTCAAGAAGAAGAAAACGAGCGTGATATATTTGACCTAGCAGGCAGTGGTTTTGAGAGCACTGTACGATTAGCAAAGAGTTCTCCAGCCATGTGGACTCCTATTTTTGCACAGAATAAAGAACATGTGTTAGCTAGTCTTGATGGATATATTGAGAATTTATCTCGCTTTCGCGAAAGCGTAAAAAACGACGATCACAACGCCATATTTCAAGATATGGAGGAAACAAATAGAATAAAAACGATATTGAAAGGAATTGAAAATGGAAAATAATAAAGAATTTAGAACTTGGTTAGATGATCATAAATTAGAGCATCCTATTGTGATTGCAGGACCTTGTAGTGCAGAAACTGAAGAGCAAGTATTGAGAATAGCACATGAATTAAAAGATAGTGATGTTACTTATTTGCGCGCAGGGATCTGGAAACCTAGAACGCGACCAGGAAACTTTGAAGGTGTAGGAGCGATAGGATTAAAATGGTTGCAAAAGGCAAAAGCAGAAACTGGTTTGCTTACTGCTACAGAGGTTGCTAATAGAGCTCATGTAGAACTGGCGCTAGAACACGATATAGATCTTTTATGGATAGGTGCACGATCTACAGTGAGTCCATTTATAGTACAAGAAATAGCAGATGCACTAGAAGGAACTGATAAAGTGGTGCTAGTAAAAAATCCTGTAAATCCAGATTTGGCTCTTTGGATAGGAGCAGTAGAGCGTTTTCATACAGCAAATATTAAAAATCTAGGTGTTATTCACAGAGGTTTTTCTACTTATGAAAAATCTAAATATCGCAATATTCCAGAGTGGCAAATTGCGGTAGATTTTCAAACACGTTTCCCAGATATTCCATTAATATGTGATCCATCCCATATTACTGGTAAAAGAGATATGATTTTTGAAGTATCACAAACCGCACTAGATCTTAATTATGATGGATTGATGATTGAGACTCATTACGATCCTGATAATGCATGGAGCGATGCGGCACAACAAGTAACTCCAGAAACTTTATTGCAAATTTTTCAAGACCTGCGCATTAGAAAAGAACAAGATGATGAGGTAGGATTTCAATCTAAATTAGGTGTTTTAAGAGCGCAAATAGATGTAATAGATAGCAATATTATTGAGACTTTGGGCAAAAGAATGAAAACAGCTGATGCGATAGGAGCGCTAAAAAAAGAACGTAATGTAGCAGTTCTTCAATCTAAAAGATGGAACGAGATTTTAGGTAAAATGATCCTTGCTGGTGAAGAACAAGGTTTAAGTGAAGAATTTATTCTAAGGGTTTTTAAAGCAGTACATCAAGAATCTATCAATCATCAAGAAAAGGTTATAAATAATTAATTGTGATTCTATTTTCATAAGGGCAGATTTACATCTGCCCTTGGAAAGTAACAATGCGTTATTTACGATTTGTTCTAGGTTACATCCTTAACGATCATATTTAATACGTAAATTTGTTTTTATGCATAAATCTCCAAGTAGCAAATGACAGGAATTGTCTATAGATCAACCGGTAGCTGGTATGAAGTAAAGGGAAGCGACGGCGCGTTTTACTCTTGTCGTATCAAAGGGAAATTCCGTTTAAAAGGAATAAAAAGTACAAATCCAGTTGCTGTAGGCGATATAGTAGATTTTGATATTGAGAAAAAAGGAGATGAGGAAATAGGAATTATCAAAGTCATTCATGAACGTGATAATTATATAGTGCGTAAGTCTGTAAACCTTTCTAAACAGACCCATATTATTGCTGCAAATGTAGATCAGTTGTTTTTATTAGTAACGTTGAATAATCCGCCTACTTTTACTTCTTTTATTGATCGAGTTCTAGTAACTGCAGAGGCTTATCAAATTCCAGTAATTCTGGCTTTCAACAAAGTAGATACTTACAACGATGATCAAGGAGACGTGATGATCGATCCAGAAAGTGGAGAAGAGCTTCTTACCATGACAGAGCTAGATGAAGTACGTTATTTAATGAGTTTGTACAAATCTATAGGGTATGAATGCATTGCTATAAGTGCAGAAACAGGTAAGAATATCGACATCGTAAAAGAAAAAATGACCAATAAAACCAGCATGTTTGCTGGTCATAGCGGTGCGGGAAAAAGTACGCTAGCAAATGCTATAGAGCCAGGTTTACAGTTAAAGACCAAACAAATCTCAGAACAACATAAACAAGGGCAGCATACCACGACTTTTGCAGAGATGTTTGATTTGGATTTTGGAGCAAGGTTGATCGACACGCCAGGAGTTAAGGGTTTTGGTGTTGTAGATATGGAAAAGGAAGAGATAGGAGATTATTTTCCAGAAATCCATGAGTTAAAACAGGATTGTAAATTTCACAACTGCATGCACATTGAAGAGCCTAAGTGCGCTGTAAAAGAAGCTGTAGAAAATGGTGAGATGGTATTGAGCCGCTATGAAAGCTATGTACAAATTGTAAATGGTGATGAAGATAATTACCGTCAGGATAAACACCAGTTGCCACAATCATGAGAGCAGTAATTCAAAGAGTAAGTGAGGCGAGTGTTACTATAGATAATAAGCAGCATGCTACTATTGAGCAAGGTTTACTTATTTTATTGGGAATAACACATGAGGATACTCAAGAAGATATCGATTGGTTAGTAGGTAAAATAATTGGTATGAGAATCTTCTCAGATCAAGAGGATAAGATGAATCTCAGTATTCAGGATATCGATGGTGAACTTTTAGTTATTTCTCAATTTACCTTATTTGCAAATACTAAGAAAGGTAATAGACCTAGTTATATCGATGCTGCTAGACCAGAGGTAGCTGTTCCCTTATATGAAGCATTTTTGAGCAGGCTTTCGCGAAAGCGGAATAAAGAAATTAAATCTGGAGTATTTGGAGCTGATATGAAAGTCGCTCTTGTAAATGATGGTCCAGTCACGATCGTCATGGATAGTAAAAATAGAAATATGTAGAGAACAAGTAATTTGAAAGACTTTTCTTATGATTTAGAAATTATTTTTATTTTCTTTGAAATCTATGATTAAAATTACTAACCTGGTAATCATATTGATTGCTACTCAATTTGCTACTGCACAAGAACTTTTTTCAACTAGTACAATACCACCTCAACTTCTTGAAAATGCTAATGCTGTTATTAGAAAAAATGACGTTCTAATTACTATTAAGGATTACGATAAAGTAGAAATAGTCACCAGTCGTGTTATTACGGTTATAAATAAAAACGGTTTAAGAGATATTAAAGCTGGAGAATCCTATGATCAAGATACCGATATAAAGAGTATTGAAGCTTCCATTTATGATAGTAATGGAGAGAAAATTAAGAGAGTTAAATCTAAAGATTTTACTGACATAAGTGCCGTTTCAAATGGCACATTATATTCAGATAATAGGGTTAAATACTTAGAATACATTCCACGAGCCTACCCATTTACAGTTCATTTTGAATCAAAAGTGGTTTATAATTCAACTGCTTTTATGCCTAGTTGGGTTCCACTTGAATATTTTCACGCAAGTACGGAATCCTCTACTTTTAAAGTAATCAATGAAACAAACATAGAGGTTAAATTTTCAGAAAGAAACCTTGAAGAGTATTCTGGAATTATTAAAAGAGGGAAGCTTGATTATGAAGCTAATAACCTAACAGCGATAGTGCCTCAAGCATACAGTCCTGATTTTTCTACTTACGGTCCTATGGTGCGTATTGCTCTTAAAAAGTTTAATATGAAAGGTGTGCCAGGAAGTAATGGAGACTGGTTAGACTTTGGTAAGTGGATGAGCAAGAGTTTACTAGCTGATGTTGGAGCGTTGCCTCAAGATGTAATTTTAGAAATTAAATCGCTAACTAAGGATGCTAAAACTCAAAAAGAGAAGGCAGAAATAGTATATGAATTTATGCAAAATCGATCTAGATATATAAGCGTTCAGGTAGGAATAGGTGGATGGAAACCTACACATGCAAAAAAAGTGCATGAAGTAGCTTATGGAGATTGTAAAGGGTTATCAAATTATACTAAAGCTTTATTAGACGTTGTAGGGATTACTTCTTATCATGCTATTATTTATGGTGACCGTAACATTAGAGATATAGATAAAGACTTTTCATCTACCCAAGGAAACCATATGATTTTGTACGTTCCTAAGTTAGATGATGAGAAAGATATATGGCTAGAATGCACCAGTAAATCTAATCCGTTTGGTTACTTAGCTGGCTGGACAGATGATAGAGACGCACTGGTGATTACAGATGAAGGCGGGAAAATTATACATACCACAGTTTATGAGACTGACGATAATTTACAATATTCAAATGCCTTAATAGTTTTAAAAAAAGATGGAACTGCAACTGCACAAATTGATATAACAACGAGTGGATATCAATATTCATTTAAAGAAGATCTAAGTCAGAAGTCCAAGAATGATTTAATTAAGAATTATACTTATTACTGGAGCTATTTAAATGGTTTAAGTATCAATGAGACAGAAGTAGTAAATGATAAAAAATTAGTTGAGGTGAGAGAAAAAGTAAGCTTGTCGATTG
>NZ_MAAX01000117.1 GCF_002162835.1 Nonlabens dokdonensis
ACCGCTTGCCCTTGCTTTAATTTTTGCAGTAGATAGGCCACTAGATATGTTACGTACCACTGTAAATGTTACCGGTGATGCTACTGTTGCATCTGTAGTGGCAAAAAGTTTAGGGAAATTTGGTGAACCAAAAGTTAAAGAATGGGACGATCATTTCGACGAAGTGTCGTCTTAAGAGATTGTTAAATACTTGTTGACGATATTTACAATTCGTTAAACTAATATCAGTAGATTTATAGAATCAAAAGTATATTTTTGATTTTAAACATTCTCTGATGAATAAAATCTTTACTCTAATTATCTTACTATCAGGTTTTCTAATGACCTCTCAAGTAGGAATAGGTACTGCGTCTCCCGACCCTGCAGCAGCATTAGATATAAACTCTCAATTACCAGATGGTACTTACGGAGGTTTAAAATTGCCTACCATGACTCTAGCAGATCGTGCTACGATCGCTACGCCGATTCCTGACGGCTTGATGATTTATATTCTGGATGGAACCACAAGATGCGTTCAAATATGGGATGCAACTCAAACTAGTTGGATAAATTGGTACTGTATGAACCAACTTCCAGTTGCTAGTTCCGTTAGTTTTTCTGGAACTACTGATGTAGGAGAAACGCTTGCAGGTAGTTATACTTATACAGATGTTGAAAATGATGCTGAGTCAGGAACTACATTTCAATGGTATAGAGCTACTGATATTAGTGGAACAGGTAGTGCAGCTATTGCTGGCGCAACTTCTATTGATTATGTAACTACTATTGATGACGGAGATCAATTTGTGGCTTTAGGTGTAACTCCACAAGCGAGTAGTGGAGCAAGTCCTGGAGTAGAGGTGCTGTCTACTTATCAAGAAATATCTTTTTTACAGACACTTGTAGAATTTGATAGAGCCGCTACCACTATTCCAGAAGGAACCTCTAGAACTATACCAATCTTGATTACCAATCCTAATCCATCAATCGCAACAACCGTAGACGTAGCGTTTGATTCTGGAAATACAAGCACGTTTGGTAGTTTAGGAACAGATTATACTATTGATAATGATGGTACTAATATAACTTCAATACCATTTACAGTTACCATACCAGCTGGAGATACTGCATATAATAATATTACTATCACAGTCCTTCAGGATAATGAAAATGCGATAGACGAAGTGCTCTATTTAGTACTTCAAAATGTGAGTGGTGGATCCAGTGCGGCTTTAAGTGGTAATCAAGATGATCACATAGTTTATAGTGATGATGATGAATTTGCTACTGAGGTAGCATTTATTGCTACCGCATCAAGTGTTGAAGAGCCACTTACTCCTGGTAATTCCAGCACAATTGATGTAGCCATAACTAACCCATCAACTGTGACAGCTACAACAGTTCAAGTAACGTTGAACGCAAGTAGCACAGTAGAAACAGGTGATTATACGATTAATTATGATGGTTCTCCTGTAACGTTTCCATTCACGGTTACCTTTCTTGCCGGACAAACGGCAAATGAAAGTTTTACCATTACTTCTTTAAATGATCCCGATGCAAGTGACGAGTTATTAAATATAGAGTTAACATCTCCAGCAGGAGGAATAGCAACAGCTATATTAGGTACCAATGACTCACACGATTTGACAATAAATGATGACGATGTTGCTACAGTGGTTGAGTTTGCAACTTCAACTTTTAGTATTAATGAAGATGATATTGATACCATAACAATTAATTTAAATAACCCTTCAGCAACGGTTGCAACTACTGTAGAAGTTGCTATAGGAGCAAGTAGTACCGTAGCAGGTGCTGGAGTTGATTTTGATATCGACTATGCGAGCACGACAATAGCGAGTTATCCTTTTACCGTCACTTTTCCAGCAGGTGTTACGAGTCAGACGATAGATTTATATGCATATGATGATATGAATACAGCAAACGAAACGTTAATCTTAAATCTACAGAATGTCTCTGGTGGTTTTCTTGCACAATTGGGTACTAATGTAACTAACACGGTAACTATTAATGATGATGATGCGCCATTAACTTATGTTCAAGATTTTGATGGAAATAATACATGGACATATACTTTATCTACACCTTTATGTACTAATTCCCCTGATACATGGGATATTGTTTCTTCACCATTTTCAGGAATTACCATGACAAATAATTTTTTTGGAGTTCGTGATTTAAATGGTAATTGCGGTTCGGCAACTGGCGAAACAATTACTTTTGGAACAGTTTCTATCGGAACACAAACACAAATAAGTTTTGATTATGAAGTAATAGGGTTCGACAACGGCGATGACGTAGAATATACTGTGATATTCGATGGAGTACCTCAAACTACAGTTGTATTAATAAATGGATCTTCTAATTTAAATGCATCGGGAACCGTAAACATCCCTATTCCTATGGGAACAAATAACGTTAGTTTAGAACTATTTGTAACTCAAAACGGAGATGGTGATATAGGAGGATTTGACAACTTTATAATTCAATAAAATGAAGATAACAGTTACTTTTTTATTGTTGATAAGTTTGACAATCAATGCCCAAGTAGGTATCAATACTAACGATCCTAACGTTGCGGCTGCTTTAGATATAAATGCTCAAAGTACCATTAATTATGGAGGATTATCCATTCCTGTGGTTACAGAAGCACAACGTAGTACTGTTATCGTTACTCCAGCGAGTGAGGGAACCATGCTATTCGTAACTTATTCAAGTGGTGATCGCTGCTTAGAAATTTATGATGGAATACAGAATACCTGGCAAAAGATCAATTGTCTAACTTTAGCTCCTGTAGTATTATATTCAGAGGATTTTGAAAGTTATTCAACAGGCACAGGAATTAATGGATCTGGAAATTCTGGAGACTATCCTGCCTCTGTTACCCAATGGACTCTGAATGATGTGAATGGTACACTAGCCTCTTCAGATTACGTGGAAACAAGGTCTGGAGAATTAGAAATTAATGATACTAATGGACCTATAGAATTTGATACGCAATCTATAAATATAAGTGGTTATAGTAATATATCTTTTAGCATTGATTTAAGTGGTATAGGAGAGTTAGAATATAATCCATCGCTTCACAGTTCAGATGACACTAATGCGGTAAATGATTATATGGATGTTTCTTATTCTATCGATGGAGGCGCTTTTACCACAATTACAGATTTTAATGGTAATGGTACAACACATCATACATTAATCCCTTATTATGTAAGTGGTAATTCTGGGAGTGCTCCATTTTTTCCAGATGATACAGTTACACAGACAGGTTTAAGTGGATCTACACTCATTATAAAAGTGCGTTTTCAGAACTGGTCTGGTAATGAATACTTTTATATTGATAATATTATAGTTACAGGGAATTAACTTTTCTATTTATTTGCTAAAACCTCTGTTAAAAAAGCCTTATTATTCTATAACTACTCTGGTATCTATCATATTTTCTTCTTAGTTTGCGTACTTAATCAACCAAAAAATTAAGAGATGAACATTTGTTTTATCATGTATCCATGGGAAGAAATCAAGGCAGAAACTGATTCTACCTTAACCATAATTCATGAGTGTATTAAACGTGGTCATAAAGTGGCTATAGCTACACCTGCAAATCTTACCATAAGAAATAGTATTGCCTATGCTTTTTCTAAAGTGATTAAGAAAATGGATAAAGTACCAGCTCAAATGAAATCTTTCTATAAGCAAGCCCAGCTCAAAGAGAAGATGCTACCGCTAGCTGGTTTTGATATAATCATGATGAGAGCAAATCCACCATTAGATCCTATTGCGCTTAATTTTTTAGATTCTGTAAAAGATGATGTGTTTATCGTAAATGATATTGAAGGATTAAGAGAAGCAAATAATAAATTATATACGGCTTGTTTTGATGATCCTAACAATGAGATTATTCCTGCAACCCATGTTTCTAAAAATAAGCAATATCTTAAAAGCGTCATTAAAGAAAATCCACGAGATAAAATGATCATGAAACCATTGAACGGTTATGGTGGTAGCGGTGTTATCATGATAGAAAAAACTGCAATGGGCAATGTAAATTCCTTGCTTGATTTTTACATTGATAATAAAGACGGTTCTACAAATTATGTAATTTTACAAGATTACATAGAAGGAGCAGATAAAGGTGACTCTCGTATATTATTATTAAATGGAGAACCTATAGGAGCTGTACGACGAGTACCTGGAGATGAGGATCATAGATCTAATATTAGTGCAGGAGGAACTTTCCAGCGTCATCAACTTACAAAAGCAGAAAAAAACCTTTGTAAAAAAATAGGCCCAAAGCTAATTAAGGATGGATTATACTTTGTGGGAATAGATGTGATTAATGGCATGCTGGTAGAGGTTAATGTAATGTCACCAGGAGGCATTGTACAAATTAACAAGGCATCTAAAGTTAAAATCCAATCTAAAATTATAGATTATTTTGAGAATGTCGTTCAAGATCGTATCAAGTCATTAGAACGTCGCAATAAACTTAAAAGTACCATAGTAGATGCTTAAATTGTCCATTTTAGAAATCATTGAACGCATTGAGAGAGAAGAAGCGTTTCATGCGGTAGTGGAGGATTATTCCTTTTCCATAAAAATAGATGATTATGTTCCATATGCTTGTGCAGCGATACATAATGGCCATCATTTCCCTAAAGATCTTTGGGAGAACTGTCATCACACAGAGCATGAAAGATGGTATGAAGAAGACCCATGCACTGGACAAATGATTTCAGGATTACCTATCACTTTAATTGCGCACGATAGTAGGTTTGAATACGATTTAAACAGACACCCTAAAACTGCCTTATATGATACTGCTTGGGGTAAAAAATTGTGGAAAGTACCACTAACTGAAAAACAAAAGGTAAGGGCATTAACTAAACATGAAAATTTTTATAAAGTAGTACTAACTTTACTGGTAAAGTTAGAAGAACTTTTTGGCAGTTGTGTTTTCTACGATTTACACTCATACAATTGGAAACGATGGGATCGCGAGGTACCAGTTTTTAATATAGGAACTTCTAATGTAGATAATGACAAGTTTAGTGTAGCCATAAAACAATGGCAGGAAATCCTTAACGATATGCCATTACCCATTGATCAAAAAGTAGCTTGTTCTATCAACGATGTTTTTCAAGGAAATGGTTTCTTCTTAAAGTACGTTACTTCTAATTCACTAAATACACTAGTTCTTGCAACAGAAGTTTCCAAGATCTATTGCGACGAGTTAACAGGTAGAATTTATCCAGAAGTTGTTCATTCTATAGAAGACATGTTCCGCTATTATATAAAAGCTCATGCTCATCGCTTTTATGACAGACATGATGCCTAAAAATTCTCCTGACATAGATCTATCAAAATTTCAAGATGTTCTTGATATAGATGCAAATATTCATCGCATTGTAAAAAATCTCGAATTACTTGCCTATATCAATCCGCTTAATATCTCACAGGAACGTAAAGAGTTTTTCAAATCTAAATATATACACGAGCCCCAATTTAAATATCGTAAACTTAAATTCAAGCCTTACAAGTTGCATCGCATGTTCTTTAGTCAGCGACTAGAACGCATTGAAGATGATGATATACGGTCGTTATATAAGGATATCATCTATACATACAGTGGTCTCGTGCAGTGTATTGAGACCATACGTGAGCCTAGCAGTAAATTCTACTTTAATAGTTTACGCTTTTTTGGTACACCAACAGAAAAAATGGTAGAAAATGCTAAGTTCATATTACATTTTAAAGATGAGCCGCTTACAGAAATCAAACACCAGGCTGTTTTAAGTACTGAAGAGGCAGAGGCTTTTTTCATAAAGTATAGAGAACTGTATGACTTTGACTTTGATATAAAAACAAGTAGTGCAATGAGTGCTGCGGCTATGGTTTCAAATAAAGACAAGTCGCTTATTCTTAAAAAAGGACATTTATACTCTCAACACGAGCTTAATGTGCTGGCTCATCATGAAATAGGTGTACACCTTGTCACAACATTTAATGCTATCGAGCAACCTCTCAAAATCTTTAGCAATGGTTTTCCTAATAATGTAGAAACTCAGGAAGGTCTTGCAGTGATGTCAGAATATATGAGTGGTAATCTGACCCTTAGTCGTTTAAAAGAACTTGCTTATAGAGTCATAGCAACAGATTCTCTAATTAAAGGATATTCATTTGCAGACACCTTTGATTTGATACATGGTCAGTACAAACTTGATAGAGATCGAGCTTTTAATATAACCCTTCGTACACATCGTGGCGGTGGTTTTACTAAAGACGCATTATACCTTTCTGGCTTGAAAAAGGTATATGATTTACACAAGTCTAATACTTCATTTGACAATATGATATTAGGAAAATGCTCTTTAGAGTATAATAATATCATAGAAAAAATGAAAGAATTACGACTGGTATCACCAGCAACCCATCATGCAAAAAGCTTTGATGCTCAACTTAATAATAATCCGACTATAGACTTTATACTCGGTCACTTAAAATAGTGAAGTTATTGGTGGAGATTCCGCTTTCGCGAAAGCGAGATCAAAATGATCACTTCTATAGTTTATAAATTTTATGAGTGGACGATTTTCCATATAGGTTGACACTTTTTAATATATACAAGCCATTTGATAATTGAGATAAGTCTACCTCGTTTAATCCTGATGATAATCTATCGTACCTTAATAGCTTACCACTTAAATCAAATAGAGAATAGCTAGTGTCATGTAGTGTATTTATAGTTATGTAATTTGTTACTGGGTTAGGATATAACGCCACAATACCTTCAGTAGGTCGATCATTTATTGATAAAGGATCATAAATGACCGTATTATAGGTATTAGTTGTGATAGGTAAGTTATAATCAAAGAAAATGTTTGCAGTAGCTTCAAAATCATCGCCTACTGATGCAGTGGTACTTGATTTGATTCTATAGAAAATCCATCCATGACTTGCTGGTTCATTTGTTGTGCTATCTTCTAGATTGATATTATTAAAAGTATAGGTAAGTTCATTTCCATTGATAATTGATGTTGTATATGCGTGTGATGCGGTTAATGGCTCAAACGTGCTCCAGTCTAATTCTGAGTCTAATACAGTTTTAACAATTATATTTACTGCAGATGCAGTGCCCGTATTTTGAAAACGGATTCTATAAGTTAATTCATCACCTACTTGGGCAGGCGTGATTTGATCACCTTGTATACACAAAACATCATTTGGGTCATATGCATTTACTACCGGTTGACTCAAATTAATATTATTATTAGTAGGATCAAAATCTACAGCTGGTGTGATGTTTCCAGTAAAATTTAATATTTCGCCTGAATTAACAGTAGGCGGCGTAAAAATATTAAATGACATCGTGATGCTTCTTATTTCCAATGGCGTTAGATTGCTATAAGTCCAGGTAATGGAATTACTTGTTACACTGGATGGAGTTATGGAGGCTGATAGGAAAGTCATTTTAGTCGCATCAAAGTTTAATACTATAGATTCATTGCCAGTGGTAACATTCCCATGATTCATATAAATAAGTTCATAGTCTGCATTAAATCCTGGTCTAGCTAGTGTCTGGCTTACTAATTGAGCGCTCACATCTATACCAGTCGTATTGCTCGTAAGACAAAAATCATTGTTTAAATACGAATTTGTTGTAGAGTCTATAGTTAGATTAATAGAGCTTGGAATAGCAATTAGATTACCATTATTTACTGGTTCAATTAAAAAATTGCCAGTTATATTGGGCAAAAGAAAAGTATAATTACCATTGATTGTTGATGTAAAGTAACTTGAATTATCGCTCAGGTTAGTAATTTTCATAGGAAAATTATTCAACATATTAGGGTTAGAGCAGCTGGTTGCGTTAATAGAACCACTCACTATTTTGGGATTATAAACTTCTAAACGAGCACCAGCTAAAAAGAACTGACTGCTAGGTATTGTGATTCTAAGCTGATAGTTGCCTGCGGTAACGTTCGAAAAAATCAAGGTGCTATTTTTAGGATTAGGCCAGTCTGTACATGTTCCGGCTATGGTATTAATGGTAGTTGCGCTAATCGAAGTTGAATTAGAATCGATCAATTCAAAAGTGCCTGCGTTACCTGTAAAAATTAATCCGTATTCTAGCTCTAGTTCATAAAAACCACTTGCCCCTAAACTAAAAACAGGAGAAGTGATCGTTGCATTAGGATTACCTAAATTATCTACAAACAATGCCTTACAACCACCATTGAACCATGATGCAGTTACCGTATTAGGCGCAATAGTCCAGTTCATTACATCTGCAGCAGTGCTAAAAGAACTAGATGGAATAGGCACATTCTGACCATAAGAACAAGGCACAAAAAGAATGCATATAAAACTGATTAGGAGTAAAGTGTTTTTCATAATTATCTATTTTTAAGTAGATTAAACTTAATACTCGAAACTAGTCTTTTAAGCTTCTTGATACCACTTAGAAATGTTGAATAGTGGACTTGAATAGATTAAACAAGGAGATCGTACAATAAAGTGTCATTGCAAGCCTTTTTAAATTAAAGCAGGCTTATTTATGAGCTTTATTGTAAATGACAAGATCTAAGGCTGTTGTTAGATTGAATTATTATCGCTTTCGCGAAAGCGAAATCACCATTTATATTACAACCTTATCTATAAGATCTATGATTAAATAAGCCTTAAGAAGTCCAGCATGTCGGAATAACGACAACGGTACTAGCGCATATTCTTTTGGTTTTTTTAATGAAATGTCTGTTTTTACCCAAATTTAAATTCTAGTATTTATACTGTTTTAAACCATTGATTATCAGTATACATTTAACATGTATTTAAAAACGATCCATCGATTGAGTAGCTACATTTTTTTTTAAATACAATAGGTGGAATCCGAAAAGCCTAAATTTTTCAATAGAGTAGGAGAACCAAAATACTTTTATTATGAGTAGTGAAATTAAAATGAACAAAGCAGAGATTTTATCTCAATTAAAAAAAGAAGGCGTAACAAACCTAGACGAGTTTGCAGATATGCTTATCAAAAAAACACATAAAGATGGTGATGAAAATAAACCTATTGTTATGGCAGCAATAGTTTATCAGCACGGTTTCGTATCGCACTAGATATATCAAACAGGTTGTAGCTTTTCTAGGTACAACCTGTTTTATTTAATAATTAAAACTTACTCTATGAATGCCTTATTAAATATGAAAGATCAGCAATTAATGCTAGACGGTATTTTAAACTGGTTACATACTAATATTTCACATTTTTGCACACCTGATGAAAAGCAATATGTAGGGATACATCCAGAAGAAATAAAGCCTGACATTACTAGAAAAGCATTCACTGAATTAGGACTTGCAATACGATTTGCACAAAAATCAAAAAAGGTAAGTAACCATCCTATCTTCATAGAAATAAAGGATAAGTGGATCAAAAATATTAAGGATAGCTCATTTTTTTTTGATACAAAAAGAAGGTTGAGACTATTTCCACATAGAACACTAGCCTATGCAACGCTTAAATCTTTAGGCATCAATTATGAAGAAGTAAAGTATGATCTAGAAACTGTAATGAGCAGAAATTACATGGATAGAGTAGAGCGTAGCGCTTGGGATAAACTGGATATGAAATATTATACAGAAATTGCTCAGTTACCTAATGAATATCCTAGTTACCAAAGATTATTTCATGATTCAATTCTAGAAAATTTACCTAGTCATTCTTATGCACAAAATTTAGATTTTTATGGTTTAACGCATTTAGTATTTCATCTATCTAATTTTTCTGAAAATGATATGAAATTAATTACAAAAGAAAAGTTTGATCAAATACAAGAGTATATAGACGCAACTCTTTCTTTGTGTTTAATAGAGCAAGATTGGGATTTAGTTCAAGAACTATTGATCAATCAATATTGTATGAGAAAGACCTTTACAGAATTAGATATTTTTTCAGCAAACGCCATTAAAGACATACAGCAACCACAGGGCTTCATTCCTGGAAGACACTGGGTAAAAAATCAACATAAAGAGGACTACTCCAGTAAAGAACAACACAGTTTTGAAGATGTCTATCACCCAACAATTTTGGGGCTGTTTTTATTAATCCTTGAATTAAAAGATACTAATGAATAGTTTACACAAAAAATCTTTAAGTAATATCTATCACTGGTTAAACAGTTTATCAACTGATCAAGCTTGTGATCAAATTGTTCCAATTCTTGCTTTAGTAAAAATTTGTAAGCTCAATAAAGATTTTTTGCAAGAAGAATTTAATACTCTTACAACAAAATTCTTAAAGCAAGTCGATGTTATTGATTATGTAGAACAAGATATATTTCACTCCTTACTGGCCATAGATCTTGTAGAAAGTTCAGGCAACCTATCACATAAATATAACGCCGCAGCGTATAAGTCGATATTAAAAGAATTATGGATTGAAGGCCTTTATGCTAATAAAAAAAATCTCTTAGATAGTGTTTTTATACATCATGAAAAAACTTCTGATGTTCTAGAGATATCAATACAACTAGATCGTTACAGCGCAAATATTGATAAGAAAATTTCAAAAGTTATGAATCTCGTCGAAGCACAAAGTAATTATGGAAGAAGAATTATCAAAACTGATAAGCTAAGTATTCTGTTGATAGAAGCCATGGCTACAAGAGCCCAAAGAGCAAATGACATTACAACTGCGGCTAGATGTCTTAGATCAAGATTATATGTGTCCACCCATGATTCATTACTAATGAAATCAGGTATGAAATTCTTGTTATCTCAACAATGTTTTGATGGAAGCTTTGGAGACTACGATGCTGATCTACTCAAAATAAAAAATGAAAAACATCGAGAAAAGTCAACTCTGAAAATTAAATTGATAGTTGCCATTCAAATTGTGTGGACTATCATGGAGTACAATGGTTATAATTTATTTTCCTCTTTTCAAGACCAAGGAACTTTTTCAACTACCACTAAACCTATGTAAATTATGCTTAGTAAAGACCAAATACAGTACTTTATGGAGAATGGAGTTTTGATTCTTCGTAATTTTTTTTCTGATGATGAAGTAAGTACCTGGCGCAATCAGGCATTAAACCACCATAAAAATCCTAAAACAAGCGAGGAATGGAAATATGCTATTATGAACTGTCCTAGTAGTGAATTTCATTTGAAAAATGATGCTCATCCTGCGATTCATAAAAAAATGAATGCATTATATCAATGTTTTAATGACCAGATAGAATGGACTGGTGAGAACGAACTTGTTGCTAGAAGACCAGAAATAGATGCCGAATGGCTAGGAGCTAGAACGCCTCATCTGGACTTCCCGGTATATGACAAAATTAGAACACTAGCAAATAGCGTGTTTTACTTGAATGATGTAACTCCTAAAGGAGGACCTTTGATGTACTGGGAGAAAAGTCATAAAGTAGCTTGGGATTATTTTAAAGAAAATCCCTCGCATTATATGGCGCAAGGTGATTTAAGCCAAGGACAGATTTTTGAAATACTTACAGAATCTATGGATTCTGACCCTATACCATTTTATGGAAAAGCAGGTGATTTACTGATCTGGCACTCTCTTACATTGCATTCTCCATCAGTTAATTTATCACATGATGCAAGATTAGCTATTATAGGTAGATGGGGCGCGACTATTAAGGATGAAGAGCTTAGGTTTGATTTTTCTAAAAACATTTGGGACAAGTGGCATTTAAAGACATTCTAACACAAGAATCTCAATTAAAGAGAATAATTGATTAAGCGTAAATACTAAAACGTAGGATCTGGTTGCCTGCGTTGATCCCATTTAATATCACTTAACGCACTTGCTTTGATACCTATAAAGAAAAACCAGCTGTTCTGAGGTCCGATAGGCGTCCAGTTAAAACTCATTGTAAAACTCTCGAGATCTCTCTGAAATCTAATGGTGCTAAAAGAAATTCCCTTATTAGCAAAATCATATCCAGTATTTCCTCCTATAGACCATCGTGGTGAAAGCTCTACGTCACCACTCACCATCAAACTTTGCTGATTGATCATATTTTGACGCTGTGCGTTTATATATGTCATGGTATAAGCAAAATTCAAATTCCAAGGTATTTTAAAACGGTACCGGTCTTTTTTGATATCTACGTCTGTTTTTTCAACTTTTTGTCCTTGATCGCGGCTGTAATCTACAGACTCACCGAATAGACCATCATCACGACCACCATTTTCTAGAGTTCTTTCTTGGGATTGCTTGTCTTCTTTATCTTCAGTTTTTTCAAAATCTTTACTGCTTAGTCTAAAACTTGTTCTGAAACCAGCTCTAGTAAGACGGAATAGACTACCACCATTATTGATATTAAAGGTATTGATGCGATTGTTATTATTATCTAGCGCATAAGGATCAAAGTTTGCGTCTAAATTGAGATCAATATTTTTAGTAATGGGAATCACACCTCTCACTTGTAAAGGACTCCAGTTTAATGAATCACCAGCCAGATTATAAGCGGTATTAAAAGAAAGTGTTTTAAGAATTTGTACTTTTTTAAGTTCAGTTTTTGTAGAATCCCGTTCCCTTACTTTTGCTTCTATATTATTTTGAACTCCTAAATTTATACTACTAGAAAATACACGTCCTGGAGCACCGAATAAAGTTCCCTCAAAACGACTGTAAAACTGTTCTTCTGTTCCTGGTGCATCTAGTCCTTGCTCTGTTACTAATCTATCGTAGTACTGATCAAAACTAGGGTTTGCAGAGTAGCTTATGTTAGGCCTAATGATATGTCTTACGGCTTGAACTTTTGATTTAGGATTCTTTGATTTCCAGCTACCATAAATGGTAGTACCTATACTAGCACCATAGCTGTATGTTCTATATGCTGCAAAACCACTTATGGTATCTCTTACTGTGTTAAAGACACCGTTATCATTTTCTTCAAGAGTTTGTCTAAAGGTTTCAAAAACCCAGTTTTCTTCAAAATTAGCATTTGCACTTACACTAAAATATCCTACCTTAAAATTAGTCGCGACCGGTATACTATGCTGTAAACCCATGATTGCATTATCAAACATGTTGTCACTTAAAAAATCCTCATCTGTTGTGGTGATTCTATTTTCACCCCTTAAATTGTATTGCAAATTAATATTCTGCAAAGCTCCTTTTTTAGTGCCTTCCTTTGGAGCAAAAGGAAAAACTCGAGAAACACTTGCTTGTAAAGTAGGTAAAGTAAGATTTACCACATTAGTATTTGTATTTTGATTGTGAGTGGCACTTGCATTAATATTTACTTGTGGCTCGCCAGGAAATGTTTTTGAATAGGAAATAGAACTACTTAGATTATTGACAAGTGTAGCACTTTGATTTACTTGATTAAACGACTGCCTAAAGAACTGGCTACTACCTAAATTAACGCTGGCACTAAATCTTGAATTAGGGTTTGATTTGGGATCTTGAGAATGCTGCCAGTTGATATTATAGCGAGATGTTTGAGCAAAATCAGAAAATCCACGTTCACTTTGTAATTGATTCTCGTATAAAAACCTGAAACTACCGTTATACTTATAACGTACCTTATAATTGCTCTCAACTCTCGCACCATAGCTGCCATTAGTAAAATAATCACCTAGTAATGTGAGATCAAGATAGTCGTTCACTGCAAAATAATAACCACCATTTTGTAAAAAATAACCTTGATTATTATTGTTACCGAAGCTAGGAAGAATCACGCCACTTTTGCGCTCGTTAGTCATAGGAAAAAAAGCAAAGGGCAATCCTAGTGGAGTAGGAACGTCTGCGATATACATATTTACTAATCCTGTAACAATCTTCTTCTTAGGTACAAATTTTATTTTTCTAGCATAGAAATAATATTCTGGATTCTTAGGATCTTTAGAAGTTGTGAATCTTGCGTTTTCCATGTAGAAAACTGAATCATTAACTTTCTTAGTTGTTTCGGCAAGAACGTTAAATTCTCCTTGCGTCGTTTCTGAATTGTACGTAAGTGCTTTTTGAGAATCTTTATTAAAAATTATTGAATCTGGTTTAACCACATTAGTTCCTTGTGAGAAAACAGGTTTTTGCGTGTAACCCAAAGAATCCAAGGTGATACCATAAGCAAAAACGTCACCTGTATTATTATTAATGACAATTTTACCTGCTTCGATTGTTATATCACCATAAACGATTTTTGCCTCATTATATAAAGTTATGGTATTATTCTTTCTATCGATGCGTTTATAATCCTTGGCGGTAGACTCTATGCGGTACTCTAAAAAAGATTTTGGCTTTTTTATAGAATCATTCTTAGTTGTATCTACAGCAGTAAGAGGTATTTCTACTTTCTGTGGGATTTCTTTTACCTCTTCTTGTTCTTGAGTTGTAGGTTGGTTTTCAGCAGGTATAGGAGTTCCTTTAGACGGTGTTTCTTGGGCTGTAACCAGTGGAGCAACTGTTAAAAACAGTATGAACAAAATTATATACTTAATCAGTGAATGCAATCTAGGATAAACTATTTTCGTTGTTAGTATGGTCTAGTTTTTGAAACGTCAAAACTACATATAAATTTTAAGTGGATTGTAATAAATCCGCTTTCGCGAAAGCGAACTAATAAACAACACATTCACAACATACAGTTTGTATATGAAAACGAAGATATATCTTATTATTGCCTTACTAGCGTTTCCTCTTTTTTCAGTGGCAAATATACCCATCGATTCTACAAAAATGAATCAAAAGAAAATGTTTACGGTAGTTCTAGATGCTGGCCATGGTGGTAAAGACCCTGGTAAATATGTGGCCAAAACCGCAGAGAAAGATATCGCGCTTAAAGTAGTGAAACTTCTAGGTAAGAAACTAGAAGCGCATGATAACATAAAAGTAATTTACACGCGTACTACAGATGTTTTTATAGGTCTGGATCAAAGAGCTGCAATTGCAAATAAAGCGAAGGCAGATTTTTTTGTATCAGTGCACTGTAACGCCGCCGCTGCAACAAGTGCCAAAGGAAATGAGACTTTTGTACTAGGACTACATAATAATGCCGCAAATCTTGAGGTCGTAAAAAGAGAAAACTCTGTGATCGAGTTAGAGGAGAATTATCAAGAAAAATACACTGGTTTTGATTTAAATGATCCTTCTAGTTTTGCAACTAATTTAATGGTGCAAGAGGAGTATCTGGATAACAGCATAGAAATGGGTGCTATGGTGCAAACTAACTTTGAAAAGGACTTGAGGCGTAAGAATAGAGGTGTAAAACAAGCTGGTCTAGCTGTTTTACGTCTTTCTTATATGCCTAGTGTGCTTATTGAAACTGGTTTTTTAACAAATAAAGAAGAACGTGATTTCTTGCGTAGTAGTAATGGACAGAAAAAAGTTGCAAATTCTATATATGACGCTATACTGAGATACCAACAAAATAGAGATATTAACTTGTTTGAGGTAGAAGAAATTAATAGTAGTGCCATCGCGATAGAGCCTATTAAGGAAAATGCTATTTACAAAGTACAAATAAGCGCAAGTAGCAATAAATTAGAGCCTAAATCTTACAATTTTAATAAGTTACCACAGATTTCTAGAGAAAAGGAAGGTCGTATATACCGTTATTTTACCGGTAGCTTTTCTTCACTTAAAGAAGCCTCAGATTTAAAAACTAAGGCTGTCGCAAAAGGTTACAAATCAGCCTTTATAGTGGTTTATGAGAATGGTGTGCGTCGCAGGTTGTAATAATTACTAAAGAAATGTTAGTTGCAATAAATGTAGCTTGTCTTATCTTTACATTCGCAAGAAAAACGTAATTATGAAAATCTCAAAAGAAATCAAAGTCGGTTTGCTCACTGTAGGAGCAATAGCACTTTTTATTTTTGGATATCAATATTTAAAAGGGCGCAATCTGCTCAATGATGATAGAACATTTTATGCGGTTTATGATAATGTAGAAGGATTAACTTCATCAGCTCCTGTTACAGTAAATGGTTTACGCATAGGTAATATTGATAACATTGATTTTTTAGATAGTTCTGGACGTCTCCTAGTTAAATTTCATGTAGATGAGTCCTTCAAGTTTTCTTCAGAAAGTACTGCGTCAGTTTATAGTACTGGACTTATAGGAGGAAAGGCACTAGCCATCGTACCTAATTACGAAAGTAGTGCTAGAGCAGCCGTAGATGGCGACACATTAAAATCTGACATTGATGAAGGTTTACAAAGCCAGGTCATGAAAGAATTTATACCTCTCAAGGATAAAATTGAAAATATGGTCGTTAGTGCAGATTCAGTTCTAACAGCTGTTAATAAAACTCTCAATCCTAAAACTAGATTAGCAATAACTCAAAGTCTGGATGAAGTAAATAAAACGCTAGTTGAAATAAGAGGTCTTTCTAGAAATGCAAACTCCTTACTATCGGATAACAGAGAGCAACTGGATAGAACAATTACTAATCTTGATACGACTACTAAAAACTTTGCTGCAATTTCAGATACTCTTGCTCAGGTAGAAATAGCTGGAACTGTTAAAGAATTAGAAAGTGCTATTTCTAAATTTAATGTAGTTCTAGATGATATCGCTTCTGGAAAAGGTAGCCTAGGTAAATTAATGACTGACGATAAGTTGTATGAAAACCTAGAAAGAACGACTAGACAAGCAGAGATGCTTATGCAAGACATTAAGTTAAATCCTAAACGTTATGTTCACTTCTCCGTTTTTGGAAAAAGACCTGGAGAATATGAAAAACCTGAAGATAGAGACCAATAATTACCCATGGAATATATACCTAACATCATTTTTATTTTACTCCTTGTTGCAGGAATAGGATACTTTGCAAGCAACATTAAAAAAATTATCCGTAATGTAAAATTAGGGAAAGAAGTAGATCGATCTGACCGCAAAGGAGAACGCTTTGCACAAATGGCTCGTATAGCCTTAGGTCAATCTAAAATGGTTAAAAGACCTATCGCCGGCTTTTTACATATTATCGTATATGTAGGATTTGTGATTATCAATATTGAGGTACTTGAAATTATCATAGATGGTATTACAGGAAGCCATAGAATTTTTGCACCATATTTAGGTGGTGTTTATGATTTCTTAATCGCAACTTTTGAGATTCTCGCTCTTCTTGTTTTAATTACTGTAGTTGTCTTTTGGATAAGAAGAAACGCTTTGAATATCAAGCGTTTTACTATGGGTGAATTAAAAGGCTGGCCTAAAAATGATGCTAATTATATTCTTTATTTTGAAGTAGTGTTAATGAGTTTATTTCTTATTATGAATGCTACAGATTTTATTTTACAAACTAGAGGAGTAGAAGGTTATGCACATGCAGGAGAGATTTTTGGTTCATTTCCAGTTTCACAATTTGTAGCTATACCATTTGAATCTATGGCAGACGGTACTTTGATAGCCATAGAAAGAACCGCCTGGTGGTTGCACATAGCTGGTATCTTAGTCTTTCTTAATTACTTGTACTGGTCTAAGCATTTACATATTATGCTAGCTTTTCCTAATGTATATTTTGCAAAACTTACACCACAAGGTAAGTTTACAAATATGGAAGCTGTGACTAAAGAAGTAAAAATGATGATGGATCCAGATGCAGATCCTTTTGCAGCACCAGACCCTAATGAAATGGAAGAAGATCCAGCATCTTTAGGAGCTGCAGATATCTTTGATTTAAATCAAGTACAGTTGCTTAACGCTTATACTTGTACAGAATGTGGCCGTTGTACATCAGAATGTCCTGCAAATATTACTGGTAAAAAATTAAGTCCACGTAAGATAATGATCGATACGCGAGACAGGTTAGAAGAAGTAGGCTCAATTATAAACAAAGAAGGTGAGTGGAAAGACGATGGTAAAACATTATTAAATGACTACATCACTACAGAAGAACTTTGGGCTTGTACCACTTGTAATGCCTGTGTAGAAGCATGTCCTATAGGCATCGATCCATTGAGTATTATAATGGAAATGAGAAGGTATTTAGTGTTAGAAAACAGTGCAGCACCTAGTGAGTTAAATGTAACCATGGGTAATATCGAGAACAATGGTGCTCCATGGCCTTATAATCAAATGGATCGTCTTAACTGGGCAAACGAGTAATTATGAGTGAAGAACAATATAGAGAAGCGTTAAATGAGGATGGAACAAAAGCCAGCCCGATGCTTCAAGAAGGTATTAAAAATTACCTCATTGATATAGATGGAACCATTACAGATGATGTTCCTAATGAAGAGCCAGAGAGAATGGCTACTTGTAAACCCTTTCCAGATGCGTTAAAAACATTAAACGAGTGGTATGAAGATGGTCATGTAATTTGTTTTTTTACTTCTAGAACTGAAGAGCACCGTGAGGTGACAGAGAACTGGCTTCAAAAACACGGTTTTAAATACCACAGCCTTTTAATGGGAAAACCTAGAGGTGGCAATTACCACTGGATTGATAATCACATGGTAAGAGCAACGCGTTATACAGGGGAGTTCACACATCTTGTAGAGAAAGAAGTCACTATAGAGGTGTTTAAAAACCATGAGTAGGTGAATTGTCCCGCTTTCGCGAAAGCGGAATTAAACCAACTTTAAATTACAAAAAATAGCAATTCTGAATTCTAGTTATAGAGTTCTCAATTAAATAAATATGAGTAACAATTTAGTAGTACCAACAGCGGCAGAATTTATTGCACAAGGAAAACAGCCTGAGGTTTTATTTTGGGTAGGATGTAGTGGAAGCTTTGATGATAGGGCAAAAAAGATTACAAAAGCATTTGTAAAACTACTCAACAAAGCAGGAGTGGAGTTTGCTGTTTTAGGAGCAGAGGAAAGTTGTACCGGTGATCCAGCAAAACGTGCTGGAAATGAGTTTCTCTTCCAGATGCAAGCCATGATGAATATCGAGGTATTGAACGGTTATGAAATTAAAAATATAGTGACCGCTTGTCCTCATTGTTTCAATACGTTGAAGAATGAATACCCAGAATTAGGTGGTAATTATGAAGTAGTGCACCACACGCAATTTTTAAAGTCATTGATTGCTGATGGCCGTCTTAAAATTGAAGGTGGAAAATTTAAAGGAAAAAAGATAACCTATCATGATCCTTGTTATTTAGGTAGAGCAAATAATGAATATGAAGCACCTAGAGAACTACTAGAAAAATTAGATGTAGCGCTAGTTGAAATGAAACGTAGTCGTCGTAATGGATTATGTTGTGGTGCTGGTGGTGCTCAAATGTTCAAAGAGCCAGAACCAGGGAATAAAGATATCAACATAGAACGTACTGATGAGGCAATAGACACAGGTGCCGATATTATAGCAGCAGGTTGTCCTTTCTGTAACACCATGATGACAGATGGAGTAAAAGCTGCAGAAAAAGAAGAAAAAATAGAAGTACTAGATATAGCAGAATTAATCGCAAACGCAGAAGACCTATAATGAAAAAACTAACCATCCTATTTATCGCATTTATTACCAGTTCCATTGTTAACGCTCAAAAATTTGATGATGACGTCGTTGCAGAACTTTCAGACAAAGTATGTGAATGTTTAAAGTCCAAAGGAGAAATTACAAGCAAGGAACAAGCAGAATTAGAATTGGGTACTTGTATGCTTACCGCTTACTCAAAAAACAAAAAATACTTTGATAAGAAAGGAGCTAACTTTCTAGAAGGTAATAATGCCGAAAAGCTAGGTGAGCAAGTAGGTATTAAGCTTGCTGGCACTTGTCCAGAAGCAATACCACTTTTCATGTTATTTGCTGATGAAATTGAGGATGAAATGGAATCTGACTTTTATGAAGAGGAGAACATTATCTTTACAGGTAAAATAACTAAAGTAGAAAACGACAAGTTCAAGTCTTTTGAAATTAAAGATGAAAATGGACGCAAGCGCAATGTGTTGTGGCTCACTTATGTTGATAATGATCAATTGCTAGAAGAAGCTGTTAAAGGAAAAACAACTTATCAATTCACTGCAATGGAATTAGATATTTACGATCCTCGTATAGGTGAATATCGTAATATGCTAGTACTAGATCGTATTGATATAAAGGAAGACTAATTGAAAGAAAAGATAGATTATAAGAGTATAGTGCTTTCAGGATCTTTCGGTGGTCTTGTTTATGCAATTCTAATGTCTATTTTTTACCAGCTTACTGAGAATACCGGTTTTAATTTTGTGAAGTTTATTATAGACTTTACAATGTTCGGGATTTTGATTGCAGTAGTGATATGGTGGTCCATGAGAAAGTCTAAAAAGAATAGAGAGAAATGATTTTTTTTTTGATTTCAACAAAGTGCCTGTTAAAACCAGAGTTATCTACGGATTTTTGTTAGCCACATTAACTTGTTTCTTTTGGTTTTTATCATCTTTATTACTTGAAGGTAGCGACTATGGATTGCCTGCTTACGTTTTAATGTTTGTCGTAATGTTCCTTATAGGTTTTACAACAATAAGGCTTAAGTTCAACTAAAACTTAATAGAAATAGCAGTTCCATCATTTCAAACTTATGTTATGTCTGCATTTTTAAAGAAATTGACTGACTTTAAAGCGGTCAATTTAAAAACAAGAATAATCACAGGTCTATTAATGGGATTTTTAAACACGGTTGTTGTTTATCTTTCAGATGTAGTCTTTGACTGGTCAGATTTAAATTTTGATTATTATGGATTCTATTTTTTATGGATGTCCATTTTTGGATTTTTCTTTGCAGGAGTAATGGTTAGAAAAAACTTTTAATCTAATTATTACATTTTAAATTAGTTACTAATTTCACATATAGTTTTTAAACAATAAATTATGCACGCAAATTTTAAAGATCTTCCAGATGAGTCTCGAGTATGGATTTATCAAGCTAATAGGCCATTTACAACCGATGAACTTAATGAGTTGAAACCTCAAATGGATAATTTTTTACAGCAGTGGACAGCACATGGTAAAGATCTGGTTGCTGGCGTAGAATATCCTTATAATAGGTTTATTGTAATAGGATTAGACCAGTCTAATGCTGGTGCGACAGGTTGTTCTATAGATGCTAGTGTACGTTTTATTCAGTCGGTTGAAAAAGCGTTTAAGATCGATTTGATGGACAAAATGAACGTTACTTTTAAAAATGGGCAGTACGTTGCTCATAAAGAGTTATCAGACTTTAAAAAAATGGCTAAGGCAAAGTCGGTATCACCTAATACTATAGTTTTCAATAATCTTGTTGAGACTGTAGGAGAGTATAAAGAAAATTGGGAAGTTCCTGCGAGTGAAAGCTGGCATTCGAGATTTTTTTAAATTACTTTCATTCATACATTGTTCTAAAAGTTGATCTTTCTCTTTGTAGCTATTGGTACAGTATAGGCAGATAAGTTTTGGTTTCATTAAAATTAATTGTATTTTCATCTTAATAATGTATGAAATAATCATTTGGGGTCTTATTTTTTACTATTGAATTCGATTTTTTACATAAAAACACTTAAATATTAGTATTAAACCACTAAATGGCGTGAAATTTGATGTATATATTAATGTAATATAAAAAATCAATCTGCTATGAAAACGCTATCAAACCTTTTAATCTTAATGATTTTTATAACCTCTTGTGCTCCTACGTCGCAAATCGGTTCTTCTGATAAAGATAAAAATATCAAAACAAAGTTCACTGAAAAGCAAATTCCTGTATTGACTAATAATGTAAAAGAAAACTTCACACAAATTAATTTTAATAACCATTCCAATTCTTTTATTACAAGGCAAGTTATGTTTGATAATTTCAATCGATGGAATGAGGCTCAGGTTACCGAAGATGCTGAATTAGAAGAGTTATTAATTTGGAAAAACGTTGCCTTAATTGATGGCATTAATGAAAAATTTACAGTTATAGCAAGCGGTACCGGTAAGAATAAAGCAGTTGTAAACACCATATTAGTTTATGATGAAAAAGGTAAAGATGCGCTTTTAGATGATTCTATCTATAAAAATGATATAATTAACTTTTTTACTAAAGAGATCGCTACAGCTAACAAAGAAAGTGATTTCTATGAAAGCTATTTGACAGCTTACTATCCAGAAACATGGGATTATTTGGTAGAAAATCAAACAAATAGTGTTAAATACAAAAATAGTAACGGTCATCCTACGCGTTACAATAGGTGTCAAGGTGCCTCCTATAGCTTTTTAAGTTCCAATAGATTCAATAATTGTTATAATAATTAATTGAGTTTAAGTCTACTTTAAATAGTTCATAAATCAGTTCACAAACCAGTCTAAATTAGGCTGGTTTTTTTATGCCATGCCTTTACTTTTCGGTATCTTTCGATTAAGGAACGATTGTTGGTTCCTATATGAAAATGCAGGAAAAATAATATGAAATTTAAATATGCTTTTAGGCTTTTTGTAGTTTTCGCTTTCGCGAAAGCATACACATTACAAGCACAATTAAATAGCAACACTCCTTTAATCACAACTGATTCTATTGCTCAAAAAAAATGGGTGGATAGTGTTTACAATAGTTTATCTCAAAAAGAAAAAATAGGCCAGTTATTCATGGTGGACTTATTTTCAAATAAGGGAAAAGCACATGTCGATAAGGTGAGAAAACTAGTTACAGATCACAAAATAGGCGGAATCATCTTCTCTAAAGGTGGACCAGTGCAACAAGCATATCTAACAAATGAACTGCAAGAAAAGTCCAAGACTAAAATGCTCATTGCAATGGATGCAGAATGGGGACTTGCAATGAGACTTGACAGTACGTATGCTTTTCCTTGGAACATGACGCTAGGAGCGACGCCAGGTAAGCAATCTAGTTATGAAGTAGGTAAACGTATAGGAGAACATTGTAAACGGTTAGGAGTTCACATCAATTTTGCACCAGATGTTGATATTAATACAAATCCGCTGAATCCTATTATAGGAAATAGAAGTTTTGGAGAAGACATGAATAATGTTACTGATAAAGCAGGTGCATTTATGAATGGTATGCAAAGTACGGGAACGCTCGCTTGTGCAAAACATTTTCCAGGTCATGGAGATACAGATACCGACAGTCACAAAACATTACCTACCGTAGATTTTAGTGCAGAGCGCATAGATAGCGTAGAATTATATCCATATAAAAGACTAATTGACAAAGGAATGGCTAGTGTGATGGTGGCACATTTAAATATTCCTAGTCTGGAGCCTAGAGCTGGATATCCTACTAGTATTAGTGAAAAAGTGGTTACAGATTTATTAAAAACAAGATTAGGTTTTAATGGGTTGATTTTTACAGATGCGTTAAATATGAAAGGAGCCAGTAACTTTAGCGCTCCAGGCGAGATAGATTTACAAGCTTTTAAAGCAGGAAATGACGTTTTATTAATATCTGAGGATGTTCCCAAATCTATAGTAAAAATAGAAGCAGCTATTACTGCTGGAGAACTAACAGAGGAGAGACTAGAGCATTCGGTTAAAAAGATCTTGATGTCTAAATATTTGGTTGGGCTTCACAGTTATGAGCCAGTACAAATCCCACAGTTAATTAAAGACCTCAATACAGAGAAGGATGATGTGGTTTATGAAAATGCTATATCTGCTGCGGTTACTGTTTTAAAAAATAAAAGCGAGATCCTTCCTATCAAGAATTTAGAAACTAAAAAAATTGCTTATGTAGAATTAGGTGATGACTCTGGAGCTGCATTTTTAAATCAGTTAAATAAATATACAAGAGTAGATCAAGTACAAGGAGATAAGCTAGATATACTTCTTAAAAGCTTAGAATCTTATAATACAGTTATAATAGGATTTCATAGAAGTAATGATAACCCATGGAAATCATACAAATTAAAAGAAAGAGAGCTTACGTGGCTTTATGAAATCGCTAGAAAGCACGATGTGATTTTTGATGGTTTTGTCAGACCGTACATGCTGGATCAACTTAAGACTATAGAAAACTTAGAAGGTATTATAATGTCTTATCAAAATAGCGACTGGAGTCAGAAGGTGAGCGCTCAGATTATTTTTGGGGCACTTGATGCGGTAGGAAGGTTGCCAGTTAGTTCTGGACTATTTCAGGTAAATGACGGACTCAAAATCAACAATATTAAAAGACTTAGTTACGGTGCAAATCCATCTAGCGTAGGTTTTGATTCAAGAATGGTATCAAAAATAGATAGTATAGCCATGCATACTATCAATGGTAAAGGTGCTCCAGGAATGCAAATTCTTGTAGCCAGAAAAGGAAAAGTAATTCTAGATAAAACATATGGATACCATACCTATGATCAAAAGGATACTGTAAAAAGTAATGATGTATACGATATCGCATCAGTGACTAAGATTCTAGCCACCTTACCGTTAGTAATGGAACTAGAAGAGAATAATGTCATTTCTTTGGACGATGTTATTTCAAAACTGGACGCAGACCTTAAAAGAACTAATAAAGAGCAAATCACAGTTAAAGAAATGCTTTCTCATTATGGGAGACTTAAACCATGGATACCTTTTTATGTTGCTACTTTAGACTCAATATCAAATAAACCTTCGCCATTATTCTACAGCTCTAGACCTCAATCAAATTTTAATATTCCAGTGGCTGAAAGACTGTTTACTAATGCTACAGTTCAAGACAGTATCTTTAATCAAATAAAGGAGAGTGAATTAAGAGATAAATTAGAGTACAAATACAGTGATTTACCATATTACCTTTTGAAAAAGTATATTGAAAAATATTATAATAAAAATTTAGATGAACTCACCCAAAATCACTTTTATAATTCCTTAGGAATGAATCGTACCGGATATTTACCTTTAAGTAAATTTCCTAAGAAAGAAATCATTCCTACCGAAGATGATAAAACCTTCAGAAATCAATTATTACATGGTTATGTTCATGATCAAGGTGCAGCTATGCAAGGTGGAATAGGTGGTCATGCAGGTATCTTTTCTACCACTAATGATATTGCCAAAATCATGCAAATGTACCTACAAGGTGGCTCATATGGAGGTAGAACGTATTTCAAAAAAGAAACTATTGATAAATTTAACACTTGTTACTTTTGTGAAAACGATGTTAGACGTGGAGTAGGATTTGATAAACCACAATTAGAAGATTCTGGACCTACATGCGGTTGTGTTGATCGCAGTAGCTTTGGTCACAGTGGATTTACTGGTGCATATACTTGGGCAGACCCAAAAGAAGAAATAGTTTACGTATTTCTATCTAACAGAGTACATCCTGATGCTAGCAACAGATTTTTAATAGAAGAAAATATTAGAACTAACATTCAGCAAATTATCTATGACTCGATCATAGAATAAAAATTAAATTAATGAAACTAGCTATAGTTTGTTATCCTACCTTTGGAGGAAGTGGAGTAGTGGCTACCATGCTCGGTACCGCACTTGCTGAAAGAGGACACGAAGTTCATTTTGTCACTTACAAGCAACCGGTGCGTCTAGAGTTGCTTTCCAGAAATATATTCTTTCATGAGGTAAATGTGGAAGAATATCCGCTGTTTCATTATCAACCTTACGATCTGGCACTATCTAGCAAATTAGTAAACGTAGTTAAGGAATATAACATAGAGCTGCTGCATGTGCATTATGCTATACCACATGCTTATGCTGGCTATATGGCTCAACAAATGCTTAAAGATCATGGGATTACCTTACCTATGGTGACAACGCTTCACGGTACTGATATTACATTAGTAGGAAATCATCCTGTGTATAAGCCATCTGTAACCTTCAGTATCAATCATAGTGATGTGGTTACTTCAGTATCAGCTAGTTTGAAAAGAGATACCTTAGAATTATTTGATATTACAAAGCATATAGATGTAGTACCTAACTTCATTGATATGTCTCAATACAAGACAGAGTTTAAGGACTGTGACCGTACGATTATGGCCTTTCCTCAGGAACGTATTATAACCCATATCAGTAATATGCGACCGGTGAAACGTATCATGGACGTTGTCAAGGTTTTTGAAAAAATTGAAAAGGAAATTCCGTCTATTTTAATTATGGTAGGCGATGGTCCTGAGCGATTTGCTGCTGAAGAGTATGCAAATGAAGCAGGATTGAAGCTCAAGATTAAATGGGTAGGAAACAGCACAGAGATTGATCGTATTTTATGCTTTTCTGATTTATTTTTACTACCATCTGAGAAAGAAAGTTTTGGACTTGCAGCTTTAGAAGCCATGGCAAATCGCACTCCTGTAATATCCACAGATACTGGAGGTTTACCTGAGGTGAATGAAGATGGAGTTTCAGGTTATACGTGTGCTGTAGGCGATTTAAAAGGAATGGCTACAAAGGCCATTGAGATTTTGAAAGATGATCAGGTTCTTGATCGATTTAAGAATTCCGCTTTCGCGAAAGCGGAACAATACGACATATTTAAAATAATACCACAATATGAGAAATTATACGAAACTGTGCTTGCTAGCACTAATGGTAATTAGTCTAAGTGCTTGTAACTGCAAAAAGGGAATGAAAGATCTCACACTTAAATCAAATACCGAGGAATTTATGATTTATATGGAGGACAGCAATACTAATATTATGGAAGAAACTTCTATGATTATAAATTCACAAGAAAATTTAGAATCATTTTTTAAAGTATTTAATGCGACAAAAACCCCTAAAATTACGATACCTAAAGTTGATTTTAATAGTCAGTGTGTTCTAGTAGTGGCAACAGGAGAAAAGCCTTCTGGAGGTTATTCTGTTATGAAACCTACTTTAGAGCCAGGAAAAATAAATTCTTATTTTTTTAAAATAAAATCACCTGGACCTAAAGATTTAGTGACTATGTCTCTGACTACTCCAGGAATGATTGTTATAGCAAATCAACCTGCAAATGAGGTTGAAATTAATCTTCTGGATGAATAAGAATTTTAAATAGTTAGATCGTTAACTATTTGATAATGTAATTACTATCACATTAAGCGCCTCAAAGGAACGAATGATACTTAAATATTAATTTAGAGCTTTTATAGATCAACTTTAAACTTGCATTAAGAAAAGCGTTTGTATAATTAATAAACAATTGTGTTTTCCTTTTGTATTTTAGGTCAAATTAGAGTTTTTAAAAAGGCAGGTAATTATCAAATAGATGGTACACAATTCTCAGGAAGAAAAAGATAATGTAAAGAAGGAAAATCAACAAGTTGATGCTATTCCTGCTACTAAAAAGAAAGACGCTTCAAAAAAGTCGTTTACTTATAGATGGGAAAACCATCGATACCTTGCTGTGCGTGCTTCTTATCAATTTTTCAATGCGATCTGGACTGTTGTAATGGCTATAGGAATGTTTCTAGCTTGGCTCATTGCTGTACTCGCCACCTAATGCAAGACCGTCCATTAAAATATTTACACATAGCATTTATCGTTTGCTTGATTTTGTATGCTACAGTTCAAGTATTAAAGTTTATTGAACATTCTGCTAACTCATTTATATTTAATTATTTAAACGATCTTTTAGTTATTCCTATAGTAGCCTTCATCTGTTTAAATGCTTTGTGGTATTTGAAAAAAGATTTCTCAATAAGATTGAGCATTATAAGCTTGATAAGTTTAACCTTGCTTTATTCTGTTTACTTTGAAATTTATTTACCTAATCATCATGAACGTTATACTGCAGATGTTTGGGACGTAGTTTGTTATATAACCGGAGCTTTAATGTTTTACGTACTACAAAAGTTACCCTAAAAATTAAAATTCTAGTTTCATTTATTAAGTAAGTACCATTGCAAGCTGATTATACTTATGGAATTTTGAAAATGATGCTTCTTTAACTTATCCTTAATTTCAGATCTAGGTATTTTAACCAATTGTATGTCCTCTTTCTCGACATCAGAGCCGCCACCTTTGGAGGTTTTTTGTTCAGTTGTTACTTCACCATAGAAAATACTAATTTGCTCAGATAGCATTCCTGGCGATGGGAAATACTCTACAATAAACTCTAGATCATCAACTTGATAACCTATCTCTTCTTGAACCTCTCGTATAGCTGCTTCATTTGCTGATTCATCCTTGTCCACAGCGCCAGCAGGAATTTCTAGCATCCATGGATGATTGTGTCTTGAACTAGGGTAGCGGTACTGTTTTATAAATAAAAAACTATCGGTATCTTTTTCATATAATAATACAGCAATGGCATTACCACGATCTAAAGCCAGTCGAGTAGAAGTGATAGAAGTTTCACTATTAAAACTGTCGTGAGTTACTTCTGCCTTATAAATTTTGAGAAATTCATCAAATACAAGTTCTTCATTTTTAACAACGTAATTCATAAGAGTAATAAATTAAGATAAAAAAAGCTCGTTTGAATAAACGAGCTTTTTAAAAATAGTGATTAAATATTTATCGTTTTATCTCAGCATCATATTTATTCATATAACGCTCATAAAGTTCCGTTTGATGAGAATTTAAAGAAATATCTCTACCATCGATAAATGCTCTTGTCAACTGATTACCTCTCATATCTAATGCATTTCCTCTAGAAATAAATAGAGTAGCGCTTTTACCTTGCTCAAGTGAACCGTAATCTTTATCGATTCCTAGAATTTTTGCAGGAGTTAAAGTAATCATCATCAGCGCTTTTTCCATATCCATTCCATAACCAGCAACGGTACCGGCGTAAAAAGGGAAATTACGAGCTTGATGTCTCTCCATACTTCCAGAATTTTCTAGAGCTACCATCACACCTTTGTCAGCAAGAAGCTTTGGAAACTTATAGGGCATATCATAATCTTCATCTTCTCGGGCAGGAAGATCATGTACACGACTAGCAAGTACAGGAACGTTCATAGCTACCAATTCTGCAGCAACTTTATCACCTTCACGACCACCTACTATAACAGGTTTTTTAATACTATTCTCTTTTACAAAAGTTAAAACATCTCTAATACCTTTTTCACCATCTACATGAATATAAATGTTATCGTCACCATTAATAGCGTCTTTTAAAGCAGCATACTTTAAGTTAAGTCCTACCGGATTAGGTGTTGCGCTGTATGCTTTTGCGCTATTTAAGAAGTCCGTCAACTCAGCCACTTGTTCAGCATAATCTTTACTAGGTTCTATAGGCCCAGGATTTCTCCATGAACCAGATCTTCTGAAGCTTGATGGCCAGTTGATGTGTATTCCATCATCTGTACGTATGGCAGCGTCTTCCCAGTTCCATGCATCTAACTGTACTACGCTAGATTTACCAGAAATTCTTCCTCCACGAGGTACTACCTGCGCAATCAATACACCATTAGGCCTCATAGACTCCACAACGCGACTTTCTGCATTATAGGCTATTATAGATCGTATATGCGGATTGTAAGTTCCTATCTCACGCTCATCATCACTAGCATTTACGGCATCTACTTCAACAAGTCCTAAAGTAGTATTCATCGCAATTATACCAGGATACACATGCATTCCATAAGCATCTATTTTTTCTCCTTTAATGTCCATGCGTACGGTAGTGGCATCTGCTATAGCACTAATTTTACCGTTCTCAATCACGATCACTGAGTTTTCAATAACATCTCCATTACCTATATGAGCCGTAGCATTCATAATAGTATAAACTCCAGTTTGTTCTGGTGCTGGTGTCTGTTGTGCTGTTGCATTTAAGGCAAATAAGGCACAAATTGTATATAATAATTTTTTCATTGTCTTCATTTTACCAGTGAATAGTTTCGCATTCATAGAGACCTTTGTCTTTTTTCTTCGGTGTTTGCGTTTTCATTCCTTTGTTTTTTGCAAGGATCATCTCGTTAACCAGTTGTTGTCTTTCTTTTTGTATGCTTTCGCGAAAGCGTAAGTCACGTTCCAGCTCAAAAAATACAATTCCATCTATCATGGTGATTTCTGGCTTTGCGGTAACGCTCAACGGATTAGTATTCCATAGCACCAAATCTGCATCTTTACCTTTTTTGATACTTCCTGTACGGTCATCAATATGTAATAATTTTGCTGGGTTAAGAGTCACAAATTTCCATGCTTCTTCTTCACTAACGCCACCATATTTTACTGCTTTTGCAGCTTCTTGATTCAATCGTCTAGACATTTCAGCGTCATCAGAGTTGAAGGCTACAGTTACTCCTTGTGAATGCATGATCGCACCATTATAAGGAATTGCATCGTTCACCTCATATTTATATGCCCACCAGTCACTAAAGGTAGAACCACCTACACCATGCTCTGCCATTTTATCTGCTACTTTATAACCTTCTAAAATGTGTGTAAAAGTGTTGATACGGAAACCGTGTTTCTCTGCCACCTTCATTAACATATTGATCTCACTTTGTACGTAAGAGTGACAAGAAACAAAACGCTCGCTTTCTAGAATTTCCAAAAGCACTTCCATCTCTTCATCATATCTGAAATCGCTCTTCCCTTTTGAGTTAGCATATTCTCTAGCTCTTGAGAAGTAGTCTTCAAAAACTTGTTCTACACCCATTCTAGTTTGTGGGAAACGCACACCATATTGATAACGAGATTGCTTAACGTTTTCACCTAATGCAAATTTTATAAACTTAGGAGAGTTGTCATAAATCATCTCATCTGCCTTATAGCCCCATTTTAGTTTAATGATTGCACTACGTCCACCTATAGGATTTGCACTTCCATGCAATAGTTGAGAGGTAGTAACTCCACCAGCAAGATCTCTGTAAATATTGATATCTTCATGATCAACTACGTCTTCTATTGTAACCTCTGCAGTAGAGTTGTGTCCTGCTTCATTTACACCATTATCGATAGCTATATGAGAATGCTCATCTACTATTCCAGAGGTTAAGTGCTTACCTGTTGCATCTACAACACGTGCACTTCCTGCACTTAAGTTCTTACCGATTTTAGAAATTTTTCCATCTTTTACAAGTACGTCTGTATTTTCTAAGATTCCTTCTTCTTCATTAGTCCATACGGTTGCATTGCGATATAAAACTGTTTCTTCTTGAGGTTTTTCCACACTACCATATCCTATGTTAGGAAATGTCATAGTTCCCATTGCGGCCATTGCAGCCTCTTTGTCATTATTATCTTCTGATTTTGATTTATCTTTTGAGTCGTCAGACTTTGCAGCTGTAAAAGGCACTTCGCTACCGTTTGCTAAGTAAGCAGTTCCCGATAGTTTATCCATAGTTGCAGTTGCTAAGAAACGTGTGTAAGCTTTATCTTCAGCGTCTTTTTGAGTAGTTACAATATTGATCCAGTCACCATCATAAGTAATTTTTGATCCTAATGTAGTGCTATCAATTTTAACGGTAACTTTTTTACCTTTTCCTTTAATAGAAAAATCGTAAGAGGTGCCGTTAATAATGGTAGCATAGTCACCATCGATATCTTTAGTAGTTCTATCTTTTAATACGTGCTTAGATCCTTTTACCCAATTCTCATAAATAACAGTATCATCTTCAAATAATTTATCTGAAGTCATAATAAAATTTGCCAGCTTTCCTTTTTCTAAAGTACCTACCATGTTACTTACCTGTAAGATGCTTGCTGGAGTAGTAGTTAATGCAGCAAGCGCTTGATCTTCCGTAAGACCGTATTCAATAGCTCTTTTAAGGTTCTTCATTAATTCTGCTGGAGATTTCAAATCCTTAGTTGTAATAGCATATGTGATTCCAGCTTTAGAAAGCATCATTAAATTTCCAGGAGCTTGTTTCCATTCTCGCATGTCACCTAGATTAACAAACCATTCTAAGTTAGGATTAGAAACATCATAAGCAGCCGGAAAGTTTACAGGTACAATAAGAGAAGCATTTGTAGCTTTTATATCATCAATCATTTCATAAGCATCTTCACCACCTACGATAACAAATTGCTTGCCTACACGGTCACCTAATTTATCAACTCTTAAAACATTTTTCTTATTTCCAGCCTCTATTATTTGAACTAAATTTTTCTTAGCATTTAAAGCTTCTAGAGAGAGGTCTTTGGTTTTAGAATGACCATTTGCATACCAGTCTGCATCAAAATGTGACTGACGTAAAAGAGCTAGAGTTCCCATTAAAGAAGTAGGGTAGGACTGTCTAGATTGACGGCTTTTAGAAAGGGAAAAGAAATTACCGCTTTCTTGTTTTATTATACGATCTGCATTTGTTCCCTCATTGTCAAGAGCTATAAGCATACCACTTCCTCGAGCAATACCATCATGCAAATGGGTTTGAACAGTTCCAAAACCAGCATCGATTAATTTTTTTGCTTCTTTCTCATTGTATTCATAAAAATCCATAGCACTTTGCTCAGCTCTGATGTGGTCATTCCAGTAATAACCTTTACGACCTTCGTCATATTGTGCAACATTGCTTCCTGGAGCTCTTGGAGGTGTTTTCATTGCTACATTACCGTAGGACTCAATAAAGGATGGATAGATATAATTACCGCCTGCATCTTCTACTACAGCGTTTTTAGGAATGGTCACATTGTTACCTATGGCTTCAATCTTACCATTTTTGATAATAATCGTACCATTAGTGATCATTTTTCCCGGACTCGTAACAATATTGGCATTTTTTATAACGCGAGTTATATGACTTACCGCACTAATGTCATCATTGTTAGGGAAATACACTTGTGCCTGCAAGGAAAAGCAAGCCAAAAGCATGAGAGAGAGTATTCTTTTCATGTAATTAAAATTTATTTGATAAAGATAGGAATATCATTCCCGACTTAATTGTGAAGGTTTTCTTAATGGAAACCATTGAAGTACTAAGTGGTTAATTTAAAAGCTTTTCTTTAATGTGTTTAAACAATTATTTATAATAATTCACTAATAACGCTACCACATAACTATAGGTTTGCATTCCGCCAGGTTGATTGTTTGCTTTCAGATAAGCGTTATAAGTAACTTGAGAAACATCTTCAATAACACCTTCATATTGCTTCCAGAAATCTCTTAGTTCCTGATAATTTTTAAAAATACCGTCATAAATTAATGGTCTAATGCTTTCATACTTTTTAGGATCACGTCTGTACAAATCATTAATACAATAACGCAGTGCAAAAATGGACGCACTGTATTGAAAATAAAGATCATCATGATTCATTCCTGAAATAATGGCAATGAAATTAGCCTCATTTTCTTTGGCAAAACCCAGCTGATGGGACATTTCATGCAACGTAAGTACTGGCGTTTTATAATTATTGATCCATGCGTTAGTATGCGCCTCGCCAGTAAGCGGATTCAAATAACCGCTGTATCCCATGTATGATAATGGCATCGTGAGTAAAGATTTTTTGATACTGGCATTTCCATAACTCAATGCAGGATATATGTGATCTATATTTTCAAACCCTTGCGGTGCAAGATCAAAAAGCTCTGACTGTGATCGGCTGAAAACAACTGGTAAAGAATCCACAGGCTGCAATTGACCATGCAATTTATTTGAAGTATAAACCAGTTGACGTACGACAGTTTCCAGTTCTTCGGTGGTATACTCACTATCTAAATCAAGAACTTCATGCAATGGTTCACGGTAATAATTAAAACCCCACATGCAGTGAAAAAGCACGATAATTATATTTAAGGAAAGAAATAGTTGTGTGTAACGCTTTCGCGAAAGCGAGATCAAATCCTTTTTACTAATCCACAACCATCTTATAATCATGATGATAGAAGCCGAATAAACGATATCACCAAACGAGAACGGAATCCACCCAAGACCAAACCGCATCGCTTTTGCGATATAAGGATAAATTCCGGTGCTGTATAAAGATTCTACTGTCGCAGGAAAATATCGCAAGCCATAATAAAACAGAATTTGAAGAACTAATAATCCTATGGCAACAGGCAGTAATCGATTTTTAGGCATATGGCAAGAACCTCTTTAAATTTTACTCAAATATATTTGTTTTGGTTATTCTTTTACGACCTTTGAATTTCAAATTGATCAGAAATGAACTTCATCCTAGCAGACTTTAATAAACACACCACTTTATTACCATTTACATATACACGACCTACTTGTGAGCTGCGTTGTGGAATCTTAACACTACGAGAGAAATGGGAAAAATTACTCGGTGAAAAAGTAAGCTTTCAAACAGAAGGGTACCTGCAGACTAAATATCCATTGGTGGAAACTGATGATAATATCGTTATTGCAGGAAATGTTTTTGCCACAGCTGCATTATGTAAAGCGATCAAGAATTTGAAACCAGAACAAAAATTGCTGGCTGGAAATGAGATTATCGCTTACCGAGTGAATAAATTGCATACACCTACGATAGAACTTGAGCAAGTTCTTTTTTTAGAAGAAGAAGTGGACGGTATTGATTTTACCTGGGACATTTTTGCAAAAAACGGTAAAGCGCTTGAAGCCGATTTTAATTTAATTACCAAAGGAAGAAAAAGTCAACCTATTCCTGATTCTGTTAACTACATTAATGAAGATCGTATTTTCATTGAAGAAGGAGCAAAGCTGCAATTTGCCACATTAAATGCCTCTACAGGTGCCATTTATATAGGTAAAAACGCCGAAGTGATGGAAGGATCTATCATACGCGGTGCTTTTGCACTTTGTGATCATAGTGCGACTAAATTAGGAACAAAAGTCTACGGACCAACTACGGTAGGACCACATTCTAAAATAGGCGGTGAGGTTAGCAACTCTGTTATTTTTGGCTTTTCTAATAAAGGTCATGAAGGTTTCTTAGGAAACTCAGTTCTAGGAGAATGGTGTAATCTAGGAGCAGATACCAATACCAGTAACTTAAAAAACAACTATGCCGAAGTAAAGTTATGGAGCTATGAAACAGGCCGTTTTGCAAAAACTGGTCTTCAATTTTGTGGTCTCATGATGGGCGATCATTCTAAATGTGGTATCAACACCATGTTCAACACAGGTACGGTGATAGGAGTAAGCGCAAATATTTACGGCGCTGGTTACCCACGTAATTTTATCCCATCATTTAATTGGGGTGGACCACAAGGAAACATGACTTATAAAACTAACAAAGCTTATGAAGTTGCCGATGTCGTTATGAAAAGACGTGGCTTATCGCTTGAGCAAGTTGACATAGATATTCTAGATCATATTTTTGAGGCGACTACCAAATACCGTAAAGATTAATTGACTCTGACATAACGCTCTCCGCAAGGTTCAATGCAAAAGTGATTTACTTCAAGCATGTTCCCATTGAGTGCATATGTACCTGTGCAATTATCTACATCTATCGTGGTGTTGGTTGTGTCATAAGTGCCTGTCGTTGTTGCTTGTGTTAAACTACCAAAACAAAAACTTACATTGCAATTTACCACTCCAGTTGATAGAAATTGGAGTGTTTTTCCAGTCGCTGGTTGGTAAGTGCCGCTACCATCGCCTGGATCGGCTAGAATTGCAACTAATTCCCAGTTACCTTCAATTCCTTGTGGTGCGTTATTGGTATCATCATCAGTATTACAAGAAATTACAATGAGTGTTAATGAAAATAAGAAAAGTAACTTTTTCATGGCTGGGTCATTTATTCAATAGATGCAAGTAATATTAAAAGGTTGCGTTTGAATTATTTTAATTCTTGTAAGAATCCGCTACCTTTCGTTTTTTAAAATTAGCACATGAAAAGTTTCTACCACATTTTTTGGTTGTTTTTGTTGGTTTCCGCTTTCGCGAAAGCGCAATCCACATCATCATCTCAACCATTTACAGGCTATTACGATTTTATCTATAATGAAGATAAAGGAACTATTCTTCTAGAGGTCCAAGACTTGAACAAAGAATTTCTTTATGTTCATTCTTTAACTAGTGGTGTAGGGTCTAATGATTTAGGATTAGACCGAGGACAATTAGGTGATGGAGTTGTAGTAAAATGGATTAAAAGCGGGAATAAGTTATTATTAATGCAACCTAATCTAGGTTATCGTGCGAGTTCCACAAATCCAGACGAAAAAACCTCTGTAGAACAAGCTTTTGCACGATCTGTTTTATTTGGTTTTGAAATTAAAGAAAAGAAAAACGATAATTTTATAATCGATTTGACTCCATTCTTGATGCAAGATGCTCACGGAGTTGCAAAACGTTTAAAAGACCGTAAACAAGGATCCTACAAATTGGACAAATCGCGTAGTACGATATGGATGGAAAACACCAAGAGTTTTCCTAAAAACACCGAGTTTGAAGCCATGCTCACGTTTACAGGAACGCCTACTGGTAGAGAAGTACGCAGCGTTGCGCCAGATGCTAGCAGTATCACGGTTATTCAGCACCATAGTTTTGTGGAGTTGCCAGACAGTAATTATGAACCAAGAGTATTTCATCCTCGTAGCGGATCGTTTTATAGAAGTTATATGGATTACAGTGTGCCAGTTTATGAGCCTATTCAAAAGCGATTTATTACACGTCACAGATTAGAAAAGAAAAATCCGCAAGCTGCTGTCAGTGATGCGGTAGAACCAATTATATATTACCTAGATCGAGGTACACCAGAACCAGTAAGAAGTGCGTTACTAGAAGGCGCAGGCTGGTGGAATCAAGCTTTTGAAGATGCTGGATATTCAAATGCGTTTCAAGTAAAAATGTTACCAGAAGATGCCGACCCTATGGATGTGCGTTACAATGTCATTCAATGGGTACATCGCAGTACGCGAGGCTGGAGTTATGGTGGTAGTGTTGTAGATCCACGAACTGGTGAGATCATTAAAGGTCATGTAAGTCTAGGAAGTTTGCGCATCCGTCAGGATTTTATGATCGCCCAAGGTTTGTTAAAAGATCCATTTAAAGAAAATGATGATAATCATGATGCGATGATGGAAATGGCACTAGCAAGAATAAGACAGCTAGGTGCTCACGAAGTAGGACATACCTTAGGTTTTGCGCATAATTTTGCTGCAAGTACTGAAAGCCGTGCGAGTGTTATGGATTATCCACATCCTAAGTATGATATTGTAGATGGTAAAATCTCTTTAAAAGATGCCTATGCTGTAGGAATAGGAAGCTGGGATAATTTAACCGTGCAATATTCTTATGGGAATCCAGTGGGCAAGCAAACCGAAGATTCTTATTTAAAATCAATCATTAAAAAAGCAACTACAGCTAATCACAAATTCATTTCAGACAGCGATGCCAGAGCTACAGGTGGAGCAAATGCAAGTGCACATCTTTGGGATAATGGCGCTAGTCCTACAGAAGAATTACATCATATTTTAAAAGTAAGAGAGATCGCTATGAATCAATTCTCTATTCATAATATCAAGTCTGGTGAACCTTTGAGTGTTTTAGAAGATGTTTTTGTACCAGTTTATTTTGCCCATCGCTACCAGGTAGAAGCAGCCGTAAAGTTAATAGGTGGAGTAGCATATGAGTATGAAACAAAAGATGGAACAAATGCTGAGTTTAAGAAGGTTGCTACTGGTAAACAACAAGAAGCTTTGCGCGCAATTCTAAAATCTATTGATCCATCCACGCTTAAAATTCCACAGAATGTATTGGATTTATTTCCTCCACGAGCTTATGGTTATGGTAGAACTAGAGAAAGTTTTAAATCACAAACCGGCGTTACATTTGATGCATTAACAGCGGCTGCGACTAGTGTAGACATGACTTTGGATTTACTATTTCATCCACAACGTGTGAATAGAATTGCTACTCAAAATGCTTTACATAAACAAAATAATGCAGATCCTGATAGCGCTGCAATGACACTAGACGTAATTCTTTCTCATGTAGCCGATCAAGTATTTACTGATAGAAATGCTGACGATTCTTATGTTACGGCCATTAATCAAAGAAGTCAAGAGCTGTTTTTAACTCACCTCATGAATTTAATCGCGAGCACTAGAACAATTGTTCAAGTTAAGGCTGCTGCAAGAAAACAACTCGATAAGATAGAAAACGATTTAAGCAAAAGAAAAGCCTTTGAAAGAGAACTCTTATCTCAAATACAGCACTTCAACGCACATCCAGAACTATTCAAAGTAAAGCCGTTGCCTAGTATTCCTGATGGTAGTCCTATAGGTTGTGGCTTGTCTAGCACATAGAATTTTTGAAATCCGCTTTCGCGAAAGCGAGATCATAACAACAATAAAAAAGCTCTTAAAAGTAACTAGTCTTTTAAGAGCTTTTAATTTAATGATAAGTACTGTATTAAATACTTTTTACAAAGTCTCTAAAAACTTCTTTATGTTTTTCTAAATCAAGATCTGGTGAAAGAGAAGCTCGTACGATGTAATCCTTATCACCTTCCTTAGTAGTTCCTTGTGTAGATGTGGCTGGAATAGTCCAGTAACAGCCTTTTAACTGGCCATAGCTCACACAAAACTTACTTTCATCAGGGATCTCTTTGATCATGAGGTTAATCAACTTAAGATTAAGCTCTCTTTTGTACTGTTCCTTTTCTTCTTCAGTGTTTCCTTTAGTAGGAAGATCTAGAGAAAATACAGAAGGAGTGAAGCCTTCTTCAGCTAGTTGTTCTGATACAAAATTGATTTTGGCACTAGGCAAGGTTTCTTCAATGAATGTAACAAACTCACGAGTGTTAGTATACGCATCTGCAATACGTTGATTCATTGAAGGCAGTTGCTCGGCAAGTATCTCATATTGAAGTTGTGTAGCTTCATTATCACAAAGTTCTAAGTGCAACGCGATTTTATCCATCAATCGTTGCGTCTTATTGTTTCCTACACAGTATCCTGCGGTACAACGGCCACCACTAGGGAATTTTGAACCACTAGCATAAGCAATAGTTCTTACTGTGCTAAGCATTTTATTTTCTCCTAGAAAGTGCACATTAGGACAAAATGTTTGATCTAATATAAATACAGGATCTATTGCTGTCTCACCTGCGACTGTTTTACGTTCTCTACTTAGTACTTCTTTTAATTTTACTAGATCTGGAACTTCCACACGTGGATTAGTCGGTATCTCTGCAATAATGTAGGGTATGGCGTCCTGCTGTGCGATCTGTTCTAAAACACGATCAATACTTTGCACCATATCATTATCACCATCCACAGGTAAATCTACAATTTCTATATGATCTAAGCAGGCAGCTACGCGTCTAGCTTGATCGTTTGTACCTCCATAACAATTAGGTGGCACAATAAATTTTATGGCTTTTCCTTGATGGTTTTCTTGTGCGTCGTGAATCAATCCCATCATGATCGCGTATTGAACAGATAAACCACTAGAACCTACTAATGGATTGATTTGTGTCCCAGTTATTTCTTTTATAGAGGCTAGAACACTTTCTTTATTACTATCTAAGTTTTCATCTTTAGAATCAACAGTTTCACCTATAAATTCTTGTAACGCTGTAAGAGAGTCTGCTGGTGTCATGGCAACTGTTTCTCTTCTTCGCACATGTTGAATATCGGCTACGTAATCATTTTTATCCTTGCTATTGATGACAAGAATACTTCCTAATCGATCATGGAGACTTATAGAAAAATCTACCTTAGAATTTAATTCTACAGCATCTATTTGATCCTTGTGAGCTATAAAAATTGTGCTACCATCAAATTCTTTTATATCAGTTATACTGGATACTTTATTTAACTCAAAATCATAGCCGTAAACTTCTTTAACTAACTCATCTTTAAAAGATTTAGGGAGTTCACCTAAATAATTAATTTGGGTTCTTTTATTCAAGAATAAATTAGCTCTAAGTACGGCTAAAACAGGCACAGTTTGCGAGGCAAAACTGATCACGTTTTCTGCGTTGATGTCGTACTGTTTTGCAATTCCCCATTCTAGGACACAGGATAAAGGATGACCTAATCTTATGTAGTCGTAGGCCGTAGGAAGATTTTCTAGTGCGGCAAGGTCTGCTACATCATCGTTGTATAAATTTTCAAAATATTCAAGAAACTGGGTTTTGGCCAGTTTCTCATTGTAAATGTCTAATCTATGTGTTGTGATATCAATCCATCCTGCTGGTTGATGATCTAAGACTTTTTTAATAAAATTTATACTTCTTGCTTTTTGCGTCATATCATTAGTTATGGAATACAAAAATAGGGTTTATTAAGACCGATAGAAAAGCTTTAACAAGACCTTTTCAATGCTCACATAGTCCCTAGTTATAGCACTTTATTTAACAGAAAGTTATCTATTTGATTCTAACAGTTGTTCCAGTTTGAGATTATCTTTAAAGAAAATGAAGCCCATGAAAAATATCTGTCTATTTATTTCTTGTTGTTTAAGTTTTACCTCATTTGCTCAAGATATTACTAGAACCAAGGTCGATGGTAAAATCATAGTAGAAGGAAGTGATGTTTATGGTATCACCATTTATAATACTGATTCTAATAAAGGAACTCTTACGGATGCTAAAGGCGCGTTCACACTTGAAGTGGCGTTGAATGATTTAATCGAGGTAAGAGCTATAGAGTACAAAAACTTCGATTTACGTATCAATCAAGCACAATTAGATTCTAAAAAGTTATTTGTATTCTTAATTGAAGAAATTGAAAAACTAGACGAGGTAATCATCGTTTCCGCCAACAAATTGACTGGAGACTTAAAGCAAGATGTAACTAGATCCAAGCCTTATGTTTTAAATTCCAACGCAGCTTACTTTGGAGTAAAGAAAGATATCAAAGACTTTGGCGGAAATAACAAGGAACAAATTGAAGAAATAGGCGTGCAATCACAGTCTGCGCAAGTTGTTAATAGTTTGAACTTAACAAATGTTGTGGATCAATTATTAATTCCTCTTTTTAGGTCAGAAGTGCCAGATAAAGAAGCTGCTGGAGTTCCTGAAGTACCGGCAAAATCTATTAAATATTACCTAGGTTCTTCTTTTCTGGTAAATAACTTCAACATTCCAGAGCATCGAGTAGAAGAGTTCATACGCTATGTAGAATCAAAAAGCTTTGATTTCAACTTGCTCAATTATGGTAATGAGCTGGAGTTTCTCGCGGTACTAGATAAAAAGAGTAAAGAATTTTTAAAAAACTAGCTCAAAGAAAGACTAAGGCTTAATTAACCAGCCTACTTTATATTTCCATAATTTGATCTGGTGTCTATGCGATTCAAGATCAGTAGGGCAGTGGTTGTTATCTCTCTGAGCTTGTAATCTAATTATTTGCGTTTGTTCTTCTAGAGAGTTCCATCCTATGCTCTTTCTCCTCTTATTTACTTTAACAAGATCGTCGTACACTTGCGGGCTCAATTTGCCAGCGTTATCCCAATCAAATTGTGTCCCATATAATTGTGGTCGTTCTTCATAAACCGCTATACGATCGCTTAGGTATGCGAGTTGTTCTCTAGAATGTTGCCCTAAGTCTTTAGTAGACATGATCATATCACGATATTTTTTCATAAAGCTAGGTAAACTTATGGCGTGCTGTACAACTAGCCATGCAGCTTTACTAGCTTCTTTACCTACTTTTTCGAGGCTTGGAAATCCATATTGATCAATAATCTCGTTGAGCCTATGAGCATTAGAAATATGCAGCTCTTCCATTTCTTTGTTATAGCCGTCAAATAGCTTTCCCTCTTTTAATAAACGATCACGCATTGCTAGATCATTATTTTTAAGAGCGACTATTTTATCAATGATGTTCTTTGTGTAAATCAATTGATCTAAAGATTTAACGATACGGTGGTCCAGAAACCCAACCTACGATGCTTTGTCTGGTCCCTTTAGTAATAGGAGTGACGCGGTGCATGATAAAAGAAGGGAATATAACTATAGTTCCTTTTTTTCTAGGGGCATTCACAATTTCATTATTAATCATGAACTGTAAATCGCCACCTTCATATTCTTCTTCATCAGATAGTTGTATAGTCATGCTCAATTTTCTATTTGAGATTTCTCCAGCTCCAAAATCCAGGTGCCAGTCAAAAAAATTCCCTTCAGAATACTTAGTGAGTTGCAACTCTTGATGAAAACCTAACAAATCAAAATGGAAGCGTTCTTGATTACAATTGATAGCCAAAGCTCCTAATTTGCTATAAATCCAATCGTTCTCATGTGTGTTATCAATAAACATAACCGAGCTTTTACGTAATGCATCATTGTACTTTTTATCACCACTTAACGTGGCTTTGATCGTTTTATCATCCTCCCAAAAATCGATGATTCTATCTATCTCGTGCGGTAAAAAAAGACCTTGATAATAGATGAACTCAGCAAAATTGTGAAGTTGTGGTAATCCAAATGTATAATTTATAGCCATGAGAAATTAGGTTAGTGTTCAATGGTAAAGTTATTGTTTTCTTGATTTATTCTCTTTAATTTTTTGTTCCGCTTTTGCAAAAGCAACAAAATCATAATACTTAAACATAAATTTTACTATTTAATAATGAGTCAACCTTTTAATAAACGTTGCCTTTAGTGAATAGAATAATGGATGGTATTGTTTCGCTTTCGCGAAAGCGAGATACAACAACTTACTTATAAATAATAGGAATGGAGTAGGATATATGAAGATTAGAAAAAACCCTTGCAGTAGGAAGAGAAAGAAAGGACTAACTTTTAAAGTTGAATATTTGTCGCATTAAATCTGTCATATCAGTAGCGGTAAAGTTTGCTGGAGTGTAGAATGGATGGTAGATTTCTCTTTTTCTACTGATGTAAGCCGTGCTGAGACCAGCTTTTTTGGCTCCGAATAAATCCCAATCGTGTGTCGCTACCATAAAGATGTCTTCTAGTGTGAGGTTTTCTTGTTGCGCAACAGAAAGGTAAATATCTTCAAAGGGCTTGTATTTGCTCACATCATCTACAGAATAATAAGAATCAAAAAGATCCATAATGCTTGCATTAGAAAGTTGTTCCTTAATCATCTCTAGAGAAGAATTAGATAGCGCCACGACACGTATGTCATTTGCTCTGAGCAATTCCAGCGCAGGTCGCACATCATCATAGGCTGGTAATTTTTTGAAAGCGCCTAAAATTTCGTTTTTAGTTTCTTGACTTAAAGCCAACTCATTCTCATAAAACAGTTGTTCTAATGCTACAGCCGCTAGCTCACCAAAATCTTTATAAACTCCCATAATTCCCATCACGGTAGAACTATGCAATAATTTGGTAAACCAATACTTAAGCGCGTACTTATCTTCAAAATGTTTATCAAACTGCTTCTCCAGAAGACTTAGGTTCAATAAAGTTTCATTCATATCAAAGAAGACAGCTTTTTTCATGTGTAAGATGTATAGGTCTAAAGTTCTAAAGGTAGAATAGATTGGTATTTATATGATGAGATTAATTATAAAATATGTTAAAATAAAAAGCTTAGAAATCAAATTACTGACTTCTAAGCCTCAAAAAATAGTCTCCAAATGAGGTGAACAAAAAGGTTGCTTTTACCTCAGTACTATGTTTTAGACCATTTTTATATTTCTTCAATTCCTATGTCTTTAAAATACTTCCAAGTTTCATCATAAAATTCATTTGGTCTAGTATGATCAATTTCTGAACCGTTTGGGATATAAATTATCATCCCTTGTCTTGCTCTTGTTAATAAAACTCTATAGGTATTCTTTAAATATTCTTTGCTAATTTCTTGATTAATATTCATCCACTTAGTTCCTTTAAAACTTTGATACTTCCAAGAGTTGTCTTTTAAATGAAAGTTCGCTCCCCAAGCTAAACAAGACCAATCTATTTCTAAGCCCTGAATGTCAAACTCTGTTGCGATTTCTTCTAAAAAATAAGATGACCTAATATCTTCTTTATAATTCAGAAACCAATTTGGTGCGGATATTTCGTTTTTTACATCAATTCCTAATGGTCTTAACCTACGAGCACCAGAAGAAGCAATTAAACCAGTTCTTTCACTACCTTTAGCTCTATTTCTAATCCAACTTTTTGCTTTTGACAAATCTCTTGTTATTAGTATAGGGAAGTCATTTTTAATTTCCGAGTACAGTAGCATTGTTTTTTCAATATTTAACTCTAGCAATTCGTGCACAAAAGCTGAAAGTTTCTCTGATCTAAATGATCTTACAGAAACGGATAAATGTAATTCAGGTTCAGATTTAGCATTTTCAACTAACCAGTTTCTTTGCTCTACTGTTTTAATATAATTTTTACTATCTGTAATTAAATTTGAATAATGAACATTCCAGTCTTTGAATTTTCTTTGAAATGAGTTTATCCATTCTTCTAGACCGGCTTCACCAGTATTAATTTCTTGTCCACCACCTATTAAACAAACGATCGTGCACCAGTCTTGGTGTCTATTCATTACATCAATTAAGAATTCCGGTTCAGACATTTCGAAATCTTCAATACCTTTCTTCCTTTTCATAAAGGAACTTACTTGTTTTTTATTCCAAGCTCGTTGAGCTTCGTCAAAAACAACCACTTTTTCAGTTGGCTCAACTAGGTGTTTTAAATATTCATCTCTAAAATGGTGAATGTTTTGTATAAAAGCATTTGTTTTTCGTTTAGCATCTTCCTTTTTGATAGGTGTTCCCTCAATTTTAGAATTCAAGACCAAATCTCTAACTAATGCTTCTCTTAAAACCTCTACTAATGGACCATTTCCTGACAAAAAAACTGCATGTTCATCTTCATCAGCTTTTATTCGGTCATTTGCAATATTTAATCCTGCTAATGTTTTACCTGCACCTGGAACACCAGTCACAAAACAAATAGTTCTTTTCTGATTCAATTTAGAATCTTCAATAATTCTATTTAAGCAACTTGCTGTTTTTGATAAATTTATAGCTCCAGAATCAGATCTTGATATTTCTTCAACGTTATGACCTTTATAAAGAGCTTGTGCAGCTTCTACTATTGTTGGAGTAGGTTTGTATATAGATTGTTCCCAGCTTATAAAATCAAATGTATTTGTTGTATTTTCTGTAAACTGGTGCAGAAAATATCTTAAATTATTTTTATTTGATTTTACTACTTCGTTGTGATCTAAAACATTTTGAATGTTGCAATTTTCATCCGTTCCTTTAGTAGCTACTAAAACAGGGATCAATTCTGCCTTATGACTTCCTTCATGAAAGTTTTTCAAATCTAATGTATAATCTAATACTTGAGTTTGTGCATAGTTTTCATATCCGCCATCTCCTACTTTAAATTCTATTACAAATATTGAATTTTTTATAATTACAATATTGTCGACTCTTTTTCCCATTCGAGGGATTGCAAATTCAAAGTAAATTTTACCCTCTAATCCAGATAATTGATCTTTTAAAATTTCGATTTGTTTAACCCAAGCGTTTTTTTGAAGATCTTCTAATTGTCTATTGGAATGGTTAAAACTTAACTTTCCAAGAATTGAGTTATTATCTTCAGATATGAATTCTGATATTGAGTTTTTATAGTAGGATCTATTCATTAAATGTTTATGGTTTCTTAATGCAGTATAGCGATTTCGGCTATGAATAGTTGCGTGGGTTAGCACTTAATTTTTCAAGTACACACCAAACTGAAAATTCACGAGGATTTTTAGAAATAGGCTAGAACAAGCAATTACTTATAGCCATTGTTGTACATCTTTTTTTCATTCCGTTATTTTTATTTTTTCGTCAAACCAAACATCTTCGTATCCGTTTTTGTCAATTAAAAAGCGATAGCCAACATCAAGTCCGAAATATTTAATTAATTCAGGTCGGATTTGAAGTAAATGTTCCGCACACATTGGTCGGAAAAGTTCATCAGATTCCGAATATTCTCCTGTCCAAATGTACCAACCTGTAATTCCTTTTTCCTTTGGATGTCTCAATCCGTGAATTGGGTCAGCATTCAGGTCAGAACCAATTCCGATTTTCAGTTTTTTATTGATTGGGTTCCAATTAGACTCATACTTTTCGCAAATCTTTTTTTGTCGGTCGATATGTACGTTCCACAAATTATAATCCGCCAATAAATCCTCATCAGTTTTCAATTGATGTTTCCAAAGTCTTATGTTTTGTTTCGTAATCGGAAAGTTAATTTCTGGACTGTCCCATTGATAAATAATGTCAGATATTACATCATCTTCCCAATCAAAATGTTCTTCGGTTATTAAATTCCACGCATAATTTTCAAAATCTTTTTCTTCAATTTCTCCATTCAGATATTGGTCGCATTTTGCGATTAAGTCCGAGCGTGATATTTTAATTTCTTGATTCAACTCTGCGTTTTCTTAAATGGTGTACGACGGTCTCGGCTATGAGTAGTTGCGTGGTTTAGCACTTAGCTTTGCAAGTACACACCAAACTGAAAATCCGCGAGGATTTTCAGAAGTAGGCGAGAACAAGCAATTACTTATAGCCATTGTTGTGTGCCGTTTTTTTATTCAATTACTGTATTAATTATTGATTCTATATCTGTTGTACCATCCACAGAAACTGCGGATTGAATCCATTCATCCCTAGTCATTTCGTTAAACACATTTAGATTGTTTTTTGCTTTAAAGTTTACTCCAACTATATGTGTTTTTATCTCTTCTTTTATATCTGAATAATCTTCAATTTGAAATTCAGCTGGTAATTGAAAAGTATTTCCTAAAATTCTTTGAATAGCATCTCTTGAGTAATAATTTTCAATTTCTCTTTTGTGTAAAATCAAAACTTCTCCTCCAAGGTTTTCGACCTTTTCTATTAAGCTTGCTTTATTTGCCAATTTATTTTCATAATCAACTGCTCCTTTGTCGGAATCTAAAATGACAACAAATCTTCTATTTATTTTTTGACATAAACTAGCGTTTACAAAAAAGTCCACTTGGTCACCTCCACAAGGAATAAAAAGTAAATCTTCTGGTAAACTTCCATTAATTTTTTCAAATGCAATTTCCCAAAATTTGACATCTCCACTTCCTTCGACAAAAACTGCTTTTCGGTAGTTGTCATTTAGTAGATTATAGTTAGGTTTTATACCTAATTCTTTAATTACTATATCTAATATTTCGTGCTCATTCTCGAAATTATAATAATTTGATACTTCGTTTTCTTTCTTTACAACTACAATATTTGAATCTCTTGTTGAGCCTGCAAAGACAGGTGAATGTGTTGTTATAAAAAATTGACTATTATCTGACAGTTCAATTATTGAAGTAAGTAAATCTTGTTGTAATTCAGGATGAAGAAATGTTTCAGGTTCTTCAATACCAAATATCTGATATTTTTTAGTGTTTTTTTGAGCTAGATACTCAAAATAAGCAACCATCAATAATCTTTTAAAACCAGTCCCTTTATTGGAAATAGGAATATCAAAATTATCTGAACGGAACTTTAAAGACAGGTCAAACTTAACAAGATTTCCCCAGTTACAAACAGGCGAAGTGTTAATTCGTTCCAAATCAGGGACGTTTTTCTGCATTAATGTCGTGATGGTTGAAAATTCAGTTTCTAAATCTGTTTTCAGATTAGTTTCTATTTGATTTTTGAGATTTGCACTATTGTTTAAAGAATCTGTAGCGATTGGTTTGAATTGATTCTGAAATGTTGTTGAACCAATGTTTAAATCTTGTTCTGCATCAAATAAGGAATACACAGGTAGCTCGACAAAATCATATTGTTTTTTAATATTTTTCAAAAAGTCAGACGCTTCGTGTTCTTTTTCAACACGACCCAAATCAGTCGTATTATCGTTAATTAACTCAATTTTTGAAAGGTTAGTAACACCACGTCCTGAACGTGAGTAATCAATTCCTAACGATGAACAATAAGCGTTAATTTCTGATTCTTTGATTCCCCAACAATTTGAATAGTCTGGACTATTCAAATCATTGCAGATATACGTAACCGTTTTTACGACTCTTCCTTTAGAATTAAATTCAAAGGTTTTTTTAAGATGAATTTTACCATCTGAATCTAATGCTAGTGAATTGACTTCTTCACTTGGCTCAAATCTTAAAGCTATTTCTGTCTTGCATCCTTCTTGAATTCCTTTAAATATATCGTTAGTGTCAAATTTTTCATTGAAAAATGTATTTAGTGCTTTTAGAATATTTGATTTACCTGCATCATTTTTACCAACGAATGAGTTTATTTCTCCAACTTTTAATTTTTCTAATTCAGAAATTCCTCTGAAATTTTTAATGGTAATATCAAATATTTTCATTCAATTCTCGGTTTTGGTCAAATGGCACACAACTAGTTATATCATCTCAATCAAATACGTTATCCACTTCTCAATACTGGATAAACGTATTTAAATCTCTACTTAAGAACACCCAATTTAAAAGCTAACTTCCAACTTCTTTTACGGGAAACCGTAATCTTTAGGCGTTCTTATGTTTTAAATCTATAAAAAGAACTTGTAATACGTGCGCTTATTCTTACCTATTATATAAAATTGGGTATTTACCGCCATAGTTTGTAGCTTGATCAATTGAAATAGTGGCGTAGTAGCTGTGATATTTGTTATTGGGATTTAGCGTTAATTTAAAGTTGGATGTTTATATGTTCTTTGGTTTTATTTTTAGGAAGTGGTATGATGTGTTTCCGCTTTCGCGAAAGCGAACAAATAAAACCAAAAAACCACCCTACTTAAAAAAGATAGGATGGTTCAAATCTCTGGGAAATGAGAGACTTAGTTTAAAGACTTTCTGCTTGATCTAGAGCTTAAATTTAAAATAAGTTAATACAATATCTAGCATTTATACATTAACTTATTGATATCTAAATATTAACACCTATCTATAATTTATACTTAATTTAAGTGCTCAAGTTTTCAAATGATACTGTTATTATGATAGTGGCTGTAAAAAATGCAAATGAATTATGTGTTATCGCAACCGCATTCTTGTTTGAGCGATAAATATTTTAAATAGTTTTAATCGAAAGTCAACTTTCCAACTCGGGATGCGCGGATGATCCATATGTTCTCCTACCATTATGAATGTAACTAATAACATCGCTATGTTATGACCTTGAGGTAGGAGCATAGGAAATAGCATGAGTGCCCATCCAGATCCTACACACCACGCGCCATGCTCTGCACCAAAAGTGAAAGCATCACGCACTGCTGGTAAACCAAACGCAGCGATAGATTTATGATTATGACTGCGGTTTAAAAAGCGTTGCTTAATCGGTGAAAACTGCCATACTACTGCTATCACACCTATAAGCAGTGCGGGAAAATAGGACATAGGATACCACAAATTTGCTCCTATGATAATGGCATTCATAATAAAACCTACTGATATCCATACGATGGCATAACCTAAAACAAATAGGATAGATAAGAACAAGCGTTTGTTCTTAAAACTACGGTCGTAGATGTGCTGAATAGGTACGATCAACTTAGGTAACATCATGGCAAAGACCATAAGAGACCATCCTATCATCATGTCTGAGATAGGGTTCATTTGTAAGATCATTTGTAGGGACGCACTAGAATAGCCACCCATAGAAATGTGACAATGCTCTACGGTCATGATGTTGCCTGGATTAAAAAGTAATACTACCCAAAGCAACACACTTATCATTATAATAGAAATACTGATGTTATTTCTTACTGTTGCGGTATTTCTCATGATCCTTGTTGTTCTCGATAAATACTTACACGACCTATAGTGATGTCGTGACTCGCTGCAATATCATTATCTGGTACGATTTTAACATCTAGTTCATTAATATCTAAGGCATCATTGATATGTAAATCATCAAAAACATCTGTGATGTTTAATATAAAGGTTAATCCTTCACCGCCATGGTGACCATCTGCCTTTGAGGCATTGCGCAAACCGAATAAGGAAACATGATCTACATAAGTGTCGTTTACTGACACTGATAGCATGTTTGCATCTATATTTCCTTTTACGTTTTCTATTTGTAAATAGATATGATCTGGAATACTAGAAATAGACGCGCTTTTTAAACTGTTACGTACTGTTTTTAAAGGTTGCTTACTTAATTTGACATTGGCTTTCACACCATCAGATTGTAGATGGAGTGCTTTTTCATTTGCTCCTATTAATTCAGACGTTTCTCCTTTATCCATGGCAGCATCAATTGTAAGATTATCGGTGTTGATTCCTAATTTAGTAAATCTTTTTGTCAAAGCATCAGCCAGTAAAGGTTCTGATTCTGTATCTAAGCCTTCATAAGTGTAATCCAGTTTAGAAAGGCTATCCACTTCAGCAGGTGTAAAATTCCATGTCGTGCCATCTACCATAGGCATCATGAATTTTCTATCTCCTGAGGCTGTAGGACCTTTTAACCAGTTAGGGTCTGTAGGGTTGCTGTTTCCTAATGCATTCCACGCAGCCCACATGCGATCAATATTTGCATGGTGCAGGTAAAATATAGGATCTAGAGCGGCTATACCAGGATCCGACATGAGTCCCCATATATCATTTGCCTGTCCACCTACTTGAACGTGTACTTTATTATGCGGATTGCTCTCTAGATTACCGCTCACATTACCTCCATGAGAAAAACCTGATTTAGGACCACCATATCCAGGTCTAGTCGTTTGTGAATTACTACCGGTATAAAGGGTGTTTTTCTGGCAATCTCCAGATATAGGTGGTATTTCTATATAAATGTTTCTATCTCCTTTAGGACCAAACCTCGCGTTAACATACAAAGGATTTGCAGCGCCATCAGGTAAGTTCTTTTGGGTAAAAGCTGGTGGTATTTTATACTGTCCATCACCTCCTAAATAATTCCAATAGGGTAGTGCCCAATCATCAGGACCTCCTAGATCAATCACTGCTTTACGTAAATGACCTTCTAAAGCGATTAAGTAACCTCTATGCCATGGCACAAAATACCAACTTTGATGCTGACATTGATTCCAGAATTTCCCCTGCACGGATGCAGATGGAACTGGAGCTACAGGAACCACTGGCGGACCAGGAATGGTGCCCCAACCTGGAAATGTGGATTCTTCAATGTATTCTCCATGCATAGCGGCAAAAAACCACCAGCTGCTTTCATCATCAAGGGCTCTCGATTGAAGTGCTCCTACAGCCTTTGCATACCATAATAGGTCTGAGTTATCAAATGTACCTTGATTGTTCCATGCATTGTTTCTTAAATAAGTACTCATAATTGTTTTTTGAGATGGTTAGTAGTATTGATTTATAATTTGATTTCGCTATTGCGAAAGTGAAATGTTCCCTATTTGATTGACCCTAATACCACCGTATCAAGAGCTATATAAGTATCCTAGACCGTAGGAATGGCTAGAGCTTTGATGGTTGCTATAGTAATTGCTTTGCATAATTTGTGGTGAAACTACACTACCTAATAAAAGCAAATTACTGATAGTAATAGTTCATTAGGCAGTAGGACAGTATGCTGCACGTCTTTCATTGTTGTGGATTTTGATTAGTGGTTCTAAATTATAAAAAGAAAGAATAACAACGCGCTTTTTTATTAGTAACCTATTGATATTTGGGTAATTATACCCATTAATTTGTAAATTAACAGCTGTTTCTATAAATGGTTTTTGAATTATATCGCTTTCGCGAAAGCGGAATTTATATCATGATATTAGAAATTTATCTTTTATTTTGGTTCACAGAACGGACATTTAAAGAAACAATTGACCAACTTTTTGCATAACTTTTATTTATGTTATCTATATGTATTATAAATTGAAATTTATCTTTAAGTTTTTTAATCTTTGCACGCATAATAGAACTGATGTTTTAAAATCTTCTTATGATCTCAAATAACAATTTGCTCACAGATGCTTCTATCATTTCTGAAGCAAACGGTCCTGCAACAGGTACACAGCATCTCTCAAGGGTATTAAATGTTGTTTTATGGCTTTCATGTCTTGTTAATATAGGAGTTCTAATATTCTTTTTTCCAGATACACCAGAGTGGAATTTGCACAATGTTTTAAAAATTAATGGTTTTACCATTTTAATTTGGGCAACTGTGACTTTTTTTAGTGCCTTGATAAGTAGTTATTCTCAAAATTATCTAACAGGTTTTAGGTACGCGAGCAAGTTCAAGTTGCTTTGCTTAGGTTTTACCTTGTCGGTTATGCTATTTGTGATGTCTAATCATGTTGCTTTAATTATCACCAGCTGGTTGTTTATGGGTTTTTTAATGTCTCGATTAATAGGAGTGGACCAGCAATGGGCTGAAGCTAGAGCGGCTGCAAAGTTTACCTTAACTTACTTTGTATCAGGCACTGTTTTTCTAGCTGCAGGATTGTGTTTGCTCGCTTTTCAATTAGAGAATTATTATTTGAGCGATATCATACTTCAGTTAAATGAGTTACCGTATTATGTGGTACTTATTGCAGCCATTTGTATCATTATCGCAGCGATCATACAGTCTGCTATTTATCCATTTCACAGGTGGTTGCTTTCTGCCATGACATCGCCTACGCCAGCATCTGCACTAATGCATGCTGGTTTTGTAAATGGCTCTGGGATATTACTTGCGCTATTTGCGTCACTTATTTTTGTTTCAGAAACTCATAACGTTCTATTAATCATAGGTGGATTAACAGCCATAGTGGCTCAGTTTACTAAATTAATTCAAGTGAATGTAAAGCAAAAGCTAGCCTGTTCTACAATTGCACAAATGGGTTTTATGATCATGCAATGTGGATT
>NZ_MAAX01000043.1 GCF_002162835.1 Nonlabens dokdonensis
TATGTTGCTGCTGATTTCAGTTATACAATACCGGTAGGAGACGAGGCAAGGCTAAGCTTTGGTCTGAAAGGTGGAGTACACGTGCTTAATGTAGATTTTACGAGACTTAATATTTTTAATTCTGGAGATCCTAGGTTAACAGAAAATGTAGAAAATAAATTATCGCCTACTGTAGGTCTCGGATTATATTACCATACACAAAAATTTTATTTAGGGTTAAGTAGTCCTAATTTATTACAAACAGATCATTTTGATGATAGAAATGATTCTAGTAGCACAACCTATATTGCAAGTGAGCGTATGCATATTTTTGGAACAGCAGGTTACGTGTTTGACGTTAGTGAGACTGTAAAATTTAAACCTGCAACAATGGTTAAATTAGTACAAGGCGCACCTTTGCAGGTAGATCTTACAGCTAGTTTTCTATTTAATGACAAGTTAACCGTAGGTGCTGCTTATAGATGGAGTGCTGCAGTAACTGGTCTAGTAGGATTTCAAATAAGTGATCAAATTTTGATAGGATTTGCATATGATAGAGAAACAACTGAATTAGGTAATGCAGTTTTCAATGATGGTAGTTACGAACTATTCCTTAGATTTGAATTATTTAATAGTTACGATAGAATTATAACTCCTAGATTCTTTTAAAAAACAAATGAACACGATGCTTAAAAAAATATCCATATTTGTTTTCCTACTTACAGCGACAGTTGTCTATGGACAAAAAGAGAATTTAGATAAAGGAAACAAAAAGTATAAAGCTCTTGCTTTTATTGAGGCTCAAAAGATTTATCTCAAGCTTGCAGAAGATGGCTATGCAACTGCCGAAGTGCTAGCTAAACTGGGTGATACTTACTATTTTAATGATGAGTTAAATAAGGCTCATAAATGGTATGAACAACTCTTTACTCAATATGAAAATAATGTAAAACCTGAATACTTCTTTAGATATGCACAGTCCCTTAAATCGGTAAACCGCTACGATGAGGCTGATCGTTTAATGGCAAAATTCAATACATTCAAAGGTTTTGATTCTAGGTCACAGTTGTATTCTGAAGAGCCTAATTATTTACAAATAATAGATTTTCAATCAGGAAGGTTTGAAATTGCAAATACAAAAAAAATCAATTCCTATTCAGTAGATTTTGGTCCTGCGTTCTATGCTTCTCAAAATCAAGTTGTTTATGCAACCTCTAGAGATTCTGGTTCCTTAATAAATAGAAGACATTCTTGGAATGGTCAGGCTTTTTTACAACTTTACACGGCAGATGCTGATGAAACAGGAAAGTTAAGTAATCCAAAAAAGTTCTCTAGTCGTATTAATACAAAGTATCATGAAAGCACCCCAGCATTCAGTCCTGATGGGGAAACAATGTATTTCACGCGTAATAATTATGAAAACGGCGTGTATAGAAAAGATATAGATGGTACTAATAAATTGAAGATATTCAGATCTTACAGGTTAGATGACGGAAGATGGAGTACCCCAGTGTCATTACCATTTAATAATGATGAATATTCCGTTGCACATCCTGCTTTAAGTCCAGACGGTAAACTTCTTTACTTTAGTAGTGATATGCCAGGAACTATGGGATATGATATTGATGATGATTTTACTAAGGCTGATATATGGGTTGTGGATATTCTAGAAAATGGACAGTTTAGTGAGCCTAGAAATCTTGAAAACGTAAACACCCCAGGTAGAGAGACCTTTCCATTTGTTAGTAAAAATAATACACTGTACTTTGCTTCTACCGGTCATCAAGGTTTAGGTGGATTAGATATTTTTGCTAGTTCTATTAAACCAGATGGTACGACTAGTAAGGTTATTAATATAGGTAAACCTGTAAATACACCTGACGATGATTTTGCCTTTATAGTAAATGATGATACTAAAATAGGTTACTTCAGTTCTAACCGCCCAGGAGGATCTGGTGATGATGATATTTATAGATTTATACAACTTGAAGATTTGAGAGTACCGTGTGAGGTGCTAATTACTGGAACTGTTACAGACAGTAAGTCTGGAGAAGCTCTAAATGGCGCTACTGTGATGATAATGGATGCTAACAATAATAAGGTAGATGAACTCATTACAAAGGAAAACGGTAAATATGCATTTAAAGTAGAATGTGACAAACAATATTTTGTTAGAGCAGAAAAGGAAGAGTATTCTTCTGATGAAGATTTGTTTTCTACTCCTAATCAATCTGATTTTATTGATATACCACTAGAGTTAGAAACTACTCTTATTCCTGTTGTAGATTGTGATGATATCGCACCATTATTAGGAATTGAACAAATTTATTTTGACTTTGATAAATACAATATCCGTCCAGATGCCGAGTATGAACTTGCAAAAATCAAGGCTTTCATGGAATTGTATCCTGAAACTACAGTAGAAATTAGATCTCATACAGATAGTAGAGCACCTGACGATTACAACATCACACTATCAAATAATAGAGCAAATAGTACGATGAATTGGCTCGTTTCTAAAGGGATAGACGCTTCTAGATTAACCGCAAAGGGATATGGAGAGACAAGGCTAGTTAATGAATGTTCAAATGGAGTGCCTTGTTCTAGAGAACAACATCAACTTAATCGTAGATCTGAGTTCATTGTTTCTGGTTTAGAAAAATTTAAAGACTGTAAGTAATATTTATATTACATATTATAAAAAAAGGATCTGTGCTCATAGTACAGATCCTTTTTTCTTTTATGCATCTTGATTTGCATATTGAGCTTTAGTTATTTACGATTTACTTCAGGTTCAAACTCTGAAATGAAATGGAACTTTATACTAGGATATTTTTGTTGAGTCATTTGTAATGAAAAAGAAGAGTCTGCAAGAAAAACTAATTGACCGCGTTTATCTTTACATAAAAATTTAGATTTAACACGTTTAAAGTCACTGATTTCTTCTGGTTTTGCAACAGAATCATCTACCCAGCAAGCTTTATGGACATTTAAATTCTCATAGGAGCATGTGGCTCCGTATTCATGTTCTAATCTGTATTGTATCACTTCAAATTGTAAGGCTCCTACGGTACCTATCACTTTACGGCCATTAAGCTCTAAAGTAAAAAGTTGAGCAACACCTTCATCCATTAACTGATCTATTCCCTTTGCAAGTTGTTTAGACTTCATAGGATCTGCATTGTTAATGTATCTAAAGTGTTCTGGAGAGAAGGATGGTATACCCTTATAATGTAGTTCTTCTCCAGAGGTGAGTGTATCTCCTATTTTAAAATTTCCTGTATCATGTAAGCCTACAATATCACCAGGGAAAGACTCATCAACGATTTCTTTTTTCTCAGCAAAAAAAGCATTAGGACTAGAAAATTTTAAATTTTTGTTCAGTCTCACGTGTTTATACGCTTTATTACGCTCAAATGTCCCGCTTACTATTTTTATAAATGCAAGGCGATCTCTATGTCTTGGGTCCATGTTTGCATGAATCTTAAATACAAAACCACTGAAATCTTTTTCATTAGGTTCTACCAGTCTTTCTTCAGCATTTTTTGCTCTAGGTGCCGGAGCTATCTCTATAAAACCATCAAGAAGTTCTTTTACACCAAAATTGTGTAGTGCACTACCAAAAAATACTGGTTGCAACTCGCCATCTAGATATTCTTGCCTATTAAATTCTGGATAAATTCCAGTTGCTAGTTCAAGTTCTTCTCTAAGAGTTTCGGCGGCTTGATTACCTATAAGTGTGTCAAGTTTTTCATCATTAAGGTCATCAATAGCGGTAGTACTGTGAATATCCTTTGAAGATGCACCAGTAAATAAGTTGACATTTTTTTTGTGAATATTATATATACCTTTTAGATCATAACCCATGCCTATAGGAAAACTTAAAGGTGTTACTCGCAACTCTAATTTTTGTTCTATCTCGTCAAGTAAATCAAAGGCATCCTTACCTTCTCGGTCCATCTTATTTACAAATACTATAATAGGTATTTGTCTCATTCTACAAACCTTGACTAACTTTTCAGTTTGCTCCTCGACACCCTTGGCAACATCTATTACCACTATAACACTATCCACCGCGGTTAATGTTCTAAAAGTATCTTCTGCAAAATCCTTGTGACCAGGTGTATCAAGGATATTTATTTTTATACCATCATATTCAAAAGCAAGTACAGAAGTTGCGACAGATATACCACGCTGGCGCTCTATTTCCATAAAGTCACTGGCAGCTCCTTTTTTAATCTTATTACTTTTAACAGCTCCGGCCTCTTGAATGGCTCCTCCGTATAAAAGTAATTTCTCAGTAAGTGTTGTTTTACCTGCATCTGGGTGGGACACAATTCCAAAGGTTCTCCTTCTTGCTATCTCTTCTTTAAACTTCATGTATCTAATTAATCAGTTTGCAAAAATAGGTTAATCAGGCGTTTTATCAAGTACTTCTGAGGTGCAGCTCGTTACTTATTCTTATACAGTTTTATCAAACTTGTCATTTATGGATAAGGGAAGTTAATTGTTCTCGCTTTCGCGAAAGCGAATCCTAATGTATTAAACTATACCCAACAAAATTTTAGGGAAAACCACTTTTTTTGATAAATTATGATGATTTCATCTTAATTTTTAAGGGGTTTGTTAAATAATCATTAGATATTCCATCCTTTTATGGTTAGTACGTTTATGAGACGTATGTTTGTTAAAAGATTAGCTTCATCTATTAATTAGCAAATTATGATTACACTTAAAGACCTTGCAGCAACCTTAGGCGTTTCTGTTTCTACTGTTTCCAAAGCGTTGAAAGACAGTCCAGAAATAAGTAAGGATACCATAACTCGTGTTAAAGAAATTGCTAAAGAATTAAATTATAGACCTAATACACTTGCTCTAAGTTTAAAAAATAGAAAGACTAAAACTATAGGTGTGATTATACCAGATATTTTAAATACGTTCTTTGCACGTATTTTATATGGTATAGAACAAGAGTCTACCGCACTTGGGTATAATATCATAACCTGCTTATCTAATGAATCCTTTGATAAAGAAAATAACAGCCTACATTTACTAGCTAATGGAAGTGTAGACGGTTTTATCATGTCAGTTTCTGAAGAAACACAGTCTAAAGGTGAAGTAAAACACCTTAAAGAAACCATTAATCAGGATGTTCCCATAGTTATGTTTGATCGTGTGGCAAATGATGTAGATTGTGATAAGGTTATTATAGATGATTTTAATGCAGCTTTTAAGGCAACAGAGACTATGATACGAGAAGGTCGTAAGAAGATAGTATTAGTAAATAGTTTAGGAGAGTTAAGTGTAGGTAAGTTAAGAGTACTTGGGTATAAAAAAGCGTTAGAAAAACACGATTCCTATACAGGAGAACCTGTAATTATAAATGTAGATGATGATCAAGTGCTATTAAATGACCAGTTAGAAAGTATCATAACGGAGCATAAAGATATGGATGGCCTTTTATGTATAGATAATATAAGTGGTGTCATGTCTGTAAATATTGCACAACGTTTAGGAAGGGTTATTCCTAAGGACCTTTCTGTAATAGGTTTTTCTTCAAATAAAATTTCTCATCTATCATTCCCGCCATTATCAACGGTTGCTCAATATGCAGAAGAAATAGGTCAAGAATCTGTAAAAATGCTTGTAGAGCGATTAGAGAGTAAGACTAAAGGCAACACAAAAACAGTTACTATTAATTATAGTATTGAATTGAGAGGTACAACTTTGCCAGTAAAAGAGTAAGATTTCTAACAAAATAAGTTCCTATAACTGTAATGATAATAGGATTTGCCTACTTAGTATATGTTTAAGGATTCAATTCATTTCCTTTTGTACTTTTGGTAAATAAATTTTAGAAATTATCGAACAAGTTATTTTAGTAAACGAGAACGATGAGCAAGTCGGTCTCATGGAAAAAATTGAAGCGCATGAAAAAGCATTATTACATAGAGCTTTTTCTGTTTTTGTAGTGAATGATAAAAATGAAATCATGCTACAACAGCGCGCCTTAGGTAAATATCATTCACCAGGATTATGGACTAACACTTGTTGCAGCCATCAACGAGAAGGAGAAACTAACATACAGGCTGGTAAACGCAGGCTTATGGAAGAAATGGGCTTTGTGACAGAATTAGAAGAGTTATTTCATTTTATTTATATAGCTCCATTTGATAATGGACTTACAGAGCACGAACTCGACCATGTGATGATAGGTAATTACAATGGTGCTCCTAACATAAATCCAGATGAAGTTGCTTCTTATAAATGGATGACGGCTCAAGATATTAAAGAAGACATAGAGCGCCAGCCAGAAATTTATACCGAATGGTTTAAAATCATATTTGAAAAATATTATTCCCACATATCATGAGACTGACTGCCTACCGTAAAGCCCATTTTAACGCCGCACATCGATTGCACCGCAAAGACTGGAGCGATGAGAAAAATGAAAAGATTTTCGGTAAATGCAACAACCCTCATTTTCATGGTCATAATTATGATCTAGAAGTAGGTGTTACTGGAGAAGTAGACCCAGAAACAGGCTATTTAATAGATCTCAAAATTTTAAAGGACATAATTAAGGACGAAGTAGAAGATGCTTTTGATCATAAAAACCTTAATGAACAAGTTCCTGAATTTGCAAATCTTAATCCTACCGCAGAGAATATCGCTTACGTTATTTACAATAAAATAAAGGCTCAACTAGATCCTAAATATGATTTAGAAATAAAGCTGTTTGAGACGGAGCGCAATTTTGTTGTTTACAGAGGTGAATAGTTGAGAATTCGCTTTCGCGAAAGCGAGATCGCCATCAAGATCATATTCAATAATAGAACATTCTTAACGTATTATAACGCAAGCTGTAACTCTTTTATTCACTATTTTTGCAATAAATTAAATTATTATGGCAAGTATTAGAGACCTGAAACAAGATATCAACTTTGTACTAGGAGATATTATTGAGGCTGCTTTGATCACACAAACAGTTAATCCTGAAAAAACAGAAGCTTCTGAAAAAATAGTAGACGATTCTATCGATACTTTTGACGAGTTAATCGCTAGAGTTAACGATCGTAAGGTAGAGAATCGCAAAGCACATATCAAAGCTGTACGTGCTGATTTAGAAACTAAAGGTAGAGCACTTATAGAACGAGTAAACGCTTTATAAGCTATTCTTATTGTTATCTATTAATACAGACAATTGTTTACCATAAACAGTTGTCTGTATTTTTTTTGGCATTTGTTTGTAAATGCTGTCTAGTAATATAGGATTTGCCTCACTAGCCTCAGTTACCAGTATATAAGGTGCGACTTCTTTATCTTTATGTAGTTGAGAATAATTAATAGCATAAAGAATCTTTTTAGTCAGGTACTTCTCGTAGGCTATGTTTATAGAATCGGCAATTTCTGGAGTTCTAGTTTTGTCAGTAAGTGACATACTTCTTTTTACAAGATCAGTATATACTTTATTGAGCCTGTTGTTATTATCTTTAAATACTTTATATATGTCTTGATTTTTGGAGCCATTTACTACGGCGTCCTTTTCAAAGTTAGCAAGTGTAGAATTCATAGTCATTACGGTATCCTCTGCAAAGAACATGAAACGATCATTGAATTCCTTTCCATCTTTTACATCAAGATGCAAGTACAATAGTTCTGGCCCATTAATATTTGTTGTTAAAGTGTAATCTGAATTCCCTTTAAACTCTGCAGAATCCACACTAACTAAGGCACTATCTTGCAATTGCTGTAAAAATATTTTACCGACTTTTACTCCTTCAATAGTTCCAGATA
>NZ_MAAX01000032.1 GCF_002162835.1 Nonlabens dokdonensis
CAGGTGAGGAAGGCATTTGAAGCCCTTTTTCAGAAATTTGTGGCATGATGATTTTTTAATTTGCAAAGGTAGTATTTGAGTAAGGATGCACAAAAGACTTTGACAAAACCTTATATTTAGGTATTATGAAATCTATAACTCTTTTATTTACTCTGTTATTCATTTTACAAACTGTGAATGGACAGGAAGGTTTTGTTTTTAAAGAAGGTTATGATAAAGAAAGGATAGCTTTTGAAGAACATTCAAATCTTATAGTACTACCAGTAAAAGTTAATAATGTTGAGTTTAACTTTATTCTTGATACTGGTGCAAATAAAAATATAATTTTTAATTTGAAGGGAATTGACTCTTTGAGTCTAAAGGAAGGTAAGTTTATCCAAGTTAGAGGCTATGGTGATAAAGAATCCATTCAAGCATATCGTTCAAGAGGAAATAAAATCGAGGTAGGAGATTATATCTCAAATAACAATGCTGAGATTTTAATTTTAAGTAATGATGAAATTGATATGTCCCCTAAAGTAGACATTGAAGTTCATGGTTTGTTAGGTATTGACTTCTTTAAGAATTTTGTTACTCATCTTGATTACAAAAACTCCTCTATAAAGGCATATTCTAATTATAGTGACTTACCAAAATCGGTACGTAAAGAAAAACAATTTGATTTAACATTGAAAAACGATAGGCCATTTGTTCAGATCGCGCTTGAGAACGATTTGATAAAGGGAGAATATGAACTTCTAATTGATACTGGAAGTGGTGATGCTTTATGGATTTTAAATCAGGTAAATGAAACTTTTACTATGCAAAATAGTTTTGAAGATTATTTAGGTTTTGGGATTAATGGAAAGATCTATGGCATACGCACTAAAGTTAATTCTATTAATTTATTTGATACTACCCTTAAAAAAGTAGCTGTATCATACCCATATAAGGAGTACCATAGTGTAGAAAAGACCTCTATTTCTAACGATGGAAGTTTAGGTGGTGAAATATTGCGTAGATATGATGTTATCATAGATTATCCTAATAAAAAGATATGTTTAAAACCTAATAGATTTTTTAATGAAGGGTTTTATTACAATATGAGTGGTCTAGGTGTGCAAAGAGGCGATGCACAATTATTTACAGAAATAGGTAGAGATTTTTCTAATGATAAAGTAGGTTACGGTAATACTACATCTACAAAGATCACCGTTAGAAGTAATGTAGAAGTTACTTATAAATATGTGCCTAAAATTTATGTCGATTATGTTAGGGAGGATTCTCCAGGAGATAAAGCGGGAATACAAGTAGGAGATCAAATATTATCAATAAATGGTTTCAATCAAAAAAGGTTAAACATGAATCGTGTAAATGACTTTTTTTACAAAAATCCTTTTAAAAAATTGAAAATGAAATTAAAGAGAGGTAGTAAAACTTATTTTGTAGAATTAGTTAATGTTCCTTTAGTTAAGTAATCTAAGAGTCTTTTAAAACGAGACCCTTAAGTTTTAATGGAATAAGCTTCTCCTTAATATTTCCATAAACGGTTAATGTTTTAACTATAGGACCTACTTTATTAGTATCATATTTTACTTTAATTTCGCCTTTATCACCAGGTTTAATAGGGTTTTCTGGTTTTGATAAAATATCACAACTACATGAAGAGTAAATTTTATAAATCTTCAAAAGTTCTTCACCTGTGTTTGTGAAAGTAAACACTCTCACACCATCACTACCTTTTTTTATCTCACCATAATCTATAGTTGTGGAGTCAAATTTTATTGTAGTGAGAGGATCAAGTGTACTGTTATTTTGAGCATTTAAAGCTGTGCTTGTAACTGCTACTATAAAGAATATATGTAAAATTTTTTTCATCGTTGTCAAATTGAATTATTAAAAGTAAACTATCGAGTTTAAAGTGACCGTTAATGCTGCGTAATTTTTAAGTTAATAGTACTTTTGTCTTTTAAATTCAAAAATTAAGCCAAACATGTCCCTAGCATCAAAGTACGATTCTAAAACAAGCGAAGATAAGTGGTATAAATACTGGATGGATAATGACTTTTTCACATCAGTACCAGATGATAGAGAGAGCTATACGATTGTGATTCCGCCGCCTAATGTTACTGGGGTCTTACACATGGGACACATGTTAAACAACACGATACAAGATGTACTTATACGTCGTGCTCGCTTAAAAGGATACAACGCATGTTGGGTTCCTGGGACAGATCATGCCTCGATTGCAACCGAAGCAAAAGTGGTGAAAAAACTCAAAGAGCAAGGGATTAATAAAAATGACCTTTCTAGAGAAGAGTTTTTGAAACATGCCTGGGATTGGACTGAAGAATATGGAGGTATCATCCTAGAGCAGTTGAAAAAATTAGGAGCAAGTTGTGACTGGTCTAGAACTAAATTTACTTTAGATGACGATATGTCTGCTTCTGTAATAAAAGTGTTTATCGATCTATATAACAAAGGTTTAATATACCGTGGTTATCGCATGGTAAATTGGGATCCTGAGGCTAAAACAACACTTAGTGATGAAGAAGTGATATATGAAGAGCGCAACGGTCATTTGTATCATCTTAAATATCAAATTAAAGGAAGTGAAGATCATGTAAGCATAGCAACCACTCGTCCTGAGACTATTTTAGGAGATACAGCTATTTGTGTACATCCAGAAGATGAGAGATATACAGCTTTGATAGGTAAAACGGTTATCGTTCCTATTGTTAATCGAGAAATTCCAGTTATTGCAGATGAGTATGTGGATAGAGAATTTGGAACTGGAGCTTTAAAAATTACTCCAGCCCATGATGAAAATGATAAGAAAATAGGAGAGACTCACAATCTAGAAGTTATTGATATCTTTAATGAAGATGCGACCTTAAATAGTTTTGGGCTTCATTATGAAGGTAAAGATCGTTTTGTAGTACGTAAAGAAATTTCTCAAGAACTTGAACAAGCTGGGTTTTTAATAAAGAAAGAAGATCATGTTCATAAAGTAGGTACTAGTGAGCGTACTAAAGCTGTTATTGAGCCTAGACTTTCTGACCAGTGGTTCTTAAAAATGGAAGAGCTTGCAAAACCTGCTATAGACGCCGTTAAAAATGACATTGTTGAGCTCCTGCCACCTAAGTTTAAAAGCACTTATTTCCACTGGATGGAAAATGTCCGTGACTGGAATATTTCAAGACAGTTAATGTGGGGACAGCGCATTCCTGCCTATTATTTTGGTGATGGGAAAGAAGATTTTGTAGTTGCGAGTAGTCTAGAAGAGGCTGTTACGCTTTCGCGAAAGCGAACTAACAACAACAATTTACAAAAGGAAGATTTACGTCAGGAGAATGATGTTTTAGACACATGGTTCTCGAGCTGGTTGTGGCCTATAAGTGTATTTAATGGAGTTTTAAAGCCAGAAAACGAAGAGATCAACTATTATTATCCTACCAGAGATCTTGTTACTGGACCAGATATTTTATTCTTTTGGGTAGCACGTATGATTGTTGCCGGATACGAATTACGTGATGAAAAGCCATTTGAAAAAGTTTATCTAACTGGATTAGTGAGAGATAAACAAAGGCGTAAAATGTCCAAATCATTAGGTAACTCACCAGATGCATTAAAACTCATAGATGATTATGGTGCTGATGGTGTAAGAGTAGGATTGTTACTTAGTGCCGCTGCTGGAAATGATATCATGTTTGATGAGAAATTATGTCAGCAAGGAAAAGGTTTTGTAAACAAGATTTACAGTGCTTACACCGGTTTAATAGATAAGTGGGAAGTTGATAATTCTTTAGAACAGCCACCTCATGCTGCACAAGGTATAGCATGGTATAAAAGTAGATTTAACAAGGTTCTAGAAGAAATAGAAGATCATTATTCAAAATATAGAATAAGTGACGTGTTGATGTCTTCCTATAAATTAATCTATGATGACTTTTGTGGATGGTTACTAGAGATCGTAAAGCCAGAATATCAAAAACCTATTGATCCATTAACGATTGCACAGGTAATAGAGCTTTTTGAAGATAATCTTAGACTTATTCACCCATTTACGCCTTTTATCTCAGAAGAATTATGGCAGGCTATAGCAAGTAGAAAGCCTGAAGAAGCTTTATGTGTTAATACCTGGCCTGAAGTAGGAGAGATAGATTTTGACCTTTTGGCAGATTTTGAATTAGTTCAAGATGTTATAGCAGGAATAAGAACGGTACGTAAAGAGAAGCAAATTGCTTTTAAAAACGAGATTGAGCTCAAAACCATAAATAATGAAAACCTTAGTGCAGATTACAACTCGTTGATTCAAAAAATGGGTAATGTATCTTCTGTTGAGGTGATCAAAGAGCAACTTGCAGGTGCTGCTAGTTACCGTGTTAAATCTAATGAGTATTTCATTCCACTAGAAGGAAATATAGATGTTGCTGCAGAGCTTGAAAAACTTGAGACAGAACTTAAAAGAGCAAAAGGATTCTTAATAGGTGTCCAAAAAAAGCTAGGCAATGAACGCTTTGTAAGTAATGCACCTGATGCCGTGGTTGCAATAGAAAAGAAAAAGGAAGCTGACGCTCTTGCAAAAATTGATACGATTGAGGCTAGTATAAAAGCTTTGAGTTAATCTTATATGAATACCACTGATCATACAGCGGTTTTAGTATTACTAATTTGTTCTGTAATTGTTGTTGCAGTTGTAATAGGAGTAATAAAATATTTGAAGTACATTCTGAATAAAAGAGAATAAAAATGAACCCATTTGTTACTATAGTTATTGTTTTAGGTGCTGCTGTACTATGTTTAACCGCACTAGCGATCTATATCCTCAGAAAAAAAGATTAGGTCGCAAAATTTATTTAAATACAAAAGCCTCGATAGAGTAATTCTATTGAGGCTTTTATAATTTTTTGCTACCTATTGAAATGCTGGACTTACCAAGGTTTAGGATAAAGCTCTTTGATAATTTCTATATATCTTTTTTTAGCTTCCTTTTTAGAAATTGCTTGAACTTGAATAAGCGCGTTCATTTTAAACGCATTTCTCAAATCATTAGACTCAAAGCTTCTATTACTCACATAGGGCTCATCTATTGCTCTCTTATAATAAGCATACAAATGAAGCTGCAAATCTGGTGGTACCAGAGATTGTTCTTCTGAGGACGCTTTTGCAAAAGCGGCATTAAATTCTTTATCTAACTCTTCTTTGGTCATCTAGAAAGTGGCAAGAACAGATTCTCCTCCTTTAACTTTTTGATTTAATTCTACATTAATAGGCGTGTCTACTGGTAAGTAAACATCTACTCGACTTCCAAATTTAATAAAACCACTATCCATTCCCTGAGTAATAGTCTCATTTTCTTTAGCATAGTTTACAATACGCTTAGCAAGCGCACCAGCGATTTGTCTGTACATAACTTGTACCTTATTCTTATGGTTGATTACAACCGTTGTTCTTTCATTTTCTTCACTAGCCTTAGGATGCCATGCCACTAGGTATTTACCTGGATGATATTTACTGTAAGTAACTTTTCCAGAAATAGGGTACCTCGTTACATGAACATTAATAGGAGACATAAATACAGATATCATTATTCGTTCACCTTTAAAGTATTCACTTTCAGTGACCTTTTCTATTACCACTACTTTACCATCAACAGGAGAGACGACTGTAGTGTCGCTTAAAACAGTGTTTCTTTTTGGGTTTCTAAAGAATTGTAAAATAATGAATAGAAAAATAATTACAATTGCAGATAGGCTTATTTGAATCCATTCTGGTAGTGATACTAACCAGATTACACTCATTAGTATAACTGTTAGTACAAATGCTATTAGTATAGAGGTATTTCCTTCTTTATGAAACATAATTTATAATTAAAAAGGTGGCGTAAGCAAAAGGTGCTGCAAAGATAATACTGTCCATGCGATCAAATATACCGCCATGTCCAGGCATTATACTACCGCTATCTTTAACGGCCGCTTGTCGTTTAATTTTACTTTGAATGAGATCTCCTAGAGTACCAAAAAATGCGACTACCAAAGCTACTGTCATCCAGTTCCAAACGGTATAATTAATTATACCTATAGACTTAAGATAAAAATAGAGACCTGCACCGGCAGCAATGGCCATTATTAAGCCACCTACAAAGCCTTCTATTGTCTTTTTAGGTGAAATACGCTTCATAAGCTTATGCTTACCAAAATTTTTTCCAAATAAATAGGCAAAACTATCATTAGTCCAGATTATGGCAAATATACCTATTAGTAACTCTGGCTGATAATTAGGTGTAACTAAATCTAAATGGATTACCACATCAGGTATGAGCGCTAAGAATAAACTACTTCCTATAAGATAGAGTAGTGCTATAACGTGTTTTTTTGTATTGAATAACGCTATGCGATCTACTAAAACTAAATCTCTGATTAAGTAAATATTAACTAGTAAGGTCGCTGCCAGTAAAATATATATGAATTCCATTGAGACACTCTTCCATACTATGAAGTAATATGCAATGGGCAAAATGGGATAGATGAGCCATTGTCTTAGCCTTATCATTGGCATCAATTCTAAGAGACATATAAATGCAAAGGCACAGAATAATAATATAAATACATCTCTAGAATACAAAGCGCTTAATACCACAAGAGATACATAAACGATTCCAGATATGGAACGAGTAATTAATTCTCTCATGTTATAAATCTTCTAAAAGTAGTAGGTATAATCTTTTGTTAGGAGCACCGTAATTCATTAAGTCTTTTTCTTGTTTAGGAGCTGACTCTTTGAAGTTCTTGAGCGTTGTTATATTAGTAGGAATGTGTCCTTTACTTTGGTGTTTAATCCCACGTAAACCTTCACCTATGGATTCTACAATCTGACTGGTACTTGCGAGAATAACGTAGGTGTCTGGCAAATCGGCCGGCTTAGTTTCCTTTACTTGTCTAGAAGAAAAGAGAATCGCTCCATTATTTGCTATAACATATTCACATGTAGCTAGAAAAAAATCAGATGTAGCACTAGTAGTTGTAAAGTTCAAATTAAAATCTCCAAACCTACTCTTCAATTGATCATCAAAACAAAGCACGTTTTTTTCAAAATAATCATGTTCTACAAGGATATCTTCAAAATGCTGCTTTATTTCTTTTTCATCTATAGCATACAGAAAACGTCCACCTTGATGTTGAAAATTGTGAATAAATTCTTCATCTAGTGGTGGCTTTTCATCTGGCATATATTTAGAGCGCTCCTTATTAGACCCTTTAACAGGTTCTGAATCAGAGGATTTTCCAAATAATTTTTTAAATATACTCATTGCCTGTCGCTAGCCTATTTTTTGGGATGGAGGTAAATATAGTTACTTAAATTTTTGCAAGCAAACTATTCTTCCTCATCGGCTGCTATAGGTCCATTTAATACTGATCTATTAGATGATTTTAAGGCAACAGCTTCTTCTTTTACAAAAGTTCTTTTTCCAAATATCTTCTCTAAATCATCTTTGAAAATCACCTCTTTTTCAAGAAGAATTTCTGCTAGTTCAGTAAGCTTATCTTTATTCTCAGTAAGAATCTTAATAGCGCGCTGGTATTGTGCTTCAATTATTTTTGAAATCTCCTCGTCAATAACTACTGCTGTTTGCTCACTGTACGGTTTTGTCATAGAATACTCTGACTGACCGCTAGAATCGTAATAAGTAATGTTTCCGACTTTATCATTTAAACCATAAATGGTAAC
>NZ_MAAX01000085.1:0-3142 GCF_002162835.1 Nonlabens dokdonensis
CTTAAAACACTAAATAGCAATACAAATAACCCCATGAGGCTAGCAATTCTTGCTATATAATCTCCATGAGTAGAGTAGAAGGTTAGTTCTGATCGAGGTCTAATAGAACCTTTTATAGCTCCTTCTTCCTCATAGCCTAATGATTCTTTTATATTTCCTCTGTGATCGATAATAGCGCTAATTCCAGTATTTGCACTACGGGCGATCCACCTTCTATTCTCTATGGCACGTAATCTTGCAAGACTTAAATGTTGTTTATGACCTTGGGTGTTGCCCCACCAGGCATCGTTAGTAATAATCGCTAGAAAAGTAGCTCCGTTCTTTACGTAATCAGAAACATATTCTCCATAAACAGACTCATAACAAATTACAGGAGCAACCGTTGCAGAGTTATTCATTTCAAATATAGCTCGATCTTTTTGAGTAGTTTTAGTAGAAACGGTACCGCCTAGATCTAACATTGCATTGCCTAGAATAGGCTTTAATATACTTTTATAAGGGAAATTCTCAACACCTACGACTAGTTTTGATTTATGGTAAATTTTTAAAGAATCTCCCACTTTTAGAAACATGGCAGAATTGTAATCATTATACAGCGTCCTGCCATCGCGATAAAGATTAGTCTGTGGATTTATTTGAGCGCTATCCCTTACTATTTCTGTAATAGAAACACCGCCTAGATAGTTGATTTCTGGAAACTCTAAGAGTGTCAACCGTAATTCATTTACCGCACGATTATAATCCAGTTGTTTTAAGTTTGAAAGTTTAATATTATCTGCTAGAACAGTCTCTGGCGTGATAATTAAGTCGGTAGATGGATCGATTAAAGGTAAGGCAAGACTACTTATATGGCTCACGATACTATCGTTAGTGATATAATATTTCTCGCTATAAGGATCGATGTTCGGTTGTACGATGACCACTTTTGTTCCTCCATCGTACTTATAAACTTCAAAGTTATAAAAGCTAATAATTTGAGAAATTAGGATAGGTACAATTACAAGAGCTAGAAGTACAGCAACTCGCTTAATCATAAATTGACGCTTGGAGATAATTCTGCTTTCGCGAAAGCGTAACACACTTAAAAAAACAAAAATATTAACCAGCCAGATCCATAAAGAACCACCGAAGGTTCCTGTATATTCATACCATTGAATCCAAGAAGTTGTCTCGCTAAAACCATTACCTAAGTTCAACCACGGCCAAGAGAATTCCCAATCTAGATGCAAGCGTTCAAAGCTTATCCAAAGGCAGGCAAGGAAGGTTAGTGCAGCGCCTTGTGTGGCCTTTTTGGCTAATAAATGATAGCCTAAAAACACTAAACTCATCAGTGCCGTATTAACTAAAACAGCAAACCACATCCCAAAAGGCGTAGAAAAATACAACCAGTAAGTAGTTGCTATATTCCAAATAAAGAAAGATAGATAGGAGTGGAGAAAGACCTTTCCAGCTGCTCTTCTAGTGTCACTGAGTCGCAAACGGCGCTCCACCATAAGCAGTGGTACAAATGCGACTAAAAGCATTCCTGCAAAACCATAAGTAGGCCAGCCCAACCAAAGAAGTATTCCTGATAAAAGTGCTAGTAAAAGGCTGTTAAATTTCATGAACTACAGTATAGATTGCTAAATTAAACAGTTGTTATTAAACTACCTGCTAAAGACCGATAAATCTATGTTTACTGAGAATACATTAGAGTATAACGCCTCACTAGAATCACCGATATCAGTCAAAGCGTAGTCTACAGAGATTCCTTTGTATTTAAAACCTATTCCTATGTTAGGTTGAAAAGTGGTACTATCACTACCATCAAGCTGCTGGATATTCTGAAAATTTCCTGCGCCAGCTCTTACAAAAACTAAGTCGATGAAGCTGTATTCTAATCCTAAAGCTGGTGTGGCACTTACCGCACTGCTTGAGATAATATCGTTAGTTTGAATGAAGCGCATATTTAAATCTACCTCTGCAGTAAGAACGTGATCGTAATGAAAAGTAAAAGTTCTCGCTAGACCTAATTGCAGTTTTGGTAACGTGATTTCTGTAGTTTCTGGTAAATCTTGATTTTGGTTTTCTACGGCGCCGCTTACTTGTTCAAATTGCTCTTCATCAATAGACCAAGTGTTGTACGTAGTTGTGATGTCACGCGCCATAAATCCTACTTGCCAGTCGCCACGTTTAAATTGTAAGCCTACGTCAAAGCCAAAACCCCATGAGTTTGCAAAATCTCCTATTACACGACGTATCACTTTTGCATTTGCTCCATAAGAGAAACCGTCCAGTTTTGCTTCTCTGGCATAGGAGAACGTAAAAGCCCAGTCTGCTGTGGAAAAGGTAGAAATGCGATCGTAATTAATGTTTCCTTGATCGTCTATTAGTTGTGTGGTGTTTAAGATATCATCTACAGAAAATCTAATTACAGAAAAACCAAAAGCGCTCACATCATCAATAGGCATGGCATAGGCACCGTAATTAAACTGAGCAATATTTGCAAAATAACTGGAATGCATTAAAGAGAGTTCCTGATCTTCCATTCTTATAAGTCCTGCAGGATTCCAGTAAACAGAGTTCACATCATCACTGCTCGCCACCACAGCATTGCTCATACCTAGTGCCGCTGCGTCGACTCCTATGTTTAGGAATTCGTTAGAGTAGGCTCTTGAGGTTTGCGCTTTCGCGAAAGCGGAACAAACAATAAGCAATAAAAAAAAGTAATTTTTCAAGCAGAAATATTAATAAGTCGCAAATATCTAAGTTTCTGAGTTAATAACTATGAAAATCTGTGGATATTGCCTAAAAGTAAACGAAACAGATCACTAAAAAACTGCATATTTGTAACATGAAGAAATGGGTTCCAAATATTATCACGTTATCAAATTTATTATGCGGTTGTATTGCTGCTATTTACGCATTTAACGACCAGTTGGTTTTGGCGGGAATATTTGTAGGCGCAGGAATATTTTTTGACTTTTTTGATGGCCTCGCAGCAAGACTACTAAATGTATCTAGTGAGCTAGGAAAACAGCTGGACTCACTGGCAGATATGGTAACCAGTGGTCTGGTTCCTGGTATTGTGATGTATCAAATGTTAAGTGAAGCAATAGGAAACGATATTATTGCTATTAATCAAAACCAAGTAATAGGGGCA
>NZ_MAAX01000085.1:3155-7645 GCF_002162835.1 Nonlabens dokdonensis
ACTACCCATGGATTCCTATCTTAGGTTTTCTCATAACTTTAGGAAGTTGCTACAGACTGGCAAAGTTTAATATTGATACCAGACAAACCGATTCTTTTATAGGAGTACCGACGCCAGCAAACGCGATTCTTATTATTTCTTTAGGAATAATTGCTCAAGATTATAACAATGAGTTGACTTATTTTCTTACTAATCCGTACATTCTTATCGTAATTACATTGATAAGCGTTTATTTACTCAATGCAGAATTGCCTTTGTTTGCTCTTAAATTTAAGCAATGGGGAATTAAAGGAAACGTGATCAGGTATTTGTTTTTGCTCATTTCTCTAGTATTACTTATTACGCTTCAGATTTATGCAGTTCCTTGTATTATCATTATTTATATATTGATGAGTGTTATAAATAACTTGAAGACAAAGCGCCAATAAAATAGTACCCATGAAGAGTAGAAATAGAAGTCGATTTATTAATCATCCTGTTTTTTGGCTCTCATTAGGTATTTTACTTGTCAACGATCATTATTTAAAAATTCAGTTTCATAATTGGCTCACAGGAAAACTATCTGATGTTGTAGGTCTGATATTGTTAGCATTAGTTTTCGCTTTATTTTTTAATGGGAAAGCTTTAAAATCGGTAATGATCACAGGTTTGCTGTTTGTATTCTGGAAAACGCCATTTTCACAACCATTTATAGACGTATATAATGAAATAGCCTTCATCCAAATTTATAGAGTAATTGATTATACAGACTATTTCACATTGGTGATTCTTTTCTTTCCATACTTTCTCATTAAAAAGAAAGAAGAAATCTGTAATAAAAATATTAGTTCAAGAAAATTGACTATACCGGCATTAGTGCTTTGCTCGTTTGCATTTATGGCGACATCACCACCATACTACGCTTATAATTATCAAGCATCAACAGGTAATTTATATCTTAATAAATCTAGAAACGTACGACTCAGTAAAAGTGAGATTCTAAGCAAACTATCAGAACAAGGATGGCATGCCTATCAAGATACATTGTTAATGAATCATAACACCTACTTGCGATACGATGCCGAGCAAGAGTACATCAAGTTAATTGATGCAGACTCATCTAAGTATAGAAAAGAAATTATAAATAAAGAATCCATTTATAATGGCTACAAGCAGAGAGTCGAAGAGTATAAAACAGGTGATATCCATTCGGCGCATTATAAAATTGACCAATTAATTATAGCTGAGGATACTATAAACGAATTACAGTTTTCATTGCTAAAACTTAAAAAGAATAAAACTAAAATTATTGTTCATAGTGCTAGAGTAAATCAAAACCAGTCTAAGAGCGAACTAAGAAATCAATACTACAGAATCTTAAAAACGTATTTAAAAGATAATCTTCATCATTAGTTACTACTCAAAAATCTTCTTCTTTCTCAATTCAAAGTTTTGTCCTAAATAAACTCTACGCACCACTTCATCTTCAGCTAGTTCTTCTGGCGAGCCGTGTTTTAAGATTTTACCTTCAAACATCAGGTAAGTACGATCTGTAATAGCCAGTGTTTCTTGTACGTTATGATCGGTAATTAAAATACCGATGTCTTTTTTAGTTAGCTGCGCTACGATTCTTTGAATATCTTCGACGGCAACAGGATCTACTCCGGCAAACGGTTCATCAAGTAAAATAAATGTAGGATCTGTAGCAAGCGCTCGAGCGATTTCTGTACGACGTCGTTCTCCACCGCTCAATAAATCTCCGTTTCTGTTGCGTCGGTCTTGTAAACTAAATTCTTCTAGCAGTTTTTCACAACGTTCTTTTTGCTCCTTTTTAGAGAGTTTAGTCAGTTGTAAAACTCCTAGAATATTTTCTTCAACGGTCAGTTTTCTAAAAATAGAGGCTTCTTGAGCAAGGTAACCTATCCCACTTTGAGCACGCTTATACATGGGGAATTGAGTGATCTTTTGATCGTCTAGCCATACATCGCCGCCAGTAGGTTTTACGAGTCCTACCGTCATATAAAATGAAGTGGTTTTACCAGCACCGTTAGGCCCTAAAAGGCCAACTATTTCTCCTTGATTCACTTCATAAGAAACGCCTTTTACTACAGGACGCCCTTTGTATGATTTCTGTAAATTATCTGCTCTTAATTTCTTTTGCATGAAACAAATTTAATGGTTTTGAAATCAATTTTTACACTACTAATGAGTTCTTACTCTACACTAATTACTAAATTGCATTCCTAATTGAAATTCAACAACCTAATTTATGGAACTTCCTAGATTTCTTATGGGCGATAACGTTCATTATCCTGAAGATATTTTTGTCATTCACTTAGATTATCCACGTTTTATTATCAATCTCAAAGATGACAGCGTAGAATTTCTTGAAGAAGTAACTAAAACTGACAAAGAAGAGCTCGAAGAAGAAACTAAAAACCTCATTGAAGAAGCAAGCCGCTTCTACGATGAGCAAATGGAATTGTACGAGCAGTAATGGAAGACGTTAAACAATTAGATTGGGACATCAGTTTATTTCTCAACGATTGGGGAAATGATGCGGTAGACCTGTTTTTTAATGTGGTCACTCATAAATTCTATGCGATCCCATTGTATCTTTTTGTTTTATATGTTTTATACAAAAAAATAGGAACTCGCAATCTGGTTATAGTACTGATTTCTATCGCTTTACTAATTGCTTTAAGTGACCAGCTGGCAAATCTTTTTAAAGATAATTTAGAACGATTGCGTCCATTTAGAGAACCAGCCTTAGAAGGTTTGATTTCTAAAGTAGGGAAGAGTGGTGGTACTTATGGATTCTACAGTGGTCATGCGAGCAGCGCGGTTGCTTTGGCAACTTTTCTGTGGTTTATATTGAGGCGCAACCATAAAATATTAGGAATTGTGATGATGATTTGGGCTGCTTTGGTGGCTTACAGTCGTGTCTATTTGGGTGTGCATTATTTTGGCGATGTGCTTATGGGCAGTTTTATGGGCTTGCTTTTAGGACTGTTTTTTGCTTGGGTTTACGCTTTCGCGAAAGCGAGATATGGAACATCTACCACCATAAATTAAAACTTCATGAGAAAGCTTTTTCAGTTTAAAGTGCTTACAGAATGGCAACAAGAAGTTTTTAAAAACCCCAAATCTCATACCTCTAAAATTGCTGGCAAATCTGAATTAGAAATATCTGCAGCACCAGAGTTTAAAGGTGATGCATCATTGCACAATCCTGAAGATTTACTGCTCAGCGCACTATCTTCCTGCCACATGATGTCTTATTTCTACGTTTGTAAAAGAAACAATATCGATATATTAAGCTATAAAGATAACGCACTAGGAACTTTAGTTTTAAACGAAGACTCTAGTGGTGCTTTTCAAAAAATACAGTTACGTCCTCAAGTTGTGCTTAGAGATACATCGCAAAGTGAGCTGGCGCATTCCTTACATCAACAAGCTCACGAGCTATGTTTTATAGCAAATTCAATTAACTTCCCTGTAGAAATCGAACCTAAATTCTCGTAAGGCGACCTGCAGGAACTGCTTATGAACTAGATTAATAAAATTTCAAAGCTGTTTCTGTCATGTGTTTAGGAATGTCAAATGCATCTACAAGATGCTGGCTTTCTTCCTTCAGTTCTTTACAAAGTTTTTGAACGAGCTTATTAATTGCGAGAGATTTTGAACCGGATATATAATCATGTTCTAGATACCAACCTTTATTTTCTTCAATACGATGTAGTGCATATAGATTTTTTAAGGAAGTAAGTATTTCTTTTACGCTTTTATTTTCCTGTTCATCTATAGTAGCTATAAACCTTTCTAAAACGATGCGATCAATATAGGCGCTTGCCATATCTATTAAATGCACTTGAACTTGCAAAAATGCCTCGTAGCTGTCCATTCCATTTTTAATCTTTTTACTTAAACGCATAGCCAGTGAGCGCAAGGAATATTCCTCTCGATAAGAAAAAGCACTTAAAAGAAAATCATCATCTAACAAATGATCCTCAGATGTATCTCTTGTAATTAATGGATTTAATTCGCTAAGATTAGTGGAAGCAATACTCGATATATATTTTAAAGTATCCCACCAGTCCATTTTACCAAATTGCTTTCTAAAATAGGTCAACCTACTTTTTGCAGTAAGTTGTAACAACACTGTATTATCACCTTCAAATGTCGTAAAGATATCAGAGTCTGCTTTTAATAAATCAAAATACATCTCGCTCAAATATCCTTTACCACCACAAGCTTCTCTACAGGTTTGAATAGTAGCAGTAGTATTCCAAGTGCTTAACGCTTTTAAACCAGCAGCAAGAGCCTCCATTTCTTGAGCATCATGGTTTGCATCGCTGGTATATTCTCTCAATAAATGATTATGAGCAAAATCGTATGCATAGGCATTGGCAATTAAAGGCATCAACTTTTTTTGATGCGTAGGATAATCCATAATAGATTGTTCTGGTTCTCCTGGTGGACCGAATTGTTTACGGTTTAATGCAAAGTAA